>NZ_JH636435.1:1946657-2246657 GCF_000255655.1 Schlesneria paludicola DSM 18645 | reverse complement strand
CCGAAACGGCATTAAGTGAGAAGGAAACGCTCTATCGAGAGCTGCAACACCGCGTCAAGAACAACCTTCAGGTGATCAGCAGTCTTCTCGGGTTTCAGATGAGTCGAATTCAGGATCAGGCCAGTCGTGAACTGTTTAAGGAATGCCAGCAGCGTGTTCGCGCCATCGCGCAGGTTCACGACAGACAGTTTCGAATGCCAGATCTGTCGTCGTTCCAGTTGGACCTTTACCTCACGGAACTCGTGCAGGCGCTGCTTCGATGCTATTCCCCCACGCTGGGTGACATCACCTCCAAAATCATCGTCGACAAAGTTGTGTTGGAGTCGGACAGCATCATCCCGTGTGCCCTGATCGTCAATGAGCTGGTTTGCAACGCACTGAAGTATGCCTTTCCCGACAGAAGATCGGGTGAGGTTCGTGTCGAACTCCGGAGTCGCGATGACCAGATTGAGCTGGTCGTCGCTGATGACGGCGTGGGAATTTCTGGCAAAGAAACCCTGGAAATGGCATCGGCAAGCAAATCGTGCAGGCTCTGGTTGATCAACTTTCCGGAACTTTGGAATGGGCAAATGGCCGTGGAATGTCCATCACGGTGACATTTCCCGAAGTCTTTCAAGAATGAAGTATGAGGAATGTCAAATGTCAAAAAGTCAAATCCTGGTGGTCGACGATGAACGAATCGTCGCGACGTGCATTCAGAACGAGTTGGAAGGCTTTGGTTATCAGGTTTCGGGAATTGCCTCGTCCGCGAAGGATGCGATTGAAAAGGCGGATCAGTTTCATCCCGATCTGGTGTTAATGGATATTCACCTGAAAGGGGATCGCGACGGAATCGACGCCGCTCGTGAGATCCACGCTCACTATGGCACTCCAATCGTCTACCTGTCGGCATTTGCCGACGCCGAGTCCGTCGCTCGGGCGGCGGACACTGGAGCATTTGGCTATCTCTTGAAGCCTTATGAAGGGCAGGAGTTGAAGACGACCATTGAGATGGCCCTGGCGATGCACCGCGCCGAGCAACGGCTGGCCGAGACCGAACGGTGGTTGGCAGCGACTCTTGAAGGTGTCGACGACGCGATCATCACCGCGGATGCCGATTGTCGAATCCACTTCATGAATCACGCGGCGTGCAATTTAACGGGCTGGGACAAGGACGAAGCGGCAGGAAAGTCGCTGTCGGACGTCTGCCATCTTGCGCGGCCGCATGGTCAATTCATACTCGAGGACGTGGCCAGTCAAGACCCTTGTGACTGGTGTGATGTTGCAATCGCGAAAGGCACTGACCTGATCGATCGAAGTGGGCAGCGCACTCCCGTGGAAGGCCGGATCGCGCCGATTTTCGATCCACACGGCGAATACCTTGGCACTGCACTGACCGTGAGAAGCATTGCGCCCCGACTTGAACTGGAACGGACTCAGCGCGAGGGCGAGGAAAATGTCCGCCAGTCACAAAAGCTAGAGGCGGTGCGACGTCTTGCCGGGGGGATGGCCCATCACCTCAATAATCTCGTGACCGTCATCCTGGGTAATACGTCATTGGCGATGACTCAATCCGCAGTTGAGTCGGAAGGTGCAGAGGCTCTCACGCGCGTCGAAGCCGCCAGTCACCGTGCTGCCGACATGATCCGCCGGCTCTTGCGATTTTCAGGAGAAGGCCATGGCAGGTTTCAGCAGGTTGATCTCAATACGTTGCTGTCAACGTTCCTGGTAGAAAGCAAGCAACTCTTCGATCCTTCGCTACGTGTCACTTGCAAGCCGACAATGGGTTTGTGGCCCGTTTCGGTGGATGAAGTCCAGGTCGGACAGGCTCTTGTGAACCTTTGTCTTGGCATTCAGGACTCGCTGCTTGACGGTGGCAGAATCGTCCTCGACTGCGAGAACCTGGCGCTGAAGGCTGACGATTCTGCCGAGCCTCAACGGATCGGTGAGGGGAACTTTGTCCGCGCGCGAATCGGCATGACGGGGCGTGGTTTGACGCAGGAAGTGTATGAGCGGCTCGCCGCACAACTCACCAGAGGCGGTTCGAGCCGACACGACGCTGGAATCGGCTTGGAATTTGTGACGGAAGTCATGGAACAACATCATGGCTGGGTTGAGTGCAGTCATAGTGTAGAAGCGGGAATCCAATTCGATTTGTATTTTCCGAGTTCGGGGCAGATTCCTGCGATGGAATCCACCACGGCCCTTCCACCGCGATCACGTGGCCTTAAGCCGACTGTCCTGTTGGCCGAGTCTGACGCGATGGTGCGTGCGTTGGGCCAGCAGATTCTGGAACGGCAGGGATATCAGGTTCTCTCCACCGACGACGGCATTCAGGCGGTGGAACTCTTTCGGAAGTCACCGGTGCAGGTCGATCTGGCGATCATCGATTTGAATCTTCCCCGAATCACGGGCGATGCCATTCTCGAACGGCTTGTCGATCTGGACCCGAACATCGAAATCTTTTTTTCATCCGGCTACTTCTCGGAAGACCATTACGAAAGCGGTGGGCACGTGCTAGGTGTCATTCGCAAGCCGTATTCTCGTCACGAACTCGTCTCACTGGTGCAACGCGCCCTGGCACGGCACTCAGCATGCGCGTTAGCGCATGGTCGGATTTCGAAAATCAGTCTGCCTGATGGAGCCGAACACCCCGAGACCGCTTGCGGAACAATTTCGACCTGCGATGGTCGCGAGGTCCATTTCCATGCCAACAGCCTGGTGGACTTGGCGCTGCACCGGTTGGAGCTGGGAAGCGAGGTCCGTTTTGAGGAAGAAATGACTGAACATGGCCCGCAGGCAAAATGCGTGCGACCGCTCGTAAAGAATGGGCATTTCTGCGAATAAGCGTTCTATATCGGAATCCGGGCACCGGTGCCCCTGCGCACTATCGTGGCGCGATGTGCCTGTTGCCGCGGATGCGGTTATTTCGACAGCAGCTGTTCCAGCGCAATCTCGACGTCCAATCGATCGACTTGTGCTCGTTCCAGCGCGCGATGTGACGGTTTGGTATTCGAGTGGAGCGCGGCCTCTTCGCGGCGGCGTGCTTCACTGAGCAAATGTTCGAGGGTCGCAATCCTGTCTCGGTCAGAGGCGCAAAGGTCGAGTTTCGCGTGGTAAAGTTCCATCTGGGCTGCATAAAGATCATCGGCCCCGACTTCTTTTTGGATGCGTAGCTTCTCAAGTTGATTCACGACTCGTTGCAGGATTTCGACTTTCTCCGTTCGCAGTTTCGTGAGTTTCGACTCTTTCGCCTCCGAAGCGCTGGCCTTCAGGGTGTCGATTGCATTCGTGCCGATGATTCCAGCGGTGATCAGCAGGCCTGCGAATAGACCCAAGGTTCCGACTCGTGCGATCGACATGGCGTGACTCCTTGGTAGTGACAATGCAGCGGGTTCGCTGTTTTCCGCGCCCATTGCGACGTGTTCACGAGCCCGATGTCTGACATTCAAAAACCGCGGTTCAATTTCAGTGTATTCTTCCTTGTTTTCGTCGTGTTCAGATTTGTGTTGAGGGAGGCTGGCTTCTTCGTAAGGATTGTGGCGACGTGATAGGGCGACGTGTGGCAATCAGGGCTGCGATTCGTGCGTCCCGTCTTGATCTCGTCGGTGATCACTCGACGCCGCTGCCGAGACCAATACGGGACAAACGCGGCGGATCGCACGGCTGTTCCCATCACCGCGGCACGTATGATCTGTCGGCCGTCCCACAAAATTCAAAAAATAACGATTTTGTAATCTCTTGCCCTTGTGGACAGGCGTAAGATTCCCACGTGGCCGGAGTGACTCCTTGCCGGCCGCGTCACGGTGCGCCGCGGGCTTTGGTTGCGTCTCATCTCCATTGCTCGCGGCGTTTTGCGCTTCGTTTTGAGAGGAATGAATTTATGATCATGGCCAATTCGAGAACGACACCGCACGACCTTCGCCCGGAGCGGGATGTCGATTCGAATCTCGCCTATTTGCCGACCGCCGAGCAGATTGCGGCAGAGTGTCGACGTATTCAGGCCGAGTGGTCGCTTGATGAAAAGCGAAAACGAACAGCGGGCGTCACGGCGGCTGACGACTGGGAAACACAGGGCCAACACGTCTTAATTGCGGAGCAGAATGACCGTATTGATCTCGAAATGCCCTGAAATCCAGATGCGAGAATTTCCGTCCGAACCCAATGGGTGCGAACTTACGGAAACGAAACGCGGCACCGAACCCGGTGGGGATCGGCGCCGCGTTTTCAATTTGGGCTCGAAGATCGGCAATCGCGCGGTTGCCGTCTGTTTTGACTCTGATCAGTCCGCTTGATCAGGTGCCTGGCGTTGGTGGCGCCGCTGGAGTTGGGGCGGTTGGAGCCTGAGGGGCCACTGGTGTTGGTGAGACCGCTGGGGGAGATGTCGTTTCGTTTGGAGGTGCTTGCGGCGTGGCTTGCGGAATCGGCGTGATTCCATCTGACGTCATCACATTCGACGTTGCGCCGCAACAATTCGCACTCGGTGCACAGCACGAAGGTGCGCATCCGTATGACAGGGTTGGAGCACAGCACTGAGTTGTGGCGTAAGCACCGCAGGCAGGACGTCGGGAATAGCAACCAGAGATCCGTGGAGCGCACGAGCCATAGGAGCCCCATCCCGATCCGCCGTAGTAGCCATTCAGATATCGCGACCCGTAGCCGCAACTATCGTAGTTCGTGGCGTACGACGGCAGGCAGGGGCGACGGTAACCCAGCAATCCACAACCCAAGCCGGAATAGCCTGTGTAGTAACTGGAGTTGTACGTGCAGGGATCGCAGCTCGACACACCTCCGCTGAAATTCCAGATCCGGTGTCGCGAAGTTCCATATGTGCCGCTGTAGCCGGAACCGTAGCCTGAATAACCTGAGTAGCCGCAGTTCGAAATCGTCGAGCAACCGGAATAGGTACCAATGACAAGCGGAGTTCGGCAGCCTGCCGAGCCCCCCCATGAGCTTGCACAGCCCAATTGAGCACCACAGGTGGGAGCAGGCTGACAGCATTGTCCAGCCGACTGAATCAGTCCGGTCTGGACTGGGTAGGCCGTTTGTGCCTGGGCGCGGCTGGGAGCGAAGCCGCAGGTCAACACGCCAACAGCAATCAGTGAACACAGCTTACGCAGCATAAGATTTAAACCCTTCAAATGTGACGAACCCCGCCAGTCAAAGATCCCCATCACGACCGCGATTCAGAGTTCTGCGGCCACTTCACCGGGAACAGTGGATGGGAGCATCCAGTCAAATCTAGTTCATGAGTGACGAACGGGATGCTAGCTTGCAGCTACGCAACCTATTTCGCGTATCTCCCCACGGTTCGCCAGTTTACAGGTCGTCTGGATGCGCGGGCAATCACGATTGTGCCGAATTTGCGACTTTTTACGATTCATCCGCCACAGACAGTGATCTCATCGCATGGGCTACGGTGCTTGATTGGATTGAGTGGGAGCAGGTGGAAGGTCCTGCCCTGTCCAATCGATGGCCGGGCAGGTGAACGGGCCGTTCTGGTTAAATCCATTAAACAGTTGAATTTGCCGACAACATTCGCGACACTGTCAGGCGGCATGTCTTTAATGATGTTGGGGATTTCTCAACGGATTCCACCGTCGTACATTCGAGGAACGATCGTGGTGGTGTTTGGCGAGAACGTGATGCCGTTGTCGCTCCCATTTTTTGTAAATCACGCGAGATGGCGTTGATCGTATTCGTCACTAGATCTTCGTGGATCTGTGGTGTGTGGCTCATTTTCAATGAGCATCTGAGTTCGTTAAGTCGTCAACTTCAGCCGAAACCGAATGCGGTGCAATTCTGCATGTGGGAGAGGAACAAGCAATGTCCTGGTCACTTGGAAGACGGGCCTGGTCGAAGGCGCGACGCGTTCTAGTGCCCTTCGCTGCGACGGGGTTTGTTTTTTTAGCGGTCGTGGCGGATGAATCGCTCCGTGCCGAAGAGACGACGGTCGCGTCCGAACGCAGCGCGATTCCTGGAATCGTGTCGGAACCGACTCCCCTGCCCGGTGGCCGACGTTGGCAGATGTACACGAAGAACCCGGGCGGAAGCGCTTCAAATGTGACCTGGAGTCCTGACGGTCGGTGGTTGGCGATCGCCAGCGGACCGATCGTTCGTCTGTATGATTTTCAACAGGACTCACCCGAGTTCAAAATCGTCCTGGCTGGTCATCACGATACGGTGACCGCCATCCGCTTCGATCAAAAAGGAGAGCGACTGGCGACGGCGTCGCTTGATGGAACGGTCCGACTGTGGAACGCCGACGGGCGAGAACAGTTTGTCTATCGTGATCACGAAGATGCTGTACAAGATGTGTCGTGGCACCCCGAAGGGAACCTGTTGGCTTCGGGCAGTTCCGATGGAACGTTGAGGATTTGGGCTACGGATGGAACGACGGTGGCGGTGTTACGCGAACACGAGGCGCCCGTGAACGCAGTGGCTTGGCATCCTGACGGAAAAACTCTCACATCCGGCTGTGAGAATAAGACCATTCGCTTTTGGAGTGATCAAGGTGTTCCCGGTCCAGTGGTCGAGGCACATGTGGGGCCCGTACGGTCTTTGGCTTGGAACGCGAACGGCTCGCAATTGCTCTCGTGTGATTTCGGGATTGAAGCCAGCAGCGACGGAGATTCCGATGTCGCGCACATGAAGGTCTGGGACAGGACCGGTGCACTTATTGACTCGGTACTAATTGATCAGCCGTTGTCGTATGTCTCCTGGAGTCCTGATGGGACACAGGCGGTGGCCGGAAGCTGGCGTTCAATCAAGCTCTGGAAAATTGGTGATCGTCAAGCCGTGTCGAGAGCGCCGACGCCGAACTTGAATGGAATCGTTCCCGTTGCCTGGCGCCCCTCGGGCGACATGATTGCTGCAGGCCCATTGATCGTTGATCCATTGGGGATGCCACTGCCGACGATGCCTTTGCGAGTCAACGGTCTGCACACCGTCAGCGTGAATGCCAACGGAACAGTCTTGGGGACGGGTGGTGCGAATCGTAATTTTGCGTTGTTCAGCAATGATGGTGAGCAACTTTACAGCTCCCCAGCGCTGTCAACGGTCACTTTTGGGATCACGGCTGCGATCTGCTGGAGCCCGGATGGGACAACGATGATCCCCGGATTGCGGTACTACCGAAATTTGCAGCGATACGATTTGAAAGGAACCCCGGTGGGTGACCCCATCGCACTGCCGGGTGACACCCGAGGTCTGGCTTGGTCTCGCGACGGAAAATTGGTGGCCTCGGGCGGTGATCAGAAAGTCGTTGCCCTGGTGAATCTCGAGACGGCGAAAGTCACGCAGATTGGCAGGCAAAATCATGGCATTACGAAGGTGCGGTTTACCCCGGATCAAACACAAATCTGCTCTGCAGGGTTTGATGGCTGTATCCGGTTCTGGTCGCTCGATGGCAAACCTCTGAAAGTTCTCGAAGCGATTTCCGCTCCGATTTGTGGCTTGTCATGGGCAGAAGACGGACAACTGATGGCCACCGGACATCAAGACAATACGATCCGTTTGTGGAATGCTGACGGCGAACTTCTCACTGTCGTGGGCGGACACGGCGGCCATGTCGAATCGGTCGAGTTCAGTCCTGATGGAACGCGACTTGCCTCAGGAAGCCGCGACAATTCGGTCCGGATTTGGAAGAGCGACGGGACGGCTTTTGCTTCCCTTCAAGGCCACCTGGGGGCCGTTTTCTGTGTTCAATGGACACCGGATGGAAAAGGAATCTATTCCTGTTCTGAAGATGGAACGGTTCGCCGGTGGAATGCCGAAACTGGCATCGCCGAGTGGCAGGTCTTGTTTGGCGAAGCATCCGGATATGTCACCGTGGATTCGCACGGTCGGGTGACAAAAGGAGATGAGAAAGTTCTTGAAGAGGACTTTGTGTTCTTCGCCGAAGACGACGAAAAGCGGTTGAAACGAACTGACTGGGCCGAAATTCGGACCGCCCTCCAATCTGATGAGAGTGCTTCAAGCGCTAATTGAAGCTGAGTGTTCCGCGAGCCTCACTTGTTTGTATCGTTTCAGGCCCGCGCACGATGACGAGACCCCCTGCCCTCTTGCGAAACGACAGGGCCGCACTGGCAGATCGCGGACGTTCCCAAGGAGACGATCGAATGACTCGAATCGCATTTCCACAATTCACCAGTGTGGTGTTCGCCTTGATCGGCTTGATGCTCGGCTCTTCCGACGTCGTTGGACAATCGGACCCCTCACTTACGCCAGGCAGCTCTGACGAACTGGCGTCAGTGATCGATCGAAGGATCGGTGATGTCTGGAAGCAGAATCAGGTTGAACCCGCGCCACTTGCCGATGACGCCGAATTCTTGCGGCGGACGTATCTGAACATCGTCGGGCGGATTCCATCCGTCAACGAGGCGCTCGTGTTCCTCGACAATCCATCACCGGGCAAGCGGCTGGCGCTTGTGGAACAATTACTGGATTCACCCGGCTACCTGTCGAATTTCACATCGATCTGGCGCGATATCATCATTCCTGAAGCAGGCAATTCGTCCGATCCATTCAATCAAAATGCGGGAAATGTCCGTCAGTTTGAAACCTGGCTGCGTGAACGCTTCGAACGGAATCATGGGCTTGACCGCATGGCACGCGAGGTGATCTCGGGCAATAACGAAGTTCCGAGTGAAGGAAACACGACCGCCTTCGTCCGTTTGAAAGAGTCCAAACCAGAGAATCTGGCGGCGGGGACGGCTCGAGCCTTTCTGGGCGTCAGGCTCGAGTGTGCCCAGTGCCATAATCATCCGTTCGCCAAATGGAAACGAGAAGACTTCTGGAAACTGGCGGCCTTCTACGGCGGTGTTCAAACGGGAGAGAGCGCTGCGTCGGGCCTGGGATCGCGAAAAATCAAGATCCCCGAACTCGATCAAGAAGTGACGGCGGCCTTTCTGGATGGCAACACGCCTGATTTCAAGGCGAATTCAAATGCCCGAGCGGCACTGGCGAAGTGGGTCACCACGACCGACAACAGTTACTTTGCAAAAACCTGCGTCAATCGGCTGTGGGGGCATTTCTTTGGAATGGGGATTGTCGACCCCATCGATGATTTCGATGAACGAAATCCCGCCAGTCATCCCGAACTGCTTGACGAAATAGCCCACGCGTTCATTGCGCATAAGTACGATCAGAAGTTTCTGATTCGTGCGATCACACGCAGTCAGCCCTACCAGCTCACCAGTCGACGGACACATCCTTCACAAGAAAATCCTCGATTTTTCGCGCGAATGCTGGTGAAAGGACTGACCAGTGATCAACTGTTCGATAGCCTGATTTGGGCGACCGGAAACGTCGAAGCCCAGCAAGATAATCCCAATTTCTTTCGAGTCGACGGTCAGCGACAGAAGTTTCGCGAACTGTTTGGACAACACGTGTCGGCCCCGGGCGAAGTACAGACCTCGATCCTGCAGGCGCTGTTGATGTTGAATGGTGTCTATGTCGACCAGGCCTCTTCGCCTGAACAGGGAAGAACGCTTTCGGCCATCATCGAATCTCCGTTCTTTAGCAACGAACAGCGATTGGAGATTCTGTTTGTCGCGGCCCTCGCACGCCCTCCTCGTCCGGTCGAATCCGCGACGTTGCTGAAGTATGTCGAAGACGAAAGTCAGGGTTACAACTGGAAGCAGGCGCTGGGGGATGTCTACTGGTCACTCCTAAACAGTAGCGAGTTTCTGTTGAACCATTGACGTTGATTTGACGAACAGAACTGACTGCCATTCGACCGATTCCTACTCTGCATCGAGGAACAAATCATGCCGTCATTGCTACGGAATCTGGCGGGACACGCGGTGTCCCGCCGCGATTGTCTCGCTGGCTTGGGCGCATTTCTCTCGGTGGGGGCATCGCGTTCCTGGTTGCCGCTGATGGCGCAGGACGCGGCGGCAAACCCGCAGCGAAAGCGATCGTGCATTCTGCTATGGATGAGTGGCGGTCCCAGCCAGATCGATACTTTTGATATGAAGCCCGAACATCCCAACGGGGGTGAGTTTAAAGAGATAGAGACCGCCGTACCGGGGATTCGTATCAGTGAACACTTGCCAAAGATCGCGGCGTGGACCAAGCGGATGGCGATTATCCGGTCGATGAGTACGCGCGAAGGTGATCATGGGCGAGCGACTCATCTCATTCACACTGGCTATGTGCCTCAAGGGCCGATCAACTATCCGACACTCGGTTCACTTTTGTCGAAAGAACTCGGTCAGGCATCGGCAGAACTTCCCAATTTTGTCAGTATTCTTCCTCAGCGATTTGCCAGCCCCGCGGCGTTTGGTCCAGGCTTTCTCGGTTCGAAATATGCCCCGATGACCGTGGGAAGCAATGCCTTCGTTGGCAACGGTGTTTCCTTGTCAGACTACGATCGCACGTTGCAGGTCGAGAACCTGCAGACGCCACGACATGTTTCCGTCGCGCAGCGTGACCGTCGGCTGCAATTGTTGCAAGGAGTCGAGCAGGCATTTCAAAACGACCGGCCCGAGGTTCCGATCGTCAGCCATGCCGCAGCTTATGAACAGGCCGTTCGATTGATGAAATCATCGGCAGTCGAAGCATTCGGATTTGGCGGTGAAACGGACGCGGTGCGTGAACGTTACGGAAAATCGTCGTTCGGACAAAGTTGCCTGCTGGCACGCCGACTGGTCGAGCGGGGCGTGCCGTTCGTCGATGTGACGCTGAGTGCCGTACAGGCCGACAACATGTTTGCCAATTGGGATTCGCACCAGAACAACTTCCGATCCGTGAAAGCACTGAGCGAGGTTCTCGACACCGGTTGGTCGGCACTGATGGAGGATCTCGAATCACGCGGACTGCTCGATTCCACATTGGTGGTCTGGATGGGCGAGTTTGGGCGGACACCCGTTGTGAATTCGATCGGTGGTCGTGACCATTTTCCGGCGGCATGGTCAACCGTGCTCTGTGGAGGCGGAATTCGCGGTGGGCAGGTTGTTGGCCGGACAACCGGCGACGGAATGAAAGTTCAGGATCGGCCCGTGACGGAAGCCGATCTCTTGGGCACGATTTGTCTGGCGCTCGGTCTTGATTCGGAAAAACAGAATATGTCCAACGTCGGCCGACCGATCCGGCTGGTTGATCCGAAAGCTTCGCCAATCAGGGAGGTCGTACTATGAACTGGACCCGTGCCATGACGTCGGTGCAAGCCGCGATTTTCCGTACGAACGCGAACTTACGGACACGAGAAATCTGTCTGCGAGCGATCGTCGGTTTGAGCGTTTTCTTCAGCTTGTTGATGACTGAAGGACATGGCGACGAACCCGTAGCGGTAGCCGCTGCCAACGTCGATGGGGCGGATGTGCAAGATATTTTGTTTTGCAGCCCACGTCGACCGTTTCTGATCCGCCTGCATCTTTCCGGGAATGGACAAGGATTTCGTCGAGCCCGACGGGATTGGGCAGAGGCTCAATTCGCGGTGTATGATGTGGATAAGAATGGAGTTCTTGAAGGCGACGAACTAAAACGAATTCCTTCGCCCGAAGCATTGCGTTTGGGGCGGGCCGTCGAATCCTCTAAGATCGCTCCTCCCGATTCTGATCCGGCGGACGGAAAAGTCACTCCCGCCGAATGCCGACGTTACTTGTTGGCGGCCAGCGGGACACCATTCTCAATCGCGACACAACCCAGCGGAGTTCAGGCCAATCTCTTCCCCAAGCTTGATAGTGATCAGGACGGAAAGCTGTCGCGCGAAGAAATCCTGGGGGCCGCTGCTAAGCTGCGTCGCTATGATCAGAATGAAGACGATGTCATCAGCGCGAACGAACTGCAGCAAAGTGTCGCCGATGAACAGGCGTTGACGCAGCAGAAACTTTCGGGCGTACTCGGAATGCTCGCGGTCGTCGATGCCTCAGATCATGGACTGGCCGCGTCGCGTCGGTTGCTCGAGTCATACGACAAAGCATCGCGTGATCCTGCCACCAAAACCTTTCGTAAAGACGAACGGTTGACGAAGAATGAGTTATTGATCGAGCCAGATCTGTTTGAACGAGCAGATCTGAATCATGATGGAAAGCTGGATCGAATCGAGCTGGGCCAACTATCCTTTGTCATGCCACCCAGTGTGGAGCTTGCGATTGAAGCGCCGTCGGCAGCGGGTGTGTTTCTGGTTTCGAACATGCGTCCCAGCGACCCGGCGCACGCGACGTCCATCTCTGTGACACAGGAAGTAAGTGGTCCGCTGCTGTTGGTCCTGAACGAAACGGCCTTCTCCCTGACGGCCACCAAACCGGCTGGTGATATCGAACAGGAGCTGCGCAGCACGTACAAGAATCAATTCAAGAATCTGGACCGGGATAAGAATGACTATCTTGATCTGGCCGAGATGAACCGATTTGGTTTTCAAGAGACCTTCTTCTCGCAAGCCGATGTGGACGGCGACGGGAAAGTGTTTGAGAAAGAGTACGAGGCACATATCGAGCGCGAGATCGAACTTTCCAAAACCGCGTTCGTGCTGGAAGTGGGCGGGGACGGACGAAGTCTATTTCGCTTGATCGATGCAGCCCCGGCTGATGGACGACTGACATTGAGAGAATTGGCCGATGCATCGGCGCGACTGAATCAGTGGGACGGCAATGGCGATGGAATGATCACGTTGACCGAACTTTCGATTGCCTTGAACGGAGTGTTTCGATCAGGCACGCCACGTGTCAGCGGACCCTTCGGAGTCGGTAGAACTCGGGTCGTTGAATCGATGGGGGGACCGCGGCGACAATCTACCGCATCCACCTCGCTTCCCGCATGGTTCATCAAAATGGATCGCAACAGCGATGGTGATTTATCACCCAACGAATTTCTCGGCCGCCGGGCGCTGTTCGATACGATCGACAAGGACGACGACGGACTGATCAGTGCCGAAGAGGCCACGGCCGTGCCAAAGTGAGCATCGGTTGGGATCGTAAAAAAAAGGGGGACTGGCTCTGTAATGCGCCTGTCCCCCTTCGTCTTTCAATACGCTGCCACATGAGAAAGTGCCGTGATTGTTCTTGGTGCGATAGCAGGGTGATCGCTCAGCTCAACGCAGTACCGCGGCGATCGGTTGCCCGTCACAGATCGTAAAGGGGCGGCCTTCGAGATCGTGGATTTCCTTGCTCGGATCAAGGCCACAGGCCTTACAAATGGTGGCGAGGTAATCACCCGGAGTAACGGGGTTGTCTTTTACATAAGCCGCCTGTTTGTCGCTTGATCCGTAAACTGTTCCCCCTTGGATGCCGCCGCCAGCCAGAACGCCCGAGTAACAGAACGGCCAGTGATCCCGGCCGTTGACGCCATTGATTTGCGGTGTGCGACCGAACTCGCCAATACAAGCGACCACCGTGTCTTCCAGTAGGCCGCTTTGAGAGAGATCACCGAGCAATGCCGCGAAGGCTTGGTCAAACGAAGGCAGGCAATACGGCGCCTTCAGCATGCCATAACCTGTTTCGCCATGCTCCAGGTCGTTCAGTCCGCCATGGGCGTCCCAGACGTTGTAGACTTTGGCTCGGGGGGTAATGAACATCCAGTTGACTGTGACCAGCCGCACTCCCGCTTCGACCAGGCGACGCGCCGTCAGGAAACTCTCACCGTATTCATTGCGGCCGTATAAATCGCGAATGGCTGGCGATTCGCGTTCGAGATTCAAGGCGTTCTTGACGGCGGTGGAATGCAGCAGCCGGTAGGCATCCTCGCGAACCCCGCTGTACGCATTCATTCCCGAGCTGTCTTGCATGGTGCGATCTTGTGATTCGAGCAGCCCCAGCAAGCTGTGCCGGGCCTGCAGGCGCGCTGCGGACATATCCCCCGGCAATGCGAGCGGCACTGTGGCAAGGTCGGCGTTTTCGCGTGGCCCGACTTCGACGTGATTATAAACCTGACCGAGTTCTACCGAATCGTGATTGGAACCCAGAAATCCGGCGTGCGTCCCGGCATAAAGTACGCCGTCATGCGCGACGGGACGGGGTATGCTGAAGCTGGCGGGGATCGGTGATTTCTGTCCCAGGTACGAAAACATCGATCCGATCGAAGGGAAATCCGTCCTGCGCCGCGCATTCCCTGGAAAGGTTCTGGGGGGAATCATGGCTCGGCCGGTCATCGCGTGATAGACCGAGATGCCGTGGTCTGTCGCGGTGTGATTCAGCGAGCGAATGATCGACAACTTGTCGGTGTGGGCGGCGATCTTCGTCATTTGATCGCTGAGCGTGATTCCAGGCACCGCCGTCTCAATGGTCTGAAACGGGCTGCGAACGCCTTGCGGCGCGTCTGGCTTCATGTCCCACATGTCCTGCTGTGGCTGTCCACCCCACATGAACAGAAAAATGCAGGAACGACCGGGCCGCGAAGAGGATTGAGACCCGGCGGCGCGCTGCTGTTGCAACAGATGGGGCAGTGTCAAAGCGCCCCCGGCCGCGGTTCCGAGTCGAATCATCGCGTCACGCCGGTGTAGCATGCAAAAATCCTTCGTTTCTGGTTGATTCCGTTGGTGCGGCGGAACTGGGCGTCTCAGTCCCGTGGCTTTGGGGCGACTTTTCGTCCGTCAGAATCGCCGCTGGACTGATGCGAAAGTCGTACCTCCACCGGTGTTTCTGGCGCAATCGTGTCCGTCGTTGTCGTCAAATAGTCGGGCTGTGTCCTGGTTGGGCAGGATCTTGTGTCATCGTACTCTCCTCAAAATCGTCATCCCATCAGTCTATCGTTGATTCAGGGATTCGGGAAATCGGCAATTGGAAGAGTTGCTTTCGACCAGTGCGAAAGCTGGGTGCCAAGATCTCGGCTGGAAAACGACTTATGATTCCCGATTGTCATCGTGGCGACGTGTTGGTGAGCTCAAAATTCAGTACGTTGCTGCCAGGATTGACTTGGCGCGACAGCGTGCTGGAATTGTTGAATTGCGGTGGCAAATACTGCTCGACAAGTTCCACAGATTTCAATGTTGGGTCAAACCGTTTCATCGCTTCGGTCGGTTCGGGCGTTTTTTTACCCGTCTTCCGAGTCGCCCGAATTTCGACTCGATTCGGGCCAACGATTGGCCCCTCTGTCGCCGATAGCGAGTATTGGCCGTCGCTGATTTTGGCGGGTACGGGCGGTTGATTCTTGCCGTTAACAGTGGCGGTTGGAATGAACAGCACGATCCCCTCGTCGACGGCTTTACCGTTCCAGGTGACCTCACCCTCGACGCTCGCGCGAGGGATTGGCTTTTCCACATTGCTGCAGCCAACACAGATGCTGAGGAACAGGATCGGTACCAGTCGTCGGCAATTCAATAACCTGAAGATAGACATTGTTTCCCTTTAGAATTCACCAGCAACTTGTCCGTCCGACTTGCCGCCGAGGTAGTTGTAGGTCTTGAAATCGATGTTGTTATTGAAGAATCGCACCGCACCGTCGGCCATCAGGAAGTGTGCTCCTCCGACGTGAAAGCTGCTGGCACCACAGTTTTTCAGATACGACAGACGCGAATCATTGGGAACGATATAGGTGCTGTTGATCTTCAGGCCGGTCGGAACCGCCGTGAAATACCCTGATGTGAAGATCCCCATCGACCGTTCGAGTTCACCGCGGCGCTCCACCAGCATGATCGTGTTACTACTGCCATCAGTGATGTTGGCAAAGCGAGTCACCACGGAACCGTTTTCACCAAAAATGCCCGGAACCTTTGCCGAGTTTCCACCGGGATACTGCGACGAACTGGCGAGCGCACAGAAACCGAAGACTCCAACACCCAGCAGATCCGAGCAGTCCTTGGGGGTTGGGTCACCGGGCGAGAAGGCCTCGATTTGGATCGGTCCGGCACATGGGGCATAGCACATAGGGCTGGTGCTCCAGATCTCGTCCACACCCGTGATGGCACCTGCTGTCACGTTGACGAATTTTCGCCCGTCGCTGCAGGCTTGTCCGCCGCTAAAAGGATTGCTGGGACAGGATTGAAACCCATACGACTTGTTGTTGAGCAGCGTGTAGTTGTTGCCCGCTCCGTTATTCGTTGCGAAATCGATCTGATTGTAGAGCGGTGCCTGGTCGATGAATGGCAGCAGAAATTCATTCCAGGAGTGTTCAACTCCAATCGGTGTCAAAAACGCTTCGCCACTGTAAGGGCCAGACCCGGAGTACGGGAAAGTCAGATAGGCATCGTGATAGTTGTGCAGTGCAAGTCCAAGTTGCTTCAACTTGTTCTTGCATTCGGTACGGCGAGCTGCTTCGCGTGCCTGCTGAACGGCGGGTAACAAAAGTGCGATCAAGACGGCAATGATTGCGATCACGACAAGCAGTTCGATGAGCGTAAAAGCTCGTTGTCGATTTTTGCGTGATTCCAATGTCGAGTGCAAAGTTGGCAGCATGCTGTTCTCCAGGGATAAAACTATTCAATACACAATCGCGCCCAAACAAGATGTGGGCGATGAAACTCGGAGATCACGGGGCACCAGAGAAATCAGTGAGTGCTGGCACGGCCATCTGAGGCTGAAGCCACTGAATTCAAACGGGCCACCAGTCCTAAAATAAGTCCGGGCGTGTCCCGAAAAGAGAGAGCGTTTCCCTCGTCGCATGTGACGGGGGGCACTCTATCAATTGGCTGTCGTGGTGAGAAAACGGCAATTGAGAGACCAGCTTTCGACGAAACCGAAACCTGCGGATTGGCGAAGGTATCGGTGAACGCCACACAATCCAACACGTGGTTCCCCTCGTTCCCCGCATTGATTCTCGTTACCAAGCTCGGCTTGGTAACGTTCCCGTAGTGAAGCTCCGCTTCCAATCTAACGACGACCTGTGATGCAAAACGCGTAGACGAAATATCCGCCTGGGGTTGCGGCGCAATGAGGGACCTTCGCTAATGACTTGAGTGAGTTTCACCCCTAACCGTTCACAGCCCAAAGAGAGGGGGGCAGGCACATTTTCCCGATTCAATTGGAATCCACAGTCCATCGAGGAGGGCACGCCTTCCCTTTACCGCGGGAAAATGAGTCAGTCCCCGGTCTGTGAACGGTTGCGTTTCACCCTGCTCGGTCGGGGCACTCCGACGGACGGATCGCGAAATGTGCTGCTCATTCGCGCACGGGACGTGCCATCGCCCACCCTTTGTTGAGGTTAAGATCATCGGGAGAAATCAGACTTAAACTAACATGCTGTTTTCATCGTCTATGCCAGCAACACCAACGTCGCCAATGGCTCCGGGCGAAGCGAAATGTGCGAACAAATTGCACACGTCGAATGCGTGAACGAAATTGGCAATTCAGAAGAATATGGATCTAGCAGATCGGAGGATGCTGCTTTCATCTCACATGGCAGGAATGCCTGGACTATTCGACGTCGGCAATGTCGAGCGACTTCCGCACGATCTCCTGAAAGTCGACGACACTTTTCGGAAGTTTGCCGTGCTTTCGGACCACCATCGCGATGACGAGCGGGACCTGAGATTCCTGAATCGGACGAAGATGAATGTTGGCCAGAGTCTTCGGCGGCACTTGGATGTGCATTAATCCCACACCAACACCCATTTCGACATATTGCTGGGTCGTGTCGAACATGGGGGCTTCCATGATGACCTGAAGACGACCGGCCAGATTGTGCCGGACCAGTAGACGATCAATCAGCCGACGAGTGATCGCCCCCGCGGCAGGTAAAATCACCGGGTATTCGACCAGGTCCGCCAGTTCGACCGTTTTCTTGCGAGCCAGCGGATGCTTCTGCGAGGTCAGTAGCTGCAGCGGCAGCTCCAGAATCGGTTCATAAAGCAGGACTTCGCTACGAGGTTCCTCTGGTTCGTAGGCACAGATTGCAATGTCGGCGGTCCGCTGTTCAACCGCCGAGACCAGATGCTGGGCGGTTGGCAATTGGATATTCAACTGGACTGTCGGGTATTTCGAAGTGAACTCGCGGATCGGTGCTGGCAGGTGAAAACGGAGCAGGTACTGTGACGATGCGATGACCAGATGCGGTGAGAGTTGTGCTCGGCCATCATCGAAAAGTCGCTTGAGAGAATCGATCGCCTCAATGTGAGGCTGAACGATATCGAGCAAGATCTGACCTTCCGGCGTCAGTTCGATCGATCGGCCCTTCCGATTCAGTAGAGAACACCCCAGCATGCGTTCCAAGGCGCGAAGCTGTTCCCACACGGTCGAGGCCGACAATCCCAGTTGTCGGGCGGCCACGGTGAAATTGCGCTCGCGGGCGGCCAGACAGAACCCGCGAAGCTGTGCCAGTTGCATGTCCTTATAGCGATAAGTTCGAGCCATATTGCGATTCGATCATCCACTGGTGATAGTCAATCGGGGTCGATGCGAAAACATCTTCGCGCGCGAAGGCCGATCATTCTAACCGCGGAAAACAGTCTCCTCCGAATGGAATCGAAACACCAGAGTTCGACCGCGTCGAATTCTCGTCTCTCGAATGTCGACCGCACGGTTTCGAGGTCAGTCAGTATAATCCGCCTCGCGTGGCACGTGTTCCGACGCAACGCCTCGCCCTAATCAGTCGACGATCATGCCCTCAACGATCTTGAGGGTTTGTCATAATCCGCTCACCACGCAAAAACCGAACGATTTCAACAGGCGCATAGACACAAAATCAAAGAGAGTCCAATTGAACAGCGATCCATCAACGCGTGAAGTCATTACTGTTCTGGGAACAATTCGTCCCGAAGAGATGGGAATCACGCAGACACACGAACACCTTTTTCTGGATGCGATGGACCACTACTTCGGCTACGAATACGTGGTCGACGACGAAGACATGATCGCACAAGAAGTCCAGGAATTCCTCAGCCGGGGCGGCAGGACCATTTGCGATGTGACGCTGGATGAGATCGGGCGCAATCCGCAGGCACTGGTCCGCCTGTCCAGACGCACGGGACTGAATGTTCTGATGGGTTGTGGCTGGTATCGCGATTTCGGATATCCCAAGATCGTCGAAGAACTGAACAGCAATCAACTGGCGGATGTGCTCGTCAAAGAGATCGAAGTCGGGGTCGGGGATACCGGCGTTCGAGCGGGATTCATTGGCGAGATTGGCACCGGCCGGCACTACATCAAACCTGCGGAAGAACGCGTGTTCCGGGCGTCGGCATTGGCCCAGGCCAGAACGGGTGTGGCGATTACAACGCATACGACGCGTTGGGGGACACTCGCCATGGAGCAAATTGCGATGCTCGAAGAATTCGGTGCCGATCTGTCACGTGTCATCATTGGTCATCTGGGCGATCGGATTGGCGTAAAGCATTGGCTTCCAATCGCCGAGAAAGGCGTCTATCTCGAAGTCGATAACATCGGATACCTCGACTATCAACCGGAATGGGTGCGGGCCGACAACGTTGCTGGTTTGGTGAAAGCGGGATTCGTTGATCGCGTGTTGCTCTCCGAAGATATCTGCACGCTGAAGCACCTGAAGTATTTGGGCGGAAAGGGTTATGGCTATCTGTTGGAAGTGTTTGTACCGATGCTGCGTGAACGCGGAATTACCGATGAACAGATCCATCAGATGCTCGTGACGAATCCCGCCCGTGTCTTCTCTCGAAAGCGCCCCCATGTCGCCTGAGGTCTATCAACGGTTCGGAATTCAGCCGATCATCAATGCCGTGGGCTACGCCACACGCGTCAGCGGCAGTTGTCCTCATCCCGACGTGATCGCCGCAATGGCGGCTGCGAGTGCTCAGTTTGTCGAGATCGATGATTTGCTGGCGGCGGCGAGCAAGCTGATTCAGCGCTGCACCACAGCCGAAGCGGGCATCGTCACGGCCGGCGCCGGGGCCGCGTTGACATTGGCAGCCGCTGCATGCCTGGTGGGAAATCGCCCTGAGCTCATGGACGAACTTCCGGACGTTTCAAACTGTCCGCGGAACGAGATCATTTTCCCCGAACCGGGGCCGTTCGACTACGATCATGCGCTTCGACTGTCGGGGGCTCGGTTGAGCTTGATCGACTATCGGGCGCCGGCGGCTCTCGCGCAGATTGAACGCGCGATCAATCCACGGACGGCGGCGATTGGTTATGTGTGGTATGGCGTCGAAGAATGTCCCAATCTTCGGTCACTCGTCGAGTTGGCCCATCGCAATGATCTGCCCGTCATCGTGGACGGCGCGTTCTCCATGCCGCCGGTTGAGAACCTGACGGCACTCAGCCGTTCAGGCGCCGACTTGATCGCGTATAGCGGTGGCAAGCATCTGGGGGGGCCTCAGGCATCGGGCATTTTGTGTGGTCGCGCTGACCTGATTCGCAGCGCCTGGGTGCAGATGGTTGATATGGATGTGCGGGCAGGTACGTGGTCGTTGCAGCACTGGATCGACAACGGATGGATTTCGCGCCCGCCGCGACACGGGATCGGCCGATCCATGAAGGTTAGCAAAGAGGCGATGATCGGATTGATGACGGCTTTGGAACGCTATTCCGAACGCGATCATGCTGCAGAACGTGCATCGTGGAATCAATCCATCTCGACGATTTACGAAGGTGTGCAAGGTCTGGGCGGTTTACAAATCACGAAGCTCGCGCAGGCGGCGAATGGGCAGCCATATCCCCTGCTCTGCATTGAATCGGGGCGAGGTCCCGACGGAATCTCGGTTCTCGAATTGATTCTCGCGCTTCGCTTGCGGCCACGAAAAATCTTGCTGGCCGAAGACGAACAATCCGCAGACCGTGCCTATTTGTATGCCCAATGCTTACTGCCCGGGGACGCAGACGAAATCGTCGCGGCCGTTCGTGCCATCGTTTCATCACATCGTAAGCGGTCCACTCCATGAAGAATTCTGGCTATCTGATCAAGAATGGTGAAGTGCACAATGGCCTGGGGGGACCTGCGGAACGAGTGGACATTCGTGTCACCGACGGGGTGATCTCCGAAATCAGTTCAAATCTTGCCCCGGCGGGAGACAAACTGATCGAGGCGGATGGTCTGATTGTCGCGCCGGGACTGATCGATCTGCATACCCATGTCTTCAGCGGAATTGGGCTCTATTCGGTTGATCCCGTTGATGCAGGGTTGCGAACGGGTGTCACGTCGATGCTCGATACGGGAACCGCCGGTTCGTTGACGTATCCGAACTTTGAGAGGTTCATTATTCGGCCAGCCGATGAAGATATCTACGCCTTGCTAAATATCTCAATGATCGGTGCGATCCAGGGGCACCCCGAGTTTCCCCCCTTTATGGGAGATCTCAACGATGGGCGGCATGCCGACGTCCCTTCGGCAGTGCAATGCGCACTAAAGTATCCCGATCGGATCGTCGGGATGAAAGTCCGTTTGACCTCGGGGTTGGCGAACTTCGAAGAGAAGAACGAACTGGCCGGGTTCCACGGCGTGTTTGCAGCTGCCGAGCAGCTCGGGCTGCCATGCATGATTCACCACGCGGCGTCGCGGATTCCGAATACGACGGTCCTGAAAGCACTGCGTGCCGGTGACACGTATACGCATCTCTATCATCCCCATCCCGATCATGCTTTTGATCCAGATGGGGCTCCAATTGAGGCCTTATTAGAGGCGCGTGCGCGCGGTGTGTTGTTCGATGTTGGTCACGGCCTGGGCGCATTCGTGTGGCGCGTCGCCGAACCGGCCTGTCAGAAATTCGGCTTCTGGCCAGATACGATCAGCACCGATATTCATCAATTCAATTTGAAGGCACCGGTGGTCGACTTGCCGACGACGATGAGCAAGTTCTTGTATCTGGGGATGCCGCTGGAACAGATCATTCGCGCATCGACATTTCTTCCAGCATCCGCAATGGGGAAACAGGATCGCCTGGGAAGCTTGCAAGCAGGGAAGCAAGCTGACATTGTGCTCTTGAAGCGACAACGCGGTGAATTTCCCTTGACAGATTCGGAATCACAAACGCGGATCGCGTCGGAACGATTGATCGCGGTGTCGGTTTGTAAACGCGGCAAATGGACGGCCTGTCAACCTGGAGCGAAGTATCCTGCATATGAGTGACGTCGAAGCCGAGGCGAAACGCGGCAGTTCGAAATTGGCCGAGTCCTTCGTTGATGCTCAACCCGCGGCTGCACGGTCGACAAGTGTGCGGATTCAATTGACGGGAATGCTGACCGTCATGGGCTGTCTGCTGTATCTCGACCGATATGCGGTGGGAATCGCGTCGGAACGGATTCGCGAAGATCTGCAGATGACTCAAACGCAGATGAGCTGGTTTCTGAGTCTGTTCTTTTGGTCGTATGCCTTATCGCAAGTTCCGGCGGGATGGTTGAGCGATCGGTTTGGTCCGCGAAAAATGCTGACGGCGTACATCCTGGGCTGGTCGCTCTTCACGGGAATGATTGGTGCCGCGACACAAGTCTGGCAAATCTTGCAGCTTCGATTCCTCTGCGGCGCGGCTCAGGCGGGAGCCTTTCCCGTCAGTAGTGGGCTGGTTCGAGCCTGGTTTCCCGTCGCGCGTCGGGGCGCGGCCAGTTCGATGGTGGCACTTGGTGGCCGCACGGGGGCGTGCCTCGCTCCAATCCTCACAGCCGCCTTGATGACGGCATACGCGGGAGAATGGCGTCCCGTGTTGATTGCGTACGGTACCGCGGGGATTGTGATCGCAATTGCCTTTGCCATCATCTGTCGAGATACGCCGCGACAACATCCCTGGTGTAACGAGGCCGAATGTGAACTGATCGAAGGGAGTGACAAGAATCACAGCCGATCGGCGCCAGCAGATCAACCTCCGTTTCCTTGGAGGGCCGTACTAACGACTGCCAGTTTGTGGGGGAACAGCCTGACACAGTTGTTCACGAACATTGGGTGGCTATTCGTTGTGACTTGGCTCCCGCGGTATCTGGAACGCGTGCACACAGTACCACTGAACGAACAAGCGCTGATGACCGCCGTTCCCACCTTGGCGGGGATTCTCGGGATGTTTTGCGGTGGCTGGTGGACAGATCGAATGGCGCGGCAATTTGGTCTGAAGTGGGGCCGTCGACTGCCGGTGATGATCACGCGGTTTATGGCCGCATGCGGGTATCTGATGTGTCTGTTCGTCGGGCTGGCTTCGACGCCCGATCCTCATTCTCGCTGGTTGCCGTGGGTGATCATTGTCGGTCTGAGCATGGCCACGTTCTGCTGTGATTTGGGGGTTCCCGCGCTCTGGGCGTATGCGCAGGATGTCGGCGGAAAGTTCACCGCATCGATCATGGGCTGGACCAACATGTTCGGCAATCTAGGAGCCGCGATCGCTCCGCTGATTTACAACGCGGTACTTGGCGAGACCCCAGCCCTGCAGGATTGGAACAATCTCTTCGCCGTGTGTGCGGGAATGTTCGTCCTGTCCGGGTGTGCCGCATTGGTGCTCGATTCAACGAAGCCGATCATGGCGGAAGCGTCTGCCTGATCGCGCACGGACCTCAAAGTCCGCGGTTGGCCCATCCCTCCGTTCAGTAGGAGAGCTAGTCCCATTCATCGATTGAACGCGGCCAGTCATTCTTCAGCAAACATGACAGAGATCGGTCGGCCAGGACTTGTCCGTCGGTTTGACAGCGAGCGCAATAGTTTGTTTCGTTGTCGGCATAGCGAATTCGCTGAACCGGCGCGTGGCAATCGGGACAGGGCTGTCCGAAGCAACCATGGACAGCCATCTCGGGATGGAATGCAGTGACTCCTTCGGGAAATTTGTCGCCGGTTTGTTGTCTGAGTCGTGCGATCCAGTCTTTCAACGTTTCACGAACGGCGACATACAAGCGTTGGACTTCGTCCGCCGTCAGCCTTTGTGTCAGTTTGATGGGCGACAATCGCGCGTGATGCAAGATTTCGTCAGAATAGGCGTTTCCGATCCCGCTGAATCGACGTGGGTCGGTCAGGCTTCGTTTAAGGGTGTGGTTGTCCTTGGTAAGAGCTTGTGCAAACTGCTTCGAAGTCATCTTCAGCACATCGATCCCGCCTGCGTCGAGTCTGTTGGCTGCGTCTTCTCCTGCGACGAGATGAATCGACGCCCGACGTTTAGAACCAGCCTCGGTCAGCGTGAGACTTCCATTCGTGAAGTCGAATGCGGCCAGTCCCATCTTACCGGGCAGCTTCGTGCCGACCGGCTTCCAGTGCAATCGCCCGGCAATCATCAAGTGCATGATCAACCAGAGATCTCCTTCGAACCCGATCACGATGCGTTTTCCCAGACGCTTCAGGTGAGTTGCTCGCTTGCCGATCAGTGATTCGATGGGTGGATCAACAGTGCGAAGCAGGAACGGATTGGCGATGCGTACCTGCTCCAGGCGCTGATCGTGCACCCGTGGCTGTAGGGCATCGAGATAGATCATGATATCAGGCAGTTCCGGCATGAGGTGGCTCCACGGCGTTGCATTGTTTATGAAGAAGTCCGCATGTGACTTCAAGCGCCTCGTACTGGTATCGGCCCTGCGAATCCCCGCGAAATCGAACAACAAAGATAAGGATCTCTACCGGTTATCGTTGGCAGGCTCTCCACGAATTCCTGTACAGGCTGCTGAATTCACCGGCACGGGTACCACTCATCGCTCTGTTCACGACTCATCAATGGGAATCGATCCATTTTGATCGGCAAGGGCTGACTCGGCTGCACGAGCCTTACGCGGCGTCACACGTCTGCTGCGATGACAATGTGTCAATCCCCGACTCGTGAACGACCCTGTGCCGCTCCGACTCAAGAACGCGCCTTGCTCGCGAATCTCAAAGTGCCTGTTGTCTAAATTCAACTGGCGACTGGATGAAGGATGTGTGTTCGGGTGTGCATTGCATTGTGTGTTTACGTATATGTTCTTCGATTTGTTATAAGGCATGGTGCCGGCCATTTGTAGGTTTCGACCGGCGATATTATTCTTATTGACTCACTCGATTTGTTTGTAGAATAGTTAACATCAACAATGCAGTCATTTCGATTTAAGTTTGCCTTTCAATTCTGAACAAATCACAACGACTTATCATCGAGGATTGTTCGATACGCCATGTCGTTTTTTGCCTGTTTCAGACGGAATTGTCGCAAAGTTGATCGCGGACTCCGTTTCAATGGAGTCCGCGAGTGTGTGACATTCTTCTGAAGACCAAAGAATTCAATTCTGATTGACGTTACACAATTGTAAGGTGTGTGGTGCTATTAGATCTGTCGTGATTTCATTTGTGCCGACCTGTTCGAGAGTCAACGCGCGATCCCGATGAACGCAATGTTTGATCGGGTTCCACCAGTTTTCACGAGATCATCGTCAATCCTTCAAGAAGTCTGAATACGGTTGTGTTCCCGTTGTCGCAACGAAGGACGGCGATCGAGAGCATGAAAACATGCGCGGTAACGGCCACCGCAGGGGGCAAATTCTTGTTGAAGCGACGGCGGCTGGCGCTGCGAAGATTCAAACTCGCCATGACTTCGTGACGACCAATGGGCCTTTCCCCCCTGTTTGATCCATGATCGTTGCCCCATTGATACATCCAGAATGCGGATTTGATGCTGTTTTTGAATCGTCATTTTAATTTGACTGGAGATTCGTGATGTCGAAAAGGCGTGCATTTACGTTGATTGAGCTTTTAGTGGTGATTGCGATTATTGGGGTGCTGGTCGCCTTGTTATTGCCTGCTGTTCAACAGGCGCGAGAAGCGGCACGACGAACGCAATGTAAGAATAATCTCAAGCAGATCGGACTCGCACTGCACAACTACGAGTCGTCATTCTCGGTATTCCCGATGGGGGACTGTTCCTACAACTTTGGGGCGGGCGAGATTCCACAGGCGTCTGCCCAGTTTTACATTCTGCCGTATCTTGATCAGGGAAATGCCTATAATGCGCATGACATTAATGATCAGATCAACGGAAACCCAGCCGCGTCTGAAGCTCTGGAACGAATGCTGGTTGTTCCAGGTTTTCATTGTCCCTCTGATCCAATGCAGCAGATCAATTTGGTCGCGCAGCTTGTCCAGGCCGAGTCAACAAATTACATGCAGTGTTTGGGCTCACATGCGAACATGGCAGGAACGATGACGACCGTCGGGAATCCGTCCACTACGATCCCGTCAACTCAGTACCACGGCATGTTTTTCCGCAACTCCAGCACTCGCATTCGAGATGTGACTGACGGGACAAGCAGTACCGCCATGTTTGCGGAGATCAAGTTGGGACCGAACAATGGGAATGCGGCTCAGTCGGGTAGCGCCTCGATGGCAATCGTTGCCGCAGGGGACCCGAATGACTTTCGCGTGGCGACCGCGCCGCCGGCTGGGACGACTTGGGCGGGCGCTGATCTCTTGTTTCCGAATGCTTCGCAATGTGAGAACCGCGCGTTGCCTGGGTGGACGTATCGCGGGTTGGAATGGTACCGCGGATTGAATGTCGCGACCTACTACACGCACACGCTGACGCCCAATGCAAAGCTGCGCGACTGTATCACCCGCACGCTCTATCAAGGGCATATGGCGGCTCGCAGCTATCATCCTGGCGGTGTGAACTACGTCTTGGCTGATGGGTCTGTCCGGTTTGCAAGCGAAAACGTGGATGCAACGGTCTGGAATGGCGTTGGAACGAAGTCGAACGGGGAAACTCTAGGCGACTACTAATCCAACGCGACTGACTTCTTAATCGTGACCGTCTTCTGGATGGGTATGCCTGTTGTTTTCAGTTCATCGGTCACGGCGATCTCGGCCGATGAACTGCGTGAAGTTGAAAAGGAGAAGAACATGAGGGGGCTTAAGGTATCGGCGCGACTCCGACTTCTGCTCGTCACAGTCTGGGGTGTTGTTGGGTGTGCGCCGGCACAGCCGACGGGCAAGATTGTCGCAACGGTACCTGCCAAAGGAGTGCTGCTTTACCAGGGGAAGCCCCTTCCCTTTCATTCGGTGCTTCTGGCTCCTGAAAAAGATCGCTCTGCGATTGGAATGACCGACAAAGACGGACAGTTCGTGTTGGGGACGAATCGGCCGAACGATGGAGCGGTCCCAGGTTCACATCGCGTCGCGATCAATTACGTGGGCAACCCGGAGGATGACCCGATGTCGAAGGGACTCGTCAGGATTGGAACGACCCCACCTCCACCGAAAGTCAAGATCGACAAGAAGTATCAGAGTCCCGACACCTCAGGCGTCGTGGTGGAAATTCCCCCGGGTGGCACGGATGCGATTCAGATTGAACTCAAATAGATGAGTTCAACAGTCTGTTCGGCGTGCGCGGCGCAAAAAAAAAGGCCGAATGTGGCCTTCCGTCTTCGATGCGTTCAGCGAAATTTGATTCACGCCGCGTCGTCGCGCGCAGAATGACTCGAGTTTTCGAAGCGCGCCGGGGCTGAGCACACCTTGACAAGTGTCTGGAACAAGATTTCAATAGTGAAATCGGTTCATCCATTGAAATTGTCAGGGCGTGTCGTCTATGAGCGGTGAGAATCTGAAGCCGAAGTCCCGGTCCGAGGTGACCAGCCTGCAACGCGGGCTGGATGTGCTGGAGGTTTTGGCCGGACGGCCTGAAGGGGCGACGCTGCGCGAGATCACTGACGAATTGGCTCTGCCCGGGGCGTCAGTCCTGAGGATCGTGAGAACTCTTGTCGAATTGAGTTATCTCTCACGCGATGACCGAACCAAACGATACTTTATGACGAACCGCCTGCTCTCGCTCGGGCAACCGCGGACACCCTCCCGCGGATTCGCCGAGAGTGCATTTCCCGCGATGCGTCGGGTACGGAACGCGACGGGTGAAACGACGCAGTTATGCTGCCTGAACGGTGTCGAGATGGTGGTGATCGAGCAACTGCTTTCGGTGCACCCGTTCAAATACTCCGCCGACCTGGGGGCCCGCTGTCCGTGCTATAGCTGCGCTCCTGGAAAGGCGATCGTGGCATTTCTGCCCGAGGAGGAACGCGATGTCGTCGTTGAGAAGCTTCAGTTTAAGCGATTTACCGAGACGACGATCAGCTCTCGCAAAGCGTTTCGACAAGAGCTAGTGCAAATTCGCGAAATGGGGTTTGCCGTTGATCGAGCCGAGGGAATGGCCGGTATTCACTGTGTCGCGGCGCCGATTCTTGATCGGCATGGAAATGCGGTGGGCGCGATTACGATTGCCGCACCGATGTCGCGCATTCCTGAGGATGAATTTGAAGTGATTGGTGAAGTGGTCAAGCACGGGGCGCGTCAGGCGTCGGATGAATTCAATCAGCACTCATGACACGGTGACCGGTTGTCAGAACTGCAATGTGAGCAACGAGCCTGGAGTCGGCGGATGTTTCGAGCACGTGGATTTGTGTGTGCCATCGTTTGTGGGATCGTGGTGGTTGGTGCGCGCCTGACGCCGGCCGCCGACCCGATCGATCCGTCGCAAATTGAGTTCTTTGAGACCAAGATCCGTCCGGTTCTCGTGGAACAGTGTTACAAGTGCCACAATTCTGCGATACGAGCCGACAGTGAATTGGCCGTCGATCATCGTGCAGCCCTGTTGAAAGGGGGCGACGGCGGCGCGATCATCGTGCCGAGAAACCCCGCCGAAAGTCGCTTATTGCCGATTCTTCGCCACGAAGTGGTCGGAATGAACATGCCACAAGACGGCGCAAAGTTGGACGATCGGGTGATCGCTGACTTTGAGAAGTGGATCGCGATGGGAGCACCCGACCCACGCGATGTTCCGCCCTCGGCCGAAGAACTGGCCGCGGCAACGGCTTGGGAGCAGGTCCTGCAGAAACGCAAGGCCTGGTGGAGTTTTCAGCCCATTCACGATGTCGCTCCCCCAAAGCTTGCCGAGAATTCGTGGTCGGTGCATCCCATCGACCTGTTCGTCCTCGCCAAGCTACGGGAAAAAGGGTTGAAGACGAGTGAAGCGGCTGAATCGCGCGTGCTCGTTCGACGACTTTACTTTGCCCTTATCGGTCTACCGCCGACGGCGGAGGAGGTCGAATCTTGGACCGCTCGCTTGGAACAGCCGGGTGGCTTTGAATTGCTGGTCAATCATCTTCTCGAAAGTCCTCATTTTGGCGAACGCTGGGCGCGACACTGGATGGACTGGATTCGTTATGCCGAAACGCACGGGTCCGAAGGCGATCCAACGATTGAGAACGCGTGGCGGTATCGCGACTACCTGATCCGGGCGCTGAACTCGGGCGTGTCATACGACCAGCTTGTCCGCGAGCATATTGCGGGCGATTTGCTTGAACAGCCACGGCTGAATCCCGTACTGGGTATCAATGAATCGATGATCGGCCCCGCGCATTGGCGAATGGTTTTTCACGGGTTTGCGCCGACCGATCCGCTCGATGAGAAAGTCCGATTCATCGATGACGAAATCAATACGTTCTCGAAAGCGTTTCTGGGACTGACGGTGGCCTGTGCACGTTGTCACGATCACAAGTTTGATGCGATCAGCCAACGGGACTACTACGCCCTGTTTGGAGTTTTGGGGTCGTGTCGTCCCGGACGAAATGCGATCAACAGTACCGAGGAACTGAATCGAAATCGCGAAGCACTTGCGGCGCTAAAACCGAAAATTCGGTCGAGTATTGCGGACAGTTGGCGGGTCTATGTGCCGCAGCTCCATCAACGCCTTTTGAAGGATTCGAGTCTCTGGCAGAAGTCGGATCAGCCGAAACATCTGCTGCAACACTGGGCTCTGCTTCAACAGGATCTGAGCAGTGGGATAAGTTTCGATGACGCCTGGAAGCGGCGTGAAGCCGCGTGGACGGCGGATCGTGAACGGCGTGCGGCATTGTTAACACATCCCCGTTTCCGTAGTTGGAACTTGGCGCAGCCAGCGGATAGCGCGAGCTGGTTCCGTGCAGGGGTAGGACTGGACGAGCAACCATCGCCAGCAGGCGAGTTTGCCGTGGCGGCCGAAGGAGATCGCGTTCTCAGTGCGATTTATCCAGCGGGGGTTTTTACGAACAAGTTGACCGCGAAGCATGCCGCAAATTTCTCTTCGGCAGACGTTCATCTCGACGACGAGTATGACCTGTGGGTGCGCGTGATTGGCGATGGCGGATCGAGCATCCGCTATGTCGTCCAAGACTACCCGCGGGATGGCACGGTGTTTCCCGTGCGAAAGATCGCACCCGAATGGCAGTGGCAGAAATTTGATCTGACCTATTGGAACGGAGACGATTTCCATCTCGAACTCGCCACGGGACCCGATGCGCCTGTGATCGTCAACAATGAACCGCGATCCTGGTTCGGAATCTCAGAGGCATTTGTCGTGAAAAAGGGTGAACCGGGGCCCGTGACGGATTCGCAAGAGTTTCTCGACCCACTCTTTGAATCGGCCGCTCAGCAGCCACCGCGCTCGCTGGAAGAACTGGCAAACCGGTACGTCGTCGCACTGGTGACGGCCGTGAATGCGTGGCGAAATCAAGACCTGACGGACGCTCAAGCACGGATGCTCGACGCCTGCTTGAAACAGGGGTTATTGCCGAATCAACTGGAACAGCTGACGACAGTCAAACCGCTGCTCTCGGAGTATCGACGCCTGGAAGAAGCGATCGTCGTACCGACACGTGTGCCAGGAGTGCAGGAAACGGTCGCTCGAAACCAACGGCTCTTCGAGCGTGGAAACCACAAGCATCCGTCCGACGAAGTGCCCCGTCGATTCCTGGAGGCGATTGATGCGACGCCGTATCAGACGAGCCAAAGCGGACGTCGGCAGTTGGCGGAAGACTTACTAAGGGACGACAATCCATTGGCGCGTCGGGTGATCGTCAATCGCATCTGGCACCATTTGTTTGGTCGAGGAATCGTCGCAACCCCTGACAACTTTGGCCGCCTCGGCCTGCCGCCGACTCATCCTGAACTGCTGGATCATCTCGCGACCCGATTCAAGAGCGAAGGAGGATCGATCAAAGAAATGATTCGCTTTGCGGTGACGTCGAAGACGTGGCAGTTGTCGTCGCGACCGTCCGAGGCGTCGCAGCAGATTGATCCTGACAATGAATATCTGTCTCACGCTCATCTGCGGCGATTGGAGGCCGAGGCGATTCGTGATTCGTTACTCAGTGCGACTCAAACTTTAAATCAAGATCTGTACGGCCCCCCTGTCGACGGACGGTCGGCGCGTCGCAGTATCTATGTGCGGGTGGCACGGAATTCACTCGATCCATTCCTGCGTGCTTTCGATTTTCCCGAGCCGTTCAGTGCGATGGGACGGCGGGATGTGACGAATGTTCCCGCACAGTCTCTAACAATGTTGAACGATCAGCGTCTCGATGAGCTGGCCTCCGCGTGGGCCGATCGACTGATGGCGGAAGTCTCGACGAGTGACGAGGCGCGATTGAACACCATGTTCCTGACGGCACTTGGCCGCCCGGCTCTGCCTGACGAAATTCGCGAATTCAAATCGTATCTGACAACGATCAAAGCAGAGCGCGCTCAGATTGCCACGCAAGTCGCTATGGTCCGGCGTCAATTGGAGGAACGCAAGAATGCCATTCAATCGCTGGTCGAATCGGTGCGGCAGAGGAAGCTGATTGAAATGAAAGTGAATCCAGACGTCGGCAAGCAGGTTGCTCCGCGCCCCATCGGCCGTTGGCAGTTTGATGGTGATCTGCATGATGTCATTGGGTTGGCGCATGGACAATTGTTTGGCGGGGCGTCGGTCGAGAACGGCTTCTTGTCTCTGAATCAACAAGGTTACGTCATCACTGCTCCCTTAACGCAAAGCCTCAAGGCGAAAACACTCGAGATCTGGGTTCAGTTGGATGGTTTGAATCAGCGTGGCGGCGGAGCGATGACCATTCAGTCGCGCGATGGTGGAACGTTCGATTCGATCGTGTTTGCGGAGCAGAATCCTCAAGAATGGCTGTCTGGCAGCAATAATTTTGCAAGGACTCAGTCGTTCCAGGCTCCACCTGAAACGGACGCTGGAAATCGCCCCGTGCAAGTGGCCATCGTCTATCAAAATGATGGTCAGGTGATTGGTTACCGCGAAGGTCAGCCGTATGGAAAGTCGTATCAAAGCAATGGTCCGCAAGAGTTCAAGGCGGGGGAAGCCATCATTGGATTCGGGATTCGGCACCTGCCAGCGGGTGGCAATCGGATGTTGGCGGGGCGTATCCTGCGGGCTCAGCTTTATGACCGTGCATTGAGCGCCGAAGAAGTATTGGCATCGTCACTGGCGGCGCCGTTTTTCGTATCGGATGCGCAGATCGTGGCCGCCATGTCTGAGGCGGAACGTCAGCAGTGGAATACCGACAAGCGGCAGTTGGCCGTGGCTGAAGAGAAGATCAAATCGTGGGGCACGATGGTTGATGCCACGGGCGAAAAGTCGCTTTGGACCGATTTGGCCCGGGCGATGTTCCTGTTCCAGGAATTCCTGTTCGTCAAATGAATTTGTGGCATGGGAACGAGTGAAACGTTCGTCGTGCGTGTTGGTCGTCAGTCGTAAGGACGTTTGCAATGTCAGGCTTGAACCTTCCGTTTCCAATGCTGTCTCGTCGTCGCATGCTGCAGGCGAGTTCAACCGGATTTGGTGCGATGGCACTGGCGGGAATGATGGATGAATCGCTGGCGGTCTCGCCCGCGTTGACGCTGCCCGAAGGTGCCGCTTTGAAGCAGACGCATCATGCGGCGAAAGCCAAGCATGTGATCTTTTGTTTCATGTCGGGCGGTGTGTCGCATCTCGATTCGTTCGATCCAAAGCCACGTTTGCTGCGCGATCATGGCAAGCCGATGCCGGTGAAGATCGAACGAACGATGTTCAACAGCAACGGCAACATTATGGGCAGCCCGTTTGCGTTCACGCCGAGTGGGCAGAGCGGAATTCCGGTCAGCAGCATGTTTCCCGAGATTGCAAAAGTCGTTGATGAACTGGCCGTCGTTCGGTCAATGACATCGGCGGTCAACGAGCATGCGCAGGCGAATTTTTTCATGCACAGCGGCTTCCCGATCATGGGCTATCCGAGCGCCGGCGCATGGACGGCGTATGGGCTTGGGACCGAAAATCGAGACCTGCCGGGGTTTGTGGTCCTGCAAAGCGGCACCGCCGTTCCGCCGCATGGTGGCGTCAGTCTGTTCAGCAATGGGTTTCTGCCGGCGCAGCACCAAGGGTCCATTCTGAAAGCGGACCAGGCCGAGGCGATTCATAACATTCGCCCGCGCGATCCCATGACGGCGCAGCGACGACGGCTTGATTTTGCCCGTCAATTCAATCAACCCTTTCTGGCCGAGACGGCGGGCGATGCCCAGGTTGAAGCAGCCATCCGGAATTATGAGACGGCCTTTCGTATGCAAAGTGCCGTACCAGAACTCTGCGATATTGCTGGAGAGTCGGAATCCACAACGAAGTTGTATGGCCTGGATTCGCCGATTCCAGAAAAAGCGGCCTATGCGCGTCAGTGCCTGTTGGCGCGGCGACTTGTGGAGCGCGGAGTGCGATTCGTGGAACTCAGTTGTTTGACTCAAAATATCGGAGCAGGCGGAGCTGCCAATCCCTGGGATCAACATGGAGAATTGAAACGCGGTCATGAAGCGATGGCCCTGCAGGTCGATCAACCGATTGCGGCTCTGATCCAGGATCTGCGTGCCCGGGGGCTGCTGGACGAAACGCTGATTGTCTGGGCGGGTGAGTTTGGGCGCACGCCGTTCTCCCAGGGAAGCGATGGACGCGATCACAATCCGTATGGCTTCAGTGTGTGGTTGGCGGGCGGCGGCATCAAAGGTGGTGTCATTCACGGAGCCACTGACGACTTGGGTTACTATGCGATCGAAAACAAATGCACTATCTATGACATGTGGGCTACCGTGTTGCATCTGATGGGGGTGAATCACGAAGGGTTGACTTATCGGTATGGCGGTCGTGACTTCAGGTTGACAGATGTTCACGGAAATGTCATACGCGAGATTCTTTCCTGAGCGATTCCGTCGATCGGTCGTGTTCTGAATGGGAGTGATTCTCGAAGTTGTGGAACGCGCCTTCCCATTTTCGCCTGTTTTTTTGTCGTAATCTCGACGACATCTAGCACGTCAAGATCCGTCGAGCGGCCCTATTTGAGCCGGAATTCTCTTTAATCAGGTCGCTGTGGGGCGGTCGTCAATCGGTCACGGACCGCTGGTGTGGAACAATTCCCGTCGATCCTGATCTGACAACCGCGTCCGGTTTGGTTATGCTGCAGCGGGCCTGTGGCACATCCCCTTTCATACCCGCAGTCAACACCCGGCACCAGATTCGAACTCTCTTGAGCGAATGTGATCGCAAGATTTGATGCGACTCGTTTGCCGAGACTGGCGATCGTTCGATTTTCGTGGCGCCTACGGTGCGGATGCCAATCAAAGATACGAGGAGAGTGCGACCTCGATGTTGCGGATCGCGACCTACAACGGAACGACCGATGAACTTGTGCAGTTTGTGAATCATGTTTGGAGCCATTCGTACGCTGACAAAATGACATTTCCGTGCTGGACGGCGGATTTCTTTGAATGGCAGTTTCGATTGAGCTGCGATTCGGAGCGAAAGAATCTCATCGCGGCTTATGACGAATCCGTATTGGCGGGCGTCCTGCTGGGAACGAGTTACCCCATCCAGTCGCTGGCTGGGCGATTTCTCGGTTCGCACTGGAGCTGGCTGTCGGTTCATCCTGACTATCGAAATCGAGGTATTGCCAAGGCGCTCGATCAAGAACGCATTTTGCGTCAGCACCATTCCGGAACGCGACTGATTGCCAGCTACCGCTACGTCGGGTCGAATCATTCGCAGGCGGAACGACCGCACTCCAGACAACCCAATCGAAAGTTCAACCGCAAAATCGGGTTTTGGGCGCGTGTGCTTGATCCCGACAGATTTGCAAAATGGCATTGGAGCCGGGTTGAGGGAATTCTTGGAAAGCTTGCCGCACCGTTCATGCGAATTCCGCCCGATATCCAACGAGAATGCCCCGTCCGAGAGTTTTCTCTGGCGGATTTGGATGCGTGTGTGCAGCTGGTGCGTGATGCCGTGTCATCGCTGGTTCTGTCGCTGGATTGGGACAGCGAAATGCTTCGGCATCAGCTATGTGGCCATTCCATCAGTCAGACGCTCGTCGTCGAAGAAGCGGGGCGTGTCACCGGATTTGTGAACTATCATTTGATCCCTTTTCGGGCGAAGACGATTGAGAAAGTCGCAGTCATTGATCTGATCGTTCTCGGATCGACATCCTCTCGGAATCGATTACGACTACTCAATAATGCATTGGCGCGGATGTGCGAACAAGGCGCTGTTCTGGCATTGAAGGTGCGGTGCGGAGATGCACCTGTTTGGCCATTGCTGCGGGCCCATTTCATTCCTCAAGCGGCGGATTCGATGCTCGTCCTGCAATCCGTCGGTACGGAGTTGGAGATTCCAAGCTCGGCCCCGATTCATTTGCTGTGGCGATAGTGAGTGATCATGCTGAAGGTCTCAAGACTGGTTCCTCGATCTGTCCTGCGAACGACGCTGTCGACGGCGCGAACGTTCTTGTGCGATCCATTTGTCCGGCGGCTCGAACGGGCCTCACGGATTCAACAGGACTGGTTGCTGAAGCGGATTCGGGCCTGTCAGACGACGACGTTTGGCAGAGACCACCATTTCCAGACAATTCGTACGCTCAGCGATTTTCGGAAGCAGGTTCCCGTTTCGGAGTATGCTCGTCTGGCGCACTACATCAATGCTGTTGCGGCAGGTGATACTCGAGCGCTCATTCCGGATCAGGATCGGTTGATTCAATTCACCATTACGACCGGAAGTACCGGTGTTCCAAAGCTGAATCCGGTGACACGTTCGTGGTTGCGAGAGTATCGCGCGGGTTGGGAGATCTGGGGAACACGACTCTTTACGGATCATCCCGACAAGATTGGTTCGCGTGTCCTGCAGATGTCGGGAACGTGGGACATGGGCAGAACGGTCGGTGGTCACCAAATCAGCATGGTCAGCGCGCTCCTGACACGAACCCAGTCACCCCTGGTGAAACCATTTTACGCGATTCCAGACGTCTTGAATGACATTCGCGATCCGGTTGTGCGTCACTACGCCGCGCTCAGGTTGACGATTCTGGATGATATCGGCTGGATCATGTTGATGAATCCGGGCACGTTAATTCGCCTGGCCGAGATTGGCGATCAGTACAAGGAACGGCTCATTCGCGACGTCTTCGAAGGAACACTTTCGAAGCAATTTGACATCCCTGAACCAATTCGGGCTTCGCTGAAGCGATTTGTGCCCGCTGCCGATCCCCGTGGGGCCATGTCCCTGGAAGCGATCGTGAATCGAACTGGGCGACTGATGCCGAGCGAGTACTGGAAGCAGCCGGTCATTTCTTGTTGGCTGGGGGGAACGGCGGGATTCCCCTCGCGCTATTTGCACGAGTTATTCGGTTCGTCACCATTGCGCGATATGGGGCTGGTTTCCAGTGAGGGACGTCATACCATCCCGCTGCAAGACACCGAACCATACGGTGTCCCCTCGGTCGGAGCCGGTTTTTACGAGTTCATTCCGGTCGACGAGCAGGAATCCGAGACGCCGACTGTTCTCGAAGGGCACGAATTGACGGTTGACCGCGACTATCGAATCGTAATCACGAATTCAGCCGGTTACTATCGGTTTGACATCGGCGATCTCGTCCGTTGTCGAGGTTTCATCGGTCAAGCGCCGCAGCTCGAGTTTATCCAGAAATTTGCACGCGTTGGCGACCTGGAAGGGGAAAAACTCACCGAACATCAGCTTGTCGAAGGGGCTCACAAGGCCGCGGCGGTGGTGGGGGTCAAGCTGGGGCTGCTGACGGGCGTCCCCCGACGAATTCCGGAACAGAAGCCGTATTACGACTTTCTCGTAACGATTTCCGAATTTCCGGATTCGGAGCTTGCGAAAGGCTTCCTGAAAGAGTTGGATCTACAGTTGGCCTCTCTCAATTTCTTGTGGCGTGCTCGGCGGACGGAAGGAGTCCTGGCGGCACCAAGGCTTCTGCGGCTGCCCGCTCAAGGTTGGGACGATTACATTCAAGCGGAACTGCGACGCAAAGGGACAGGTGACTATCAGTACAAGCACCCCGGACTCGTACAGCATCAGGATTGGCTGAAGAATTTTTCGCCGGTAGACACGATTGTCTTGGACTGACGAAATATGTTCAGTACGACATTGCCATATTCTGCCTGAATCGACGCTGTTCCTTGTCCGCGTTTCGATGAACGTTCGTATCGATCAACCTTCCTCTTGGCGAGAACTGCACGCAGATGTCCGATTCGATCGGTCAAGTTGCTAAGGCTGCTGTGCCGGCATTTCCATTGAGCGCACCTTCGCCGGCAGTGGAAGTGCGCCCCGGCACGTCGTACTCGGGGCTCGTCCCGCTCAGCAGCTTGACTGCAGAAGAACGTCGCCGACTCGAAGAATTCGCGTACGCGTTTGGCCATGCTCCCGAATCGTATGATCTGACGGGAACCGCTGCGACGATTCTGCGAACACCAGACGAAGATGTTTATTTCAATGTCTATGCCGATCGAGCATTCTGGCATATTCCCGGTAGCATCATTAGCGACGTCAGTCATAAACCGCGTGCGGTCTTGTGGCTCAAGCAAGAAGCGATGCGGCAGCGGCGGACCATCGCTGTCTATTCGGTGACCTCTGAAGAAGCTTCGCTGTTCCGTGAGGCGGGGTTCGCGGTGAACAAATTCGGTGAAGAACCGGTACTCGATCTTGTGGATTTGAACTGGCAAGGAAAAGTGTTCGAGTGGGTTCGGCGCCAAACGAACTTCTGTCATCGGCAAGGACTGGAAGTGATCGAGGTTGCGTCACAGGAGCAGCAGCGAGCAATTGCAGGTGATTTGAATGAAGTTTTCTTCGACGATCTGAAAGATCGTGTTTATTCCGAACCATTGCGACTGTTGGAAGGACGATTCGAGCCTCATGCTTTGGGGCGTCGGCGGCTATTCATCGCACGGCAGCATGACAGGGGGCGTACCGAAGGGTTCCTCGTTGCCAGCCCCACCGAGAATGGCACGTCATGGGCGTTTGAAACGTACCGCAAACGACGCGATGCCGTTCGCGGCACGATTCCATTCCTGTTTCGTGATGTCATTGACCGTTTGCGAGCCGAGAATGTGAAGCGGATCTCGTTGTGCCTGGTACCGGGTAAGGGAGTCCAGCAGGATCTTTCGTCCGAAGCCGATGCGCGCGTCCGCTGGATGCTCGGGCTTTGGTATGGTCGATTGAATGTCCTGTTCAGCGCTGCGGGGCAGGACTATTTCAAAAGCCGGTTTCGTCCGCGCTATCAAGACCGATACCTATGCGTGTACCCACGCAATTCATGGCGATCGATTCTTTCATTCGTTAGGACATCTGGAGCGTTACGGATGAACGTGCGTAACCTGCTGAAAAAACTGGTGATTCCAGGAAAAACGGCACCCCCTCAATCACCTGACGCGACTTGATCGAGCGGGCCCGGATGTGATCCAGAACGGAGAGGGCGTCACGGCACTTTCTGAGAACTGGTCGCCCGCTTGACGAGTTCAACCGTGCTGAACTTGTCGAGATCCGCCTTCCCAAAACCATGAATGGCGCCCAGCGCCACGGCTTCCTTCTGGGCTTCGGAATAGTTGCTGACCAGCATGACGGGAGTCGATGTTCCAGACTTGATCATATCTCGGATCAAATCCAGTCCCGATGAATTGTCAACGTCCAGAACTCGGTTCACCAGAATCAAGTCATAGCGCGTTCGTGTGATGCGCTCCAACGCGTCGTGTGCGAAGTGGCAGCGATCGACGGTGGCACTCAGCTTGGTCTGCCAAATCCCTGCCATGCGCGCGGCATCCACACCGCATTGTCCGACATCGAGTATTCTGATCGTCATACGATCTCCTTCAATGGATCACCTCGAGTGTCGTCGTTGCCGCTCTGCCGCGAGATCTCTCGAAACGCTTCCTACTTCGTGCAGTTCATGTTCTGTGTTGAGCAGTCTGCTGAAACATCGGAGAATGGCTCCGCTCAGACTCAAGAACGACATCCTATCATGTGACGCCTCGGTGGCTGTCTCTGTTATTTCAACCGGCGGTTAAGATATCGTCTTGCGTGCTGAAGATGCCAGCTTGTTCGCGTCAGCATTCGGCATCACGAACTTAGTGGTATTGCCCCATTGTCTCAGGATGAACCTCGATTCAGGATGTTGGTGTGATCGCTTTCAAGATTCGGCAAGAGCCCATAATTGGCCTGGAAGAGTTGTCTCGAATCCGCATGGCATTTGAGGTGAAAAGTCTTTTTGAGGCGAGGCGAAGTGACACTGGCGAGATTGAGTTGTGCGAACGGTGGTTGGAGGCACCGTACCTCAAAGACTACGACGCGATTCCAGGCAATCGCCCAATCGATCTGCCTCGCCACTTCGATTTATCCAATTGGTGCTTACTGTCGGCGCGGTATGACCAGCGTTGGATTGGCGGGGCGTTGATCGCCTGGAAGACAACGGGTGTCGATTTGCTCGAGAACCGTGATGATCTGGCTGTCCTATGGGATTTGAGAGTCAATCCTGCCGATCGCAGGCGCGGTGTCGCATCGGCGCTGTTCGAGCAAGCCGTAAGTTGGGCTCAGTCACGCGGATGTCGAGCGCTCAAGATCGAGTCGCAGAATAACAACGTACCCGCGTGTCGATTCTATTCCAGTCGCGGATGCCGTCTCAGGGACGTGCTTTCTGGGGTTTACGCCGACTTTCCTGAAGAGATTCAGTTCTTGTGGTACAAGGATTTTGCATGATCGGACACGGCAACCGTTCACAGGCAGTGGACTGCTCAGTTTGCCGCGGTAAAGGGAAGGATGCCGCTCGTCGATGCACTGTGGATTCCAATTGACCCGCGAAAATGTGCCTGTCCTCCGCTCTTCGGGCTGTGAACGGTTACCGAACAAGAGTTGCTTCGAAGTGGCTGGCAAGTGTGTGGATACGGTGAAACAACGAAGTGCTCGGGCGCCGAGGCGGCCGAGCACTTCGAATCAGGACGAACGCAGATGACAGGGTTTGAAAACCGAGATCAGCGATCAAAGGCCGTAATGGAAATCAGAATTCACCAACAATTTGACCGTCGAAGTAGCAAAACAGTCGTGCGAGAGTTGAGGTCACACAGTTTGCCGGATAGGTGGAAGTGACGCCGCCCGTGACACTCTGCTTCGAATAGTCGATGTTTTCGCTGATGAAGCGGACGGCGCCGTCTGCCATCACAAAGTGGACGCCGCCAACATGAGAACTGCTGAAACCACGGCGGTCATGAAGGCCGTTGATCGTCGCATTCAGGCCATCATACCCGATGCCCCACACGTTCATCGAACCGCCTTTTGCTCCTTGTGCCGCAACGCCATCTGCGGTCTCCGAGTATCCCAGCGCGGTCCCGGCACCGTAGAGTCCGCCTTTGTATGCCCAGGCTCGTTCGCCGACGACCAGCGTGTTCGAACTTCCGTCGGTAATATCCCGCAGTCCGTTTTTCGAGTTCTGGTATGTCAGGCCAGTGGGAACGCACCCGGGAAAATAAAAGTCCTTTTGGATTGCGGGGGTCGTACTGTCGGATGTCCCGGAAACGGCGACATAGTTCGAAGTGGCGATATTTGTTGGGGTGCCCGCCACATTGGGGACCTGTGAATCATAACCGTATCCGGCCGGTTGACTGGATGACATTGACTCGGTGAAGGTGTTGAGGGCCGGGCCCGTATCCGAAGCGCATCGGAAGACCGTCAAGGGCGTCTGACAAGCGGCCAGGTTGTTTGTCAGTTGGTACTGCAGCGTGTAATTTCCGGGCTGCAGGACGTTGTACAAGTTCCCCTGATCGATATACGGAAGAATGAAAACGCCCCATGACCATAGGCTGGGTTGGAAATTCGCAGCCGTGCAGCAGTTTTGAGGGCTGCCGGTGATATTCCCAGGAGGAAACTGATTGTAGGCGTCGTGGTAATTGTGGAACGCCAGACCGATCTGCTTCAGATTGTTCTTGCACTGCGTGCGCCGCGCCGCTTCGCGCGCCTGCTGAACAGCCGGTAGCAGAAGTGCAATCAGAACGGCAATGATGGCGATTACCACCAGCAATTCAATTAGGGTAAAACCTCGCCGAACTCTCGAATTGAAACTCATAACATTGCCCCTGGATGAACACAAAAAAAGACGAGTTCCACGACAATCGTAGACTCGGTGTCGCCACGAGATGGCTGATTTGCCCATTGCCGAATAAAGCGAAAGAGGGTCGCGATTCAAGCCGTCTAATGAGTAGCGATGGGGAAACTCCAAACGCTGTCAATGTCACGACATTGACAGCGATGTGGTGCCTGTCCCCTTCTCTCAAAAGACATTCTGCTGACAGCCCAATGAAATAACGGGACTGAATCAGACGATCATCGAGAACGTTATGGAATTCACCGAACTTGGGTGAGTATGCGCAATGGCTCTAGCGGCCTTTCATCGTCTCACGAATGGGCTTCGCCGGGACGTAGAATCGCCAAGAAAGTGATCATCGCAAAAGGACCCTATATGTTGTATTGAGTTCAACAGGCTAGCCGCAGGCGATCAGTCGACAGGCTGGCCTGCACCTTTGGCCTTGTTCCTGAGATCGGCCTTTGGTGTGTCGGCGGTCTCGGATGTCATCTCGATATTGAAAGTCTGTTTGCCCTTCTTGACATCCAGTTTCAGTTCAGATTGATCGCCCACGTACTTCTTGGGGATTGAAATCCCACCGCCTCCACCCAATGGCCATTCGAGGCTGACGGTGGTCGGCCCCAGCTTGGTCCCTTTTTCGCCCTTGGTGTACTCGATCTCGTACTGCCCGCTCTTGTCCGAACGCACCATCGCGGGGCGTCCGTTCTCTGGCTTCATGACCACGATGATGTCTGCGACAGGTTCACCATCCATCGAGACAAGTCCCGACACATACCCAAGCGGGGGACGGTCGGCACCCCCACAGCCGAGCTGCATCGCACAGATGGCGAGCAAAGACACTCCGAACCAGGAATGTAAAGAGCGCATGTTCATCTGCAATCTTTCAAGAATGTACGCAACCGAAAATAACAACTAGGAATGCCAAAATCTTGACGTGTCGTTGTGTGGTGTTCAGTGCTGCGAATCGACAGATTCGTGAAGATTCCAAGAGGGGCCAACGCAATAAGTAAATCTCGTTGGTATCTGCGAGACTATGTACACTTTGCGCAAATCGCAGGAATGCAAGTGGGAGGATGATCAGTCGAAATGTCGCTGGTGAACGTTCAGTGCGAGCGCACAGTAAACGTGCAGCCAAATCATGGTAATAGGATTCCGTGAAGTTTCCATGAAGATTTGAAGTATAAACAAGATGTAATGTTTTGGTGTAACTATTTTGTAAGGTTTGATCGCAAGAAAACCGCAACGTTAAACTCGTTTATGATGATTTGTCTCTGTTGGCAAAGTGCAATTTCGTAGTGAAATCGTGCCCATCAGCGAAAGACACAATGCGCACAATTGAACGGATGACGAGGAATCTCGCGGAGCAAAGAGTTTTCTCGAAGTGAGAGAGCCGACTGTTGAAACAATGGCGTTCGCTCAGTCTCGGAATTGAGGACGCGACGACAGTTGCGAAGGCGAAGGGTGCCTGGGCCTCTTATTTCAAGAGGTTGTCAGAATCGCGTTGGGGCTTGTTGCAAAGAGCGATCCGAGCGAGCAAATACGAATTTCATGCGGCATAAGCGTTGATTTGACTTGAGAGTCACGCTGGCTTTTTATGCCGAAAGTCTTATCTGGCGAATTGGATTCGCGGTCGGCCGCGGCGGAGTTGTGTGTCCGAAGATTCATGGCGCCTGCTGGACCGAACGCTGACTTGCGCAATTGCGAAACAGGTAGGCCGCCGCTCTCAAGTTTTCGATCTTGGAGCGAAGGGCTATAAAAAAAGTGATCGGCCGTCATGACGACCGATCACTTCCGATTCAAAGTGGCACGTGGATTTCAAACTCGCCGGATCGAAATTCACTTGCGTTGACCATCACGCGTGGAATCAGAATTCACCCACGACTTGACCGTCCCAATAGCACAGAAGACGTGCAAAGGTCGAGGTGATTGCGGCGGCCGGGTATGGATTTCCGCCACCGATCACACCGACTTGGTAGTCGATGTTTTCGCTGATGAATCGAACCGACCCGTCTGCCATCACGAAATGGACACCGCCGACGTGGTTGCTGCTAAAGCCACGTCGATCATGATTGGTCGGTGGGACGTTGAAGTGATTGAGGCCATTGTAGCCGATGCCCAAGGCATTCAGCTGACCGATCTTCACGCTGCCGTTCGTGTTTTGAGCATCCACCGTGGCCGAGAATCCCAGAACGGTTGCGGCGCCGACGACGAATGACTTGTACTGCCAGGCACGTTCACCCACCATCAGCGTATTGGACATCCCATCGACGATGTCACGGTCCGAGATCTTCGAGTTTTGAGCCATCATCCCCAACGCTTTACCGTAGATTGTCGGATCAACGAGCGGTGTCGTCGACGTGCCCGATCCCCCGACGCCGACATAATTCGAAGTGGCGATTGTCTGGTTCGTACCATTCGTGTCTGGCACATCCGACCGATAGTTGTAGCCAGCGGTTGTCGAAGTGTCAGCGGTTTGAGAATCCTGGTAGGTGTTCAACGGTGGGCCGGTGTCGGACGCACAGCGGAAGACCGTAAGGGGAGTCTTGCAGGCCTGCGGATTGGCCACGAGTTGTGCTTCGAGCAGTTGAGGGCCCGGTTGCAAGGTGTTGTACAGGTTGCCTTGATCAATGTACGGAAGGATCAACGCACCCCATGACCATAGGCTTTTTTCCCCGTTGTTCTGGTTCTGAGGAACCTTTGAAATGTAGCCTGGCGGGAAGCACAGATTGGCGTCGAGATAATTGTGGAATGCCAAACCGATTTGCTTCAACGCATTCTTGCACTGGGTGCGGCGCGCCGCCTCGCGTGCTTGCTGGACGGCAGGCAACAGCAACGCGATCAGAACGGCGATGATCGCGATGACCACCAGCAGTTCAATCAGCGTAAAGCCTCGCCTGACCTTCGAATGAAAACGCATTACAAAACCCCTTACAACAACGACACGATATAGCCGAACGACGACAATCGATCGTTCGGAAGAAACGTATGATGAGTCATCAGGTCTTTGTCGGCAGAATCGAAAGTCCGTTTTCGTTCAGTCGAGGGTCTGAACCTTTGCAGGTTTGGCAGACGGATCGGATTCGACGGCGATGTCGAATGTTTGCTGTCCTTTCTTGACATCGAGCTTGAGCTCGGATTTTCCTTCCGTGTACTTCGCGGGAATCGCCTTCGGTCCGGCATAGCCAATTGGCCAACTTAATGTGACCGTACTCGGACCGATCTTTGTCCCTTTCTCGCCGACGTTGTAATAAATCTCGTAATGCCCTTTTCCATCGGTTTGCCCCATCGCGGCACGTCCGACGTCCGGCTTGATGTTGACCGAGACTTTCTCGAGCGGTTCCCCGTCCATCGTCACGGTGCCCGAGACGTATCCCATGGGGGGCCGTTCCGGGCCGCCGCAGCCAAGTTGAATCCCACAAACGATCAACAATGTCAGTGCCAAGTGGGGGCGTGGGTAGTGCATGTTCTCCAACAATCTCTCCAGAACGTTCAAGAAGAAATGGATCGCCGGCGCGAGGCGACGAAAACGCGCGAACGCGCATCACGCCAGATAAATGAGCACTCAAATTCACATCGAGTTTTGAGTCGACAAAAGCAAATGCCGAACCACTGACGAAGCGAAAAAAACGGGTTTAAGGTGATTACCAGGAATGGCCAAGTGTACGTGATCGAATGTTCACATTGCGAATGTTTAATGAAGAGTTTGTGAACATTGTGTTAAACGGAGTCCCGTTACACAAGGGAAAAAAGACAAAATATCCTGATATAAGAATTTGTCCTTAAATGGGTTAACGACACGTCGAAATCCTGATATTTCAGGTTGAGATTCGTATGAAGTTCGCAAAAAGCGTCTCGCGTCGACGGAGACCACTCGCGCATCCGCTCTGCGTTTTTGCGAAAGGAGATTTCTCAATCGGACCCGGGTGAAGCGGTCGCCGCATCGGGGGTAGAGCGTGGTGCGATGGCGTTGCATTGCGAAGATTGGGCCATGACGCTCAAAGAATGAGCATGATGGAATCGAGCCGATTCTTCCCACCGATCGTGTCGATCAGGGCTTGAATCGATCGTGACAAGTCGTGCAGATCGACTGGGCAGCTGCAAAGTGTTCCAACGCCATCGGCCGGTCCTGGCGGCGGAGTGCGTCAGCGGTTTGCGTCATCTGACGCTGAAACTCCTGCGACCAGTCACTCCAAACCGTCGCCTCGTCCGCCGTCACGCCGTTCGGCCTGTGTGCCGCAAGGGCCGATCCAATCATGGCCATCGCGGACGCCTGGCGGCTTTCCATCTGTGGATCTTTGGAACGACGAAGCGCTTTCCGCACTTGGTCGGTTCGATCGCGAAGGATCTCCATCAGCAGCCGCGTCCGTGCCAGCTTCGTCCAATCGAACTCGACGGAGCCTGGTCCGCCGCCCTTCCCGTTCATTGCTTCGTTCAGTCGTCGCAGCCCTGCCGGCGCTTCGTCGAACGATGTGATTCGACCGAGTTGCAGTGTTGCATCGCGAATCGAGGGAGCCGACAGTTTCAGCGCGGATTCACCATTGTGTTCCGCCAGCACTTGAGAAAAGATCGCCAACTGTCCCGCCGCAAGGCGGAAACGGCCCTTGGCGGCCTGAAACGAATTGGGCGACGCGAGGATCTGCTCGATCTCGGCCGAGAGTGCCTTGATTTCGGTCTCCAGATCTTCGATGGAGACGATTTCAGCGAACGGCGGTCGGTCTGCCCAACTCACGCAAGTCACTAGTAGTATGATTGTTACGGTACTTCGAAACGCCTGTCCGAAACTCATTGTTGCCTCGGCGTATTTGGAGTGGTCGATCTGTTAAAGCATCGTGCCGCGTAGGACCACCATCGAAACCGTGAAATAGATCACCAGACCGGTGACGTCAACAAATGTGGCGACGAAAGGGGCGGACGAGGTTGCCGGGTCAAGGCCCAAACGCTTCAGACCGAAGGGCAGCATCGATCCAATAATGGATCCCCACAGGACGATCGCCACCAGCGACAGGCTGACCGAAACGCCAACGAGCATCCAATGGGGACCGTAGATATTCGAGAAGGCACTCCAGAGTGCGATGCGCAGAAATCCAATTGTTCCCAGGATCAGCCCCAGGATCGCGCCCGAGATCAGTTCGCGGCGAAAAACGCTCAACCAGTCGCTCAGGCGGATCTCACCGACAGCCAGGGCACGAACAATCAGTGTCGCCGCTTGAGAGCCCGAGTTGCCTCCGCTGGAGATAATCAACGGCACGAACAAGGCGAGGACCACTGCCTTGGCGATCTCATGTTCGAAATAACCCATCGCAGTGGCGGTGAGCAGTTCTCCCAGGAACAGAATCACCAGCCACGTCGCACGTTTGTGAACCATCGTCAGCAGCGGTGTGGTGGAATATGGTTCGCTCAAAGCTTCCAGGCCCCCGAACTTCTGCGCGTCCTCGGTCGCGGCCTGTTCGGCCACGTCCAGGACGTCGTCGATCGTCACGATTCCCACCAGTCGGCCGTGGTCATCGACAACCGGCAACGCGGTGCGGTCGTAGCGTCGGAAGACTTCAATGGCCGATCGTTTCAAGTCCGTCGCCTTGAGGTTGACGAAATTGCTATCCATCAGCCGCTCGATCGTCGTGTGAACAGGCGCCAGCAGGATTTGCCTGATCCGCAAATCATCGATCAAGTGCATGTCGTGATCGACGACATAGACGACGTTCAGGGTTTCGCTGTCTTGCCCGTGTCGTCGCACGTGATCCAGCACATGTTCGACGGTCCAGTTGGACCGAACGGCAACAAAGTCGGGCGACATCAAGCGGCCGACACTGTCCTCGGGAAATTCCAGCAACGATCGCGCGATGGCTTGCTGTTGATCGGATAGCGTTCGAAGGTGCTTTTCGCGATCAGCGTCGTCAAGTTCTTCCAAGAGTGCCGTACGGTCGTCCGCGGCCATGTCATTGAACAAAGCCCCGGCGTCGGCGGGTTCCAGGCTCTCCAGCAATTTATGCTGTGTGGGGCGGTCGAGATACTCAAAGATCAGTGTGCGCTGTGGCCCGTGCAGTAATTGAAAGGCGGCCCGTTCATCGTCGTCATCCAGGTCCGCGAACAGCTCGGCGATGTCCGCGGGTTGCCACATATCCAGGACTTCGCTAAGTGTCTGGCTATCGCGCGTCTCGATCAGTTCCCGAATTTCCGGCAACATCAACTTGCAGAGCATCGTATATCGTCTCGCCGGCCGTAGTGTGATCGTGGGGAGTTACCAGGCGAACGATTCGACCTGATCGCCTGCCCGAAATTGTCGTGGCTCGCCCGGCAGCGCCACCATCCCGTTGGCCGAGACCGTGCCGCATAGATCGGATGAGCCATGCCAGGGAACTAAGGTGACTGACAGACCTTCAGCCGCCCATGTCAGTCGCGCTGGATGATACGTCGGACGGTCGGCCCGGGTCGAGTAATCATGCTCCAACCGTGCGAACAGCGGCTGCGGATTTGACGGTTCGGCTCCCATCAATCGTTTGATTGTGGTTCGTACGAACAATTCAAAGCAAACAAGACTGCCGACGGGATTGCCCGGTAGTCCGAAGACATTGCACGTCGGCGTGGTTGACAACGCCCTTTGTCCGAACCAGATTGGTTTTCCAGGTTTCATTTCCACTTTGTGGAAGATTTGTCTGACTCCGGCTTCGGCAAGTGTGCTCGGCACCAGATCCAGTAATCCAGCTGAGACGCCGCCCGACAGGATCAGTAGGTCATATTTCAGACCCTCCGCGATCTTGGCTGCCAGGTCTTCGCGGTTGTCCCGTGCGATTCCCAAGTTCACGGCAATGGCACCAGCCGCTTCGAGCTGCGCGGTCAGCATGACGCCGTTGGAATTGCGAATCTGGCCCCGCTCGGGCGTGGCCGTGACGGGGACGAGTTCGTCCCCCGTCGAAAGGACGGCGGCCCGCGGGCGACGTCGAACGCGCACCATCGATTGGCCAAGTTCGGCCAGTGTGCCCATTCCATGCGCGTTCAGCGTTATACCTGCGGTTAACACCCGGCTGCCTGTGCGAATGGATGTTCCGCGACGGATCACATTGGTGTTGGCCGTAGGCGGATTCGCGGCAATCGTGACGTGATCACCTTGGCGCTGCGTCTCTTCAACCTTGATGACAATGTCAGCACCGGCAGGTAACGGCGCCCCGGTCATGATTTGGGTCGCTTCCCCCCAATTGACGGTGTGTTGGGGAACCTGCCCCGCAGTGACAAGCTCAATCACCCGCAATGTGGCAGAACCGCTTTCGACATCGGAAATGCGTACTGCGTATCCGTCCATCAGTGATTTGTCGAAGGGTGGCGAGTCGACCGTACTGTGGACGTCTTCACCCAAAGTCAGTCCTAAGGCGGATTCCAACGGATGCTCGCTGACTTCAAACGGAATGACGCTCTCGCGAATTTGTTCCAGTGCCTGAGTGACGGTCAACATGAATTCACTTCCTGATCTTGCATCGAGAATGCGTGGCGCTGTTGCTACGAACGTGTCTGAAAAACAAGACTGGAAGGCCTTCGTCATTGCCGATGGTGATGCGTCTGCAGTCTAACGAGAGGCGCCTTAAGCTGCAGCCCGCTAAGGCGAGCAGATGGGCGACAAAATCCAGGGCACTCATTGCGATGGTCGTACTTGAGTCGATCGTTTGGCGGGGCCGATCTGGCTGGGATCGATGCCAGGCAACTGCGTCGATTCGACGCGAGGTCCCTCGAGTTGAGCGGTTTTCGATTCCCTGGGCCGGCTCAGATCTTTCTTACCCACGAATTGAATGCGGCGGGCCATCAGTCCTTCGAACTGATCGGCTGCGTCGTCGACGGTGCGAATTTGATTGCCTGTGGGATCAAGCGTCGTGAGCAAACGGGTGGATGGTGGCACGACAGATTCGGATCGGCTGGCCTTCCATTGCGCCATCGCGTTCAAATCGGTCCTTGGTTTTGCCGATTCAACCGTGATCAGCCCCGACTTTTCATCCGCCAGGTGAAAGACAGAATCACTGGCGTCGATTTGAATGGCGGCTGCACCTTCCTTTTCAGCAAATTCACCCGACAACTGTAAGAGTGGCCCAGATTCGCGAAGCGTCATGTGGTCCAGATCGAGCGACAGAGATGACGCTCGGCAATGGGCGTGAATCGCGACAAACGCACCCTGCCCCACTTTAAGTGTGTTGACGACAGTGAGTGACTGCGGTGCCTGCATCAGCAGAAGCGCGTTCGCGTCGCCGACGAAGTTTGTGTTCTTGATTGCGATCTGATTCGCGCGGGGCTTTTTATCCAGGGGTTCCCACTTCAGTGATCCAATTTCGTTGGCAGTCGAAAAATCTTCTTGAGAACGACTGGTATTGATGGGCGAAGCGACAAACTCGCAATTCAGAATGTTGAGCTGCTGGCAATGGGACTCGACCAGCACCATGGGATGTGGTGCCGCGTGACGAACGACAAGGTGCTCCAGGCTGATGGAGGTTGCCGTTAACTGGAGTGGTGTATCGCGAACGACAATCTCGGGTTTGACTCCCAGCGTGCCGCGAATGACCAGCTTTCCCTTCATGAATTTGACCACAGGGGCGTCGTAAGGGCCATGCTCATTGAGGAAAATGACCCCTTCGGGGGTCGGGGCGGGCAGAGGCTTCAAGTGGGGAAGGTTGCGGGCGAGATCGGCGTTGGAGTCTGCCGTGATGTTCTGTGAACTGGCCGTCGACTGGGTTGCGGCCTGACGGCTGACCTGGGCTGCCGAATACAGGTGTGAGACGACGTCGAGCAATTCCGTGCGAAGTCCTGCATCATAAAACATCGCCACCGCACCGGTGATCGCGAACAGGAATGATCCAATCCAAAGCGGACGACTGACTCGATCACCAGCTCCCGAACTGGAGAAGTGAGGCACGTCGCCGTCGAACAGGCGACGAAACTGTTTCAGCTTGCCGCGGCTAAATGAACTGGGGCGTCCCCACCGCTGCAGGACGTCGGCAAAACTGCGTGGTCGTTCTTCGGCTTTGGGGGCGGTCAATTGTCGAATGGTCTCGGCGAGGATCGCTGGCGTGTCTGGGGCCAGCGTGCGAACGTCGTCGATCGTACGTGTCTGATGTGACGCGATCTTGGCCAGGGGATCGGCGGTTGTGAATGGCGGTCGGCCCGTGAGCAACTGCCACAACAGGCATCCCAGCGAATACATGTCCGATCGGGCGGTCGCGGTGGCACCGGTTCCAATGAGTTCAGGCGCCAGTCCGTCGTAGGCTTCGAGTGTCAACTGATCGTGGATGGTGAGTTCTGGGTGGATGACCGGTCGAATCCCCCCATCAACGAGAACCGCCAGTCCCGTGTCCGTCAGTCGGACGTTTGACATGCGAATGTCGCCGTGCAGCAGCGACTTGGCCTGTGCTGCGGCCAGGCCGTCAAGCAGTTGACGACCGATCTCGAAGACAATCCCTGCGGGAAATCGCCCGCGGCGAACGAGCAGTTCGTTCAAGGGAAGTCCTGGAACGAATCGACTGACAACCACCAGGCGATCATCGTCCGTCGTCACGAGTTCGTGGGGAAAAATCAGTTGCGGATGGGCAAACCCTTTGGCGCGTTCCAGCACCGTCGACATTTGTCGCTGGGCGTCTCGAAATCGAGTGTGCTCGATCTCCTGCCGCTTCACGACGCACCGATCGCGTCGATTGAGTCGTTGTGCCAGATAGGTGGAACCAAGCTCGTTTCGGCCAATTTCATCAATCGCCACGAACGGGCCAATCTGGAGCTGGCTCGCGCGACCCTGCTCTAACAATTTGGCTTGGTAAGGAGTAAGCAGCCGCAACTGGACGAGCGAGTCAATCCAGACGGAATCGAACGCGGGAAGATCGAAGGACAGTCGCCGAACACGACCCCGCGCGCGCCGTAGGTCACCTGAGTTGCAAAGCTGCAACTCGGACAGTTGGCGTACTAATTCGTGAGACGGCGGCTCATTCACGACGCGAGCATTCCTTTGCTGCCAGATGGCCGGCGTTCACGCACGCAGAAAGTCCTGAAAGAAACCAACTGAGGGTGCCGCGATGGCCTGGACGATTGGGTTGTCGCAGAAGTCGCCGATTCGATCAAGACTCGAACGAAACGTGAAGCCACAAAAGGAGATTCGTTGGAAAGGCTCGCTGGCCCGCAGGCCGTGATCCAATTCCATCGCAAACTTCTGGCTCTGTACGGCATCGAGGTTGCTCCACCACATAAGTGAGGCTCCCGCATAGAACGGGATGCGTTGAAACGAACTTGATTATCGTCAGGAGGCGACATCATGAAGTCACGATCAGAAGATCACAGCGACTGCGACCCCGGCTCTGAACGATTGAAGGACGAGGCCGAACAAGAAAGAAAAACACCGGAAAATGAACCTGCGGTTGAACGGGGGGAACGAATCGCCACGGGTAAAGCCATTGCGAGGGGAGGGAAATCGAAAGGGTTCGTGCCTGGAGCGGTTCCGGATCGAGATGACCGGCGAACGAATGCCAAATGATCGTCATCGGTGAAGACGCAAGTTGCGGCGTTTCTTTCTCGCCGAGACGGGCGACCCGCTTCCGGTATCGACCCGCATGGGCGAACCGTCGTTGACGGTTCGCCAACCTGCTCCGTGCGATTTCGTCGACACGTCAATTTCGCTTTTGCGATCGCCACGCGATCGCAAAAGTATGCGAAGGCGGCTATTTCCAGTTCGCTGCGACGGTGTCCATCACTTCATGGACGTCGCCCGAAAATGCCACTTTGGTCATCGCCAACGCAAACCCCATGGCCTGCTGGACTGTGGCGCGCGGAGGCATCGCCAGCACATTTGGGTCAGTCACAATGTCCACTAACGCCGGGCCGCGATGGACAAATGCCTGCTGGAGAGCAGATCGCAATTCTGAGGGATCTTCGACGCGAACCCCAAACATTCCCATCGCTTGCGCGAGCGCGGCGAAGTTGGGATTTTTAAGATGACAGCCAAACGGCGCCAGGCCGGCGACCTCCATTTCAAGATGAACCATTCCCAGAGAGGAATTGTTGAAGAGCACGATCTTGACGGGAAGATCGTGCTGCGCCAGCGTCAGAATTTCACCCATGAGCATCGCAAATCCGCCATCGCCAGAAAATGTGATCACGGTGCGATCAGGATACGTCGCCTGTGCGCCGATCGCTTGAGGTAGTGCGTTGGCCATTGACCCGTGCGTGAACGAGCCCAACAGTCGGCGGTTCTTTCCGGCGCTCAGGTATCGTGCGGCCCAGACACAGGACATCCCCGTGTCGGCCGCGAAGATCGCATCGGGCCCGGCAAGCTCGTCCACCGTCGCGGCGACAAAGCCGGGATGAATCGGCCGTCGCGTCTGGACGTTGTCCAGATTTTTGCGAATCTTTTCAGCGGCGTAGCGGTGTTTTTCCAGCATCCCGTCGAGAAACGTTCGATCGGATTTCGCCGTCAGAAGTGGTAGCAGAGCCTTGATTGTTTCGCGGATGTCGCCACAAAGACCAAGATCCAGTCGCGAGCGGCGTCCCAGACGCTCCGCCCGCAGGTCAATCTGAATGATCTTAGACTTCGTCGGTATGAAGTTCTCATAGGGAAAATCGGTTCCCAGCAGGAGCAACGCGTCGCAGCCATGCATGGCCTCGTACGCCGCGCCCCACCCCAGCAGCCCGCTCATTCCGACGGCAAAGGGATTGTCAAACTCAATCCATTCCTTGCCGCGAAATGCATAACCCACTGGAGCTTTGAGCATTTCCGCAAGTGCCAGGACTTCATCGTGGGCGTCCGCACAACCGCTTCCACAAAACAACGTGATTTTGGGAGCGGAATTGACGATATTGGCAAGTTGAACCAGTTCGGCATCAATGGGCCGTACAATCGATGGAGCCAGAGCCACGTTGTGGGCGAGCGGAGATGAAACCGCTGCCATTCCAGCCACGTCGCCTGGAAGGACAATCACGGATACCCCGCGCTGGCTGATCGCATGCTGGATTGCCGATTGCAACACACGTGTCAGTTGACGGGGGTTTGTGACCAGCTCGCAGTAGTGGCTGCATTCTCGAAACAACTGGTCCGGGTGTGTTTCTTGAAAGTAGCCTGTACCGATTTCCGTGGTGGGGATATGCGAGGCAATGGCAAGGACCGGGGCCATGCTGCGATGCGCGTCGAACAGGCCGTTGATCAGGTGCAGGTTTCCGGGCCCGCAGCTTCCCGCACAGACGGTCAGGTTTCCTGTGAGTTGCGCCTCAGCCCCTGCGGCGAATGCGGCGGCTTCTTCGTGACGCACATGAATCCAGTCGATTTCCTTCTGACGGCTCAGGGCAGCGGTGACGGGATTCAGGCTGTCGCCCACGATCCCATAAATCCGTTGGACACCCGCCTTGGAAAGTGTTGCGACGATCTCATCAGCCACCGTTTGAGACATGAATCATTCCCTGCGAAGGTTGCGATTGGGGGTGATCGGTTTCAGCGGTCCTTGCGGCGGAAACTTGGAAATTCTCTGCGACAGATTTAGGCACCGCGGCTCGTTCCTACGGTCCGACCTGAGGTTCTCAAGAATGCGTCATCACACGAATCGCGATGACGCATAAGGTGAAGACGAGGTGCGAATTGAGAATCGATATCGTGACCGACGAGGCACTTCACGTGCCGTCAGTTCTGCGGACTCGCAAAGCCTGTCTAAATGCTGAAGAAGCCGTCTTGTTGCGGGTGACCCGCATGCTGATACCGGAACACGGTGCGATTTAACTCAAGAAATCGTAATGAGATATGGCGCAGTTGTGTTCAGGCATCCCTGTGCGTACGGGGTGGCATCCACGCGGCGGCGTTCGGGTGAAAAGACGTCAAAGTGGCGGTTTACCGACCAATATTGCAAAAGATCACGCGCGGTTGATGTGAGGCGGGGAAGTCTCGGTATCCCTCGCTTCTCTCAGGCTAACGTAAACCCCGCATTTTCTCGGTTGTCCGAAGTTGAGCACCGGTCGGTACGGCTGTTGCTGCGTTGCCTGGTGAGTGACAACACCTATGGCGGTCTTAGCGCCTGATTCGATAGCAGGGAACGGTTATGAATGCTTCGGACAGCAGAACATTGATTCAATTTTTCGACAATGACGCCGCCGCTCAGAAGGCGATTTCGGAATTGCGAGCGGTTGGCTTTTCCGGAGCCCAAATCGGACTGATTCGTCGGGATCTCGACCGCAAAGTCGACGGACTGGCAAGCGGTCCGTCACGAACGATCGGGTCCATGAGCGGCCTTCCCGCTCTGGATGGGCTTGCTCCTGGAATTGGCCCGTCGACCGCCGTGGGGATCTTGAGTGTCTTGTTCTGGAGCACGGTCACAATTGGTGCCGCCGGCGCGATGGTCAGTTTGGGGATTCCCCATGAGGATGCCGAACACTGCGAACAGGAGTTCAAATCGGGGCGAACGGTTCTGGTCGTGAAGGCTGGAACGCGCGCCGACATCGCGCATTCCGTATTGTGTCGCTTCGAACGTCCTCATTTGATCGCGGCGATCTGACGACGTTCAAATGCATCGTGGTGATTCGCTCTTCCCACAGGAGGTCACGATGATCCGAAAGTTGAGAACGGGACAGTATCGGCTTTATTCGAAAAAGACAGATCCCAAAACGGGAAAACGTCGAAACCTGGGAACTTTTGCAACGCGGTCAGAAGCAGAACAGCACGAGCGAGCGGTCCAGTACTTCAAGCATCACCACTGATTCATTTTTTCGTCGACGACGGTTTGAGCCTGCCGGAACTGATCTTTTGATCTTTCCTGTCGGGCTTTCTTCGTTTTACGGCGCTTGAGGATCGGCTTCGAAATGAATGCATGCAACTCCTGATCGCAATCCGTCTGTGCGAGAGACGTCTCACTACCAAGCGGACTTCGGTGGATGAGGCGTCGTCCTCGCGAATCTGCCGCGGCAGGACGCACACTGCGTTCCCCCTGTCGGCACATCAGTTGCGGATCACGACTTGTCGCGGCCTCACGCATTGTGGAAGCCCAGAGAGATCAAATCATGGGGAGGATGGGGAAATGAAAACGAATCTGTTTCGCAGCATCCGCAATGTCGGACTTTTCGCCGTGTTGACAGGAGTCGTCGCTCAGATGGCACTCGCACAGCAACTACAGACGAATCCAACTCAAATTGATCAAACGAATCCCGCCGCGGGTGCTGCGATGGACACCTACAGCGGAATCTATCAGACGCCATGGTTCAATGAGCCCAGTATCCGCCAGCAGCTTCAAATGAATGACGCTCAGTATGATCAACTGAACCAGGCCTACGTGACGAATTGGAATCGCTACAACGCTCGAATCAATCAGATTCGCAATGACAAGACATTGGACAGTCAACAACGCGAGGATCGATTGGAGCAGTTGAACAACTCCTTTCATGATTCATTTTCAAATTCCGCCAGATCGGTGTTGGCGGATGAGGCCGCTCGACAGAAATACAATCAAATGTACTATCAGTATCGTGGCTACGGAGCCTTCTATGATCCCGATGTGCAGCAGAAACTGAATCTGAGTGAGACTCAGCGGCAGAGCATTCGCGAAGCAGGACGCCAGTGGAACCGTCAAATGGGGCGGTACAACCGCGACTATGTCAGTGACCCGGATGTGGTCCTCAAACGTTTCAATGAATCACGTTCAGAGTATTCGGAAGGGCTAAAGAAGATTCTCACACCACAACAGGAGGAACAGTGGCGTGAGATCGCGGGGAACCGATTTGAGATTCCTGCCAACGTCTATTTCGATAACGGTGTGACGACGGCGAAACCGGTTCTTAAATAACCGAGATGATCGGTCACCGATCTCATGTGGTGTCGACAATCGTCCAATTCAATTCGTTCCTTGTTGCCAAGCCGGAGCTTGGCAACAAGGAAATCGCAAGCTCCCGGACACTTCTCAAAATCTCTGTGAAATGCGAATTCGTATCGGTTTGAGAATTGGTGGTTCTTGGAGGGAATCGAACGATGAGTCTCATCCCGTATCGACAGAAGCGTGATTTCCGCACGACCGACGAGCCGGCCGGTGAAATCCGAGACAAACCCGGTTGGCTCTATATCGTTCAGATTCATGCCGCCAGCCATCGACACTACGACTTTCGTTTGCAGCTTGGCGGTGTCCTGAAGAGTTGGGCTATACCAAAGGGGCCCAGCCTCAATCCGGCCGTCAAACGATTGGCCGTACAGGTGGAAGACCATCCCGTTGAATATGGAAGTTTTGAAGGCATAATTCCCCAGGGCCAGTATGGGGGCGGAACCGTCATGCTCTGGGATCGCGGTGACTGGGCCTCGCTCGATGGAGATCCGAAAGCGGCATATCATGATGGACGGCTCAAATTCGAACTTCACGGTGAGAAATTGCAGGGCCAATGGAGTCTTGTCCGCCGCGGTGGATCAAAAGATCCTGAGCAGAAGACCTGGTTCCTGATCAAACATCGAGACGAATTCGCGTCGGAAACGGATGCGATTCTTGAGGACGAATCGCGAAGTGTGATCACGAATCGGACCCTTGATGAGATCGCACACAATTCCAAGCCGCGCTTGCCGGCAGGCCAAACAATCTCGGCTGGAAAGGCTGTGTCGAATCGCAAACGGTCGGTGAAGCCCGTGCGGCAGTCGGCCCGGGAAGGCACGGCCAGTGAATCGAAGCATCGCCTGCCAAGGGGGGCGTCCGCACTCACGAGCAAGCATTTGATCGAGACTGGCGGACAGCAAGTGACACGCGTGGCGGCGATCCCTCCTCAGCTCGCCACGTTGGTCGATCGTCCTCCAGAAAGCGATCAATGGTTGAATGAAATCAAATTCGATGGCTATCGCATGTGCTGTCAAATTCGTGCCGGCCGCGCGACGTTCATCAGTCGCAATCAGCAGGACTGGACCAGCAAACTGCCCTCTCTTGCCGACGTCGCAGCAGGGTTCCCGGTTGAAAACGCCGTGTTCGACGGAGAGGTGGTCGCACTTGACGATCAAGGCATCAGTCGTTTCCAGCTCTTGCAAAATGCCTTCCGCAACAGCCGAGAAGCATCTCTGAAGTATTACGTGTTCGATCTCTTATCCTTGAATGGAATTGATCTGACAGGATTGCCGCTCGAAACGCGCAAAGACGTGTTGCAGGCAGTCATGCAACGCGTCCCGAAGGATTCCCCGTTCGTCATGAGCGACCATGTGATCGGGGAGGGGCCCGAATTGTTCGAGCATGCGAAGAAGATGGGCCTGGAAGGGATTATTTCCAAACGTCGTGATCGCCCCTATCTACCTGGTCGCTCACGCGACTGGCTGAAGTCGAAATGTTTCCAACGCGAAGAATTTGTCATCGGGGGTTACACCGATCCAAACGGAGGTCGGATGTCGTTCGGCGCCTTGCTCCTGGGCTATTACAACTCAGACCACAAGCTAATTTATGCGGGCAAAGTCGGAACGGGTTTTGATGACAACGCCTCAGCCATGATTCTGCGACGGCTGGAGCCGATCGTCATGGCGCGATCCGCCTTCACCGATTTTCCCTCGCGGCGTGAATCGGCAGATGGCGTTCATTGGACAAGGCCTCAATTCGTGGCGCAGGTCGAGTTCAGCAATTGGACGGACGATGGCCGTCTGCGGCATCCCGCGTTTGGGGGGCTGCGAGATGACAAACCGGCAGACGATGTCGTGCGCGATCCCGTGACTTCAGTGGAAGAGATGATGGAAGACTTAGCCAAAAACGGCGCACGTTCGCCACGGGGATCAACTCAGGGGGTGGCAATGTCGACGACAAGCGATGATCGAGGGCGCGTGGCCGCAATGGTTGATTCGACTTCCAAACGCAATCGGGCCATCGATGAACTGATTGCTTCAACGGGTGTTCAACTGACTCACCCCGACAAGGTTCTGTTCGCCGACGAAAGCATCACCAAGCAGGAACTGGCTCGCTACTATGTTTCCGCGGCCGCTTGGATGTTGCCGCATGTCGAGCACCGATTGGCAGTGCTGGTGCGATGTCCTGAGGGTCTTCAAGGCGAATGCTTCTATCAGAAACATCCCGGGCCCGGCACGCCGTCATTCCTGCAACGAATACCTGTCAAGGAGCAGGCCTCAACGAGCAACTATTTGGTGATCAACGATCTCGCCGGCCTGGTGTGGCTCGCCCAATCCGGTGCGCTTGAACTTCACGTGTGGGGATCGCGGATTGACGATATCGAGCGGCCCGATCGATTGGTCTTCGATCTTGATCCGGCCGCAGATGTGGACTGGTCTGCAGTTGTTGAGAGTGCCAGAGAGTTCCGTGAGGTTCTTCGTGGCGTGGGACTGGAGAGTTTTGTTCGCACGACTGGAGGACATGGCTTGCATCTGGTTGTGCCGATCCAGCGGCGAAGCAGCTGGGATGAAGCCAAAACCTTTTGTCATGCCGTGGCCACTTCCATCGAGGCGGCAGCACCGGATCGATTTACGTCAAAGATGTCGAAAGCGGCGCGGAAGGGAAAGATTTTTATCGACTACCTGCGGAACCAGCGTGGCGCAACCTCGATTGCCTGCTATTCACCTCGCTCACGTGCAGGAGCACCCGTCGCTACGCCGATTCATTGGGATGAGCTAAGCGATGAGCTCCGCTCTGATCAATTCCACTTGAGAAATATTGCCGACCGATTCGCCGAACTATTGCAGGATCCCTGGAAGGAACTTTTCACCGTTCGCCAATCCATTACGGCGGCGGCCAAGAAGTCGTTCGGTCTTTAAATGATGTGCGGCCGTGTCTTGGGCGAAGCCGCGGCAGATGGGTGAGTTTCTGGAAGCCAACCGACGTCCGTCACGCTGCATTGGTTTTTTCAACGACAACGGTCGACAACGCAGAAGACGATGATGCAGAAAGAAAATCGAGCGTTTAGTCGGCCCGCGATCGAAAATCCTCAACGCGGCTGTTGCGTGGAGAGGAACTGAACTCCGTCGTAGTCGCGGACTTCAAAGTACATCGATGATTGCTTCAGTTCGCGGCCCACTTCAACGATCCGCTGCCGAAGTTCGTCGAGTCTTTCCTTGGCGCAGACCACGGTCACGCGCAACGAAATGTCGGAATGCTCGATCCCTTCATCGACCGAGTGACCATCCACTTTTCCATCGGTTGAACAGCCGCTGAACTGGACTGCCAGGCTTTTCAGGATGGTTTTGATTTTCTCTGTGGGAACGGGATCTCCCTGGTTGTCCATCAGCGGCAGCAGCGTGGTCACTTTCATGGCAGCAGTCTTCCGTTTTGGGTGGACTGGATCTGTCACGGTCGGTCATCACAACCGATCGGATGCGATGTCGTCATCATCGCCATTTTATCCGCGTTACGAATGAGTCCAGATGCACGATCTCTGATTTGGCCTGCAATCTCTTATTCCATCGCGCGAATTATCAAAAAACGGGGGCAAACGGCTCGTCGTTTGGCACGCATCGTGCTTTCGAGTGGGATGCCCCTTTTACGATCCCAAACTTACAAAGGAGAATGCGATGACGGATGCCGCCAAGACTGTCAAGAACACGATCGACAAAGCCGCTGAAGCGGCCAAAAACGCGACGGACAAGGTTGCGAAAGGGGCGAGTCAAGCCGCCCAAAAGACGGGTGAAGCCCTGAAGCAGGCCGGTGAGCGAGTCAAGAAGGCGGGCCAATAGTGTTGGCCGTACAACGCTTAAGCGGATCATTGATCCGCAACGGATTGGTCTCGGTACGATGGCAACCGTTTGCTCGCTCGTCAGTCGACCCGGTGGGTGATCAAACAGCGTTGTGTTTTGTCGTACCGAACTCTTCGGGTGGCCTGGGTTGGAACGCTTTGCCGAACCCAAGGGTTTCCAGCATCGCTCTGGTCCCGCCCCGGCCGCTCGCCTCGTATTTTTCGTCGTGACAAAAGCCGTTGGTGGCCGGGATACGACTCAAGTCGTCGCCCTTCATCAAATCTTGGGGCCGATCTGTGAGAATCGTGCTTATTGTCGCGGGTCAGAATGTTCAATGTGCGCAGAATACAATTTTTTTGATTGACAGGTCGACAGAATCGATTATGACCATTTGTCGGCCACGGGGATCGAATGGTCTATCTGATAGAACCTCAGGGGATATTCAAAATGGCAATGTGGACCGAAAGCAATCGCGTGTGGTATGCCCGTCTCTCAGCAGACGAAGTTGCGGTGCTCCGCTCGATTGAGGATGAAGTGGTGAGCTTCGTTCGCGACATTCTGGGCAGTTGTTGTCGCCCGATCTGGTCTGCAGTGGACGAGCACGGAATTCGAACCGTTCGTCTGGCCGTTGCGGATCTTCCTTCGTTGATCGCGTTCAGTATCAGTTCGACGGATCTGTTGATTCTGGATCGCGGGCTCCTGGTGCAGATGTTGGAGACCAGTATTCACAATGAGATGATCGAAGCGTGAGTGAGCGGCCTCGATCCCATGCTCAGGTTAAAAAACGCAGTCGACTCTCTGGAGTTCTTGAAAGAGTCATCCGCTTGCGCGGGGCGCTTTTGATTTTGACGGTTCTTCGTTCGATGTGCGCCTTGAATCCTTCCAAGACCTCGTGACCGCATCGGACGTTCGGTTGGTCTTGCTTTCACCAGGTTTGATTCGGCGTCGTCACTTGGCGGAATCTGTTCGCCGGTCTCTGGGATTGTCAGTCGCTGGGATGTCGTGATGAGACGCCGATTTCCAAACGGATTTCGTGCTGGCTGCGTCGACTTCGGCCGGATTGAATTCTGCGCCAACGAATTGGGTTGCTCGCATTTGAGGCTTGCGAGACAAATGGCTGTTGGAAGCGGATCGGTGCCCCGAATTGAGTGATTGTGAACATGTGTATACATTTTCGCGAGTGCGTTGGGACGCACGGCATATCATTTGCGGATTTTTTTCGGCGTTCGTTCATTCCAATCACGTCGAATTTATTCGTCCGATTGGATCCTCATGTTCGTCATATCAAGTCTCGGATTAGGGGACGCCAATTTTTGGAGGAGTGTCATCATGGTCGAAGCCAAGGGGAGTCTGAAGAATCGAATTCAGGATTTGGGGAACCAGGCCAGTCAGGCCGCATCATCCGCATATGAAAGCGTGAAATCCGCGACGGAAACGGTGGGGCAACGGGCTCAGGAGTTCATGGCAGATGCTTCGAAACGAGCAGAAGAAGCGGGAAATTACCTGAATCAGCGTGCCGAAGACGCGACCGCGGCGGTCGGCGGACAGTTCAAGGCCGCTGGGGACGCCTCTGCCAGTCTCGCCGAATCGCTTCGTAGTACCGGTGCATATGTTCAAGAGGAAGGATTCGGGGGGCTGGAAGCGGACCTCGCAAATCTGATCAAGAGGAATCCAATCCCAGCCGTACTCGCCGGAATTGGCCTTGGATTCATGTTGGCCCGCACACTTTATCATCGATCGTGAGGGCTGGTATGGAAATTTTGCTGTGAAATCGGCAAGATGTCTGGAACGTCACACTCCCCTCTTGAGTGTTTCCTGCAATAATCGAGGAACCATAGAGGGTGATGCGCTGCACGAGTGTCGCTTCGATTTCGACACAAATCGCAGTGAAGCAAGCTGGCAAGTCCGAGCCGACTTCGGTTTAGGATTGCTGGCTTTCTTTTTCCAATGAAACCGGCATTTTTTATCCGATGATCTTCGGACCGCTGTTTCAAACGATGTGACGAACGGATTGATCGAAGTGAATCGGCCCTGGGGCCGACGACAAAGGCATCTGAACATGACAATGCTGATTACGGGGATGGGAACAGCGGTTCCTGCAGGTACGGTTTCGCAGACGGCAGCGTACGAAGCGACACACCAACTTTGCTGTGATTCTGATGAACAGCGTCGCGTGATGGAGATGATCTACCAGGGTGCGGGCGTCAATCAGCGAAGCACCGTCTTGCTGGAAGAGGCCGTGGCGATTCAAGATGTGGTGGATGGGTTCTATGCACCCCGCAGCCATGACGATGACCGCGGACCCTCCACCCGGGCTCGGATGGAAAAATTTGAAGAATGTTCACTGGCGCTTGCCATGGAGTCCTGCGAGACCGCGCTGGCACATGCCGACCAGGATGTCAGCGAAATTACCCATCTTGTCACAGTGTCTTGCAGCGGGTTCCACGCACCCGGTTTTGATATCGGCTTGATTCAACACCTGGGGCTCTCGCCGGAAACACAACGCACCCACGTCGGATTCATGGGCTGTCACGGATCGTTTAACGGTCTGCGTGTGGCCAAGTCGTATGTCGAAGCGGATCCAAAGGCCGTCGTCTTGATGTGTTCTGTCGAGCTTTGCAGCTTGCACCATCACTACGGCTGGTCGACCGAAAAGGTCATTGCGAACGCCTTGTTCGCGGACGGTTCCGCCGCAGTGGTTTGTCGAGCAGACAAGACCGACACGAATCCCTTGCAGGCGAAGTTTAAGCTGATTCGCAATGGTTCGTACCTGATGCCCGATACGCTGAACGCGATGAGCTGGCGGATCGGAGATCATGGCTTTGAAATGACATTGTCACAAAAAGTTCCAGGTCTGATCGAAAAGCATCTCGAAAGCTGGATGAAGTCGTTCCTCGCAAAGGAGGGACTTACGATTGGCGACGTCAAGCAATGGGCCATTCATCCCGGCGGACCGCGAATTCTCGATTCCTGCCTGGCCGCTCTCGATATCTCCAGCGACGACGTGGCTCCGGCTCGTGAAATTCTCGCGCAGTATGGAAACATGTCTTCGGCCACGATTCTGTTTCTGCTGAACCGTCTGCAGGCCGAAACGCGACGCGGACCCGTTGTGGCCGTGGGTTTCGGACCTGGCCTGACGATCGAAACGATGCTACTTAATTCTGACGTCTAACGTCTGGTACAGCAGGCAACGTCCTGAGAAGAAGTTTACAACCGTCAGCGCGTGTGACAAAACTCGCTGACGGTTCTTTTTTTTCGGTCGTCGATCGTCCGAATCGATGCGCGATCACGCGGCAGCCTGCGCTACCGCCAAGAATTATTTCGCCGCGAATTTGACAGAATGTCAGCGACTAGCCAGTGCATCCGTTCGCAGGTGGATGCCGATGTGGCACATTCCGCAAAGAACCAGGATTCCGCCACATGTCAGGAACACCACGGGAGATTGTTGTGAAATTCCAAACGTTCCAAATGCGCAGACGGTGAGAATCAAGGAACCGATTGTCAGGCCGATTCCAATTGCCAGTGCTCCCCACCGAACGAACATCGCCATCAACGCCGCCAAATGAGGAAGCAGGATCAGGTGTGTGACGATCAGAGTCGGCGGCGCAGGATGTCGAAAGAATTCGTAGACGCAGGCGGTTCCATCCGGAAGAAGGAAGATTCCCAAAATCAGGCACCCGATTCCGGGAAGCCAGCCGATGAGCGTTCCCATGATTTTCGAGTACAGAATCTGGCCACTCGAGATCGGAAGCAACATCAGCGGTGCCAATGTTTGAGATCGCCTTTCATCGGCAAGCGATCGTGAAATCAGCCAGGCAGCATCGATCGGCGTCAGAAACATCAGGAGCGCCAAATAAAGTCCTGTGCTGAATCGCGAATCCCCCTGGCTTTGGATTCCATTTGACGTCGGCGTTGCCAAATCAATCAGTAAATACAACAAGACGTAGCCGGCAACTCGAATCAGAAACGCAGCCCTGCCCCCCGTCACGAAATAGAAATCTTTCCAGGCGATGGGATTGCTCCAAATGGCGCCCGGCGCAAAAAGTTTGCCACGAAACAGCGACCTGGCAACGAGGCCTCGAGATTGAGCTTCGGACGCAGGGTCTCGCGCCGTCAGGCCGAAACAAAGCCAAGACGCCACGAAACCTGTCATGCCGAGCGCCAGATTCGTCACGACTTGAGGAGTCCAAATCGTCTCGTTCGTGGCGGCCGTGATTGATGCCCCAATTTCGAAGAAAATGCAGGTTTGGCCGATCCAGCCCAGGGTTGCGGAAGTGTGAGTACCAAGCGTCGGGACCCTTCGCAGCATTTCGTGGCAAACCACCGGCAGTAGCCAATGCAGCAGCACGACAACCAACAAGCGCGCAGACGCCGTGCGGTTCCTTCGTGAGATCGTCGAACAGAACAATCCCACGCCGGCCAGCAGCACCAAGTAAGCCAGGATCGCAACATAGGTATGGCTGATCTGGGACTTGGTGATGCCGCCGAGAGTGACGGCCAGCAGCATGAACGGATATTGAATGGCCAACAGCAGGAAGGCCTGGAAGAGCCGGCCGCCCGATTTCCCCAGCAGGATTCCCACGGGACTGATTCCCGCCATCAGCATCAATCCCAGTGTGTCTTCTTCCCGCTCTTCCGTAATTGAGGTCGAGAAAAACGTAATGCCGAGCAGGGTGATGAAAAACAGATCCAAATAGACGATGTTGCGAAAGAATCGCAGTCCGGGGGCTCCGAAAAAGATGCTCGTTTGGGATGCGGTGATGACCGCGATATAGATCGCCGCCGCAAGTCCAAAACGCGCGACATGTGGTTCCCAAGCGCGAGCGTCGATCCGCAACGAACGTTCCAGCAGTGCGAGAACTCCAGGAAACATCAATTACTCCTTGGCGCAAGAGGCCAACGACGGCCTTTCGATGACCTGAGCTTTCTTGAGGACCATCGAACAAATGGCTGGTAATCACCATTCACAGGGTGAGGACTGGCGTATGTTTATCGGCACGTCGTGACTTTGTTGCAAAAACGGCGCACGCTGTCACGCCCCTCTGAGGTGAAAATGCGTCTATCCCCCCGCCCCGAGAACTGTGACGGATTGTCATTGTCGAATGAGTGTGGCGATGTCAGACAGAAATGTACAATTCGGCGAGATTTCTTTCTAAGAATCGAGAGGAAATCTGGCGCGGACGGAATATAACTTTCCTGAAAACCAGCGAAACTCATGGTGACAGGAATGGGCGAGCGGATATTCTGGAAGGATTGCGTCGCACGCGCTGCCCGTGACGCGGTTGTCAATTGATTTGTGAGAACCTATTGTCGCCTTCGTCTGTCGAACAGGGAATGGTCTGGTGATCTGCCGAGGTGATGCAATGTCAGAGCACGATCTGATGACATCAACGAAGCGGTCGAGCATGTTTCTTGTGAAAGGGCAATTCATGTATGTCGTCGCGTCAGCCAGCGATTGGGTCGAACGCTTGCGTAGGTCGGTCGGGGCTCGCTCGCTGTTCTTTTCTCTGTTCGCTGTCGGCATCCTGGTTGCGGGAGGGAAATTGAGCATGGCGGATTCATCAAAAGAGAACTCGACGGAACAAAACGAGGTCGACCCGACAGAAAAGGGACTCGAACAAGCGACATTCGGATCTGGTTGCTTCTGGTGCACCGAAGCGGTCTTTCAGCAGTTGAAAGGGGTTAAGTCCGTCGTTTCAGGCTATAGCGGCGGGCGGATCAAAAATCCGACCTACGAACAGGTGTGTACGGGAACGACCGGCCACGCCGAAGTCATTCGCGTTGTTTACGATCCGAAAGTCGTTTCGTATGTCGACCTGCTTGAGGTCTTCTGGAAAACGCACGATCCGACCACGTTGAATCGACAGGGCGCCGACAAGGGAACGCAGTATCGTTCGGTGATTTTTTATCACAATGAGAAACAGCATGAACTGGCGCAGGAGTACAAGCAAAGACTCGACAAGTCCGAGGCGTTTGCTGATCCGATTGTCACCGAGATTTCACCCCTGAAAGAGTTCTATCCTGGTGAGGAGTATCATCAGAACTACTTCCGTGACAATCCTGAAAATCCCTATTGCTCGGCCGTGATCCGGCGGAAAATTGATAAGTTCCGAGCGGTCTTCAAGGACAAGTTGAAGGACAAGCACTGAGAGTCTCCATTTCAGTGAGAACTTATGGATCTTCGTTCGGCCGAAAGTTGTTGCCTCCGATTGCGCTCTCGTCATGTCGCCCGCGTTGTCGGGCAGGTATACTGAGTGTGATCACGTGGGAGGCGAGTGCATGCGTTGGGTTTTAGGTTCTGGCAATTCGGGCCATTCGTTGACCAAGAGAGACCGGTCGGTTTGCTTCCAGGCCCTGTCGTGTCTCGTGCTGACGATGGCATTAATGGTTTGCCTGCCTTTGGCCGACGCAGCGGATGTTGAAGAAATCCGTCAACTCCTGCTCACGGGTAAGTATGCCGAATGCATTCAGACCGCCGATCAGGCCATTCAGCAGCGCGTCTTTGGCGAGGATTGGTATCTGTTCAAGGCCGAGGCCGAGATGCAGACCGGACAGTATCAGGCGGCCTTCGACACGATCTCGAACGGTTTGACCCGGTACGCGTGGAGCATCCGATTGCGACAAGCGGGGATCGACCCCGCCTGCTTTTCGGAGCATGTCGACCAGGGAAAAACCTGGCAGGCGGAAATTAGTGATATTGTCAGCCGTGCCGCCTGGCGCTATGACGGTGATGCCGAGAGCCTCGTGGCGCTCGGAAAGGTCGCTGTGGCCACCGGTGCCGACTCTCGAAAAGTCCTCGAGACCTTCTACGATCGCGCGCTCAAGGTTGCTCGCGAGCATCGCGGCGCGACACTGGCGAGTGGTGAACTGGCGCTTTCGAAAAAAGACTTCGCAGTCGCGGCCGAGATCTTCGAAGAAGGCGTGAAAAGCCATCCCAACGACGCCGATCTGCATTTTGGACTGGCACGCAGCATCGAAACCGCCCAGTCCCGTCTGGCGGCCCATCATTTGTCAGAGTCACTGCGGCTGAATCCGCGGCACACCCCTGCCCTGCTCTATCGGGCCGAGCGGGCCATTGATTCAGAACAGTATGCCGAGGCGGGGAAGTTGCTGGATCAGGTGCTTGAGATTAACCCTTCGCACCCCCAGGCCTGGGCATTGCATGCAGTAATGGCCCATTTGGACAACGACCTTGAGAATGAGCGTGAGTTTCGTGGTCGCGCGCTGAAGCCTTGGTCTGAAAACCCCGCGGTCCATTGGCTGATCGGCAAAAAGCTGTCGCAAAAATACCGATTCGCAGAAGGTGCCGATCTGCAACGTTCCGTGCTGGCCATCTCCCCCGGCTATCAGCCCGCGCGCGTGCAGCTTGCTCAGGACTTGCTGCGTCTCGGTCAGGATGAGGAAGGATGGAGACTGAACGCCGCGGCCCTCAAGGCCGATGCCTATGACGTGCAGCTCTTCAATATGGCTAATTTACACGATCAATTGGCCAAATACACCATGGTCGAAGCAGACGAATTTCGTGTGAGGATGGAAGCCAATGAAGCCACGATTTACGGCGCGGATGTGTTGGATTTGCTGCGTCGTGCCAAACAAACGCTGTGTCTGAAATATGGGCTCGAACTGAACGATGTCATTACAGTCGAGATCTATGCCGACTCGAACGACTTTGCCGTCCGAGCATTCGGCCTGCCAGGAGCCGGTGGCTATCTGGGTGTCTGCTTCGGAAAAGTTGTCATTGCCAACAGTCCCGCGACGCAGAAACAAAATCCTTCGAACTGGCAGTCCGTGTTGTGGCACGAGTTTTGTCATGTGGTGACGCTGGAGAAGACGCGCAATCGGATGCCGCGCTGGTTGAGCGAAGGGATTTCCGTTTACGAGGAACGTCAGGCGGGAGGGACGTGGGGACAACGCATGACCCCCAAAAGTCGTAAGCGAATCCTCGGCGGTGGTCTGGCATCCGTACGAGATTTAAGTGGCACGTTTCTGCATCCCGAGAAACCGGGTGATCTCGAATTTGCGTATTACCAGTCGTCGTTGCTGGTCGAGTATCTGATCGAGAAGTATGGACTGGATTCCATCAAAAACATCTTTGTCGATCTGGCCGCGGGCCTGCATGTCGAAGATGCGATCGTGCGTCACACGGCATCGCTCGATCAGATCGATCATGAATTCCATGACTACGCGATCGAGATGGCGCGGCGTCTGGCTCCCGATCTCGACTGGGAACAGTACGATCTTTCCGCGATCAAAGATGACGATGATCCGGATCGGCTGGAGCACTGGATGGAGGATCACCCTAACAGCATCCAGGGGCTGACGATGCTCTCCGATCAATTGGTCAGCCGGCGTGAATTCGCCAAAGCCAAGAAATTTCTGCACAAGATGATCGAACTTTATCCCGAGCAAACGGGTTTCGAAAGTGCTTATCTGATGCTGGCATCGATTCATCGGGAACTGGATGAAACGGCGGACGAACGACGTGTGCTCGAAGACTATGTCGGACGTACGGATGATGCGAAGGCGGCGCTGCTGCGCCTGATCGATCTGCAGACGGCAGCCAGCGACTGGCCTGGCGCGGCCAGAAGCGTCCGACGATTGCTCGAAGTGAATCCATTGCTGCCGCAAGCTCAAAAAGCCCGGGCGCTGGTGAGTGAAAAGTTGGGAGATAAAGACGATGCCATCCAGGGGTTGGAAGCCTGGCTGCTGATGGATCCGGATGATCCGGCTGACGGACATTTTCGCCTCGCCAAGCTGCTGCACGAAAAAAGCGATCCGCGCGCGAAACAGCACGTGCTGGCCGCACTGGAATTCGCGCCGCGATTTCGTGATGCTCAAAAACTGCTGCTGAAAATCGTTCGCGAACAGCCGGTTCAAGCAGAACAGAATGAGAAGCCCCAGAGTGAGTCGAAGGCAGATGACGCCGAAGCAAAATGAAATCCGTTTCGCCGGCTGGTTCCGATGTAGAGTGGATCGAAGAGATGAAGCGACACGATCGCAGATGGACAGTCGTGGCAGCGATCGCCGTGCTCATGGGGGCGATGGGAATGACATACGCCCAAAGCCTGTTCAAATTGCCTCGTCGGCAACCCGACAACCGGAATGTGGCGCGGACAGCGGACGAACGTAATGGCGTACCGACGTGGGAAGTCGATCCCGCTTTTAAGACCGACGTGTTTACCTTCGTTCGCGTCGAATACGATTCGCCGCGTCGTCCGAGTGCCTGGATGACGGACTATCCGGATTCCGATCTCAATTTCTCATTCCGATTGCAGCAACTGACCTCGCTGAAAGTCGATCCGAACGGACGAATCTTGCGGCTGACCGATCAAGAGTTATTCCAGTACCCGTTCATCTACATGATCGAGCCGGGCGGAATCGTTCTCTCGGATGACGAAGTCGTGGCACTGCGTCGTTATCTTTTGAACGGCGGATTCCTGATGGTCGACGATTTCTGGGGTGAACGAGAATACGCTGTCTTCTACCGCGCCATCAAACAGGTTTTTCCCGAACGCGAACCGATCGAACTGCCGCTGGAGCATCCTATCTTTCACTGTGTCTACGATTTGAAAGAGAAGCCTCAGGTCCCTTCCATCGGGGTCGCGCTCTATGGACGGTCTTCTGGAATCACCTGGGAACGAGAAGACGCAAAAAACCCGCATTACCGCGGGATCTTTGATGACAAAGATCGCTTAATGGTGATGATTTGTCACAACACCGATTTGGGGGATGGATGGGAACGCGAAGGTGAAGACCCCTGGTATTTCACCGAGTTTGCGGAGAAGAAAGCCTATCCGATGGGGATCAACATCATTTTCTACGCGATGACGCACTAAAGACGCGTGCGTTCGCTGTCATTGAGCGTCATATTCGATGTTCCACCGACTTGATCGGGGCGGATAGGACCCTGTGTCGACGAGTCCAACTGATTACGAACAACTTAGACGGAGCCCTTTTGTGAACGTTGCTGGACTGTCCCCCTCCGACGATGAAGAACTGCGAATCCTGGAACTGGTCCGAGGAGGACGACAACGGATTCGTACCGAACTGGCGAAGACCATCGTCGGGCAGGCTGAAGCGGTCGAACAGTTGTTGATCTCGCTGTTTGCCGGGGGGCACTGTCTGATCACCGGGGCACCGGGTCTGGCCAAGACGCTGCTCGTGAAATCCATCGCGCAGGTGTTCCATCTGAAGTTTCAGCGAATTCAGTTTACCCCTGATTTGATGCCCGCGGACATCACCGGAACCGAGATCCTCGAGCAGGAAGACGGGGGCCGGCGTCAGATGGTCTTTGTCAAAGGGCCCATCTTTACCAACGTTTTGCTCGCTGACGAAATCAATCGAACGCCGCCGAAGACACAGGCCGCTCTCTTGGAGGCGATGCAAGAGCATCAGGTTACGGCGGCAGGGACGCGGTATGCCCTGGAAGAACCGTTCTTCGTTCTCGCGACCCAGAATCCGATCGAGATGGAAGGAACCTATCCCCTGCCCGAGGCGCAGTTGGATCGTTTTATGTTCAACGTCGTTGTCGATTACCTGCCTGAAGACGACGAAGTCGCGGTCGTGGCACGAACGACATCCGGCGCACCCGAACAGATCGAAGCTCTGTTCACGGGGCACGATATCGAACAAATCCATGCGCTGGTTCGCAAAGTTCCTGTCGCCGAAGACGTCGTTCGGTACGCCGTACGACTGGCGGCGGCCTCGCGACCTCAGCAACCAGGAACGCCGCAATTCATCAATGACTGGGTCTCGTGGGGGGCGGGAATTCGCGCAGCCCAGTACCTGATTCTGGGGGGGAAGGCCCGCGCACTGCTTTCAGGACGTGCGAACGTCACGTGGGACGACGTCAAAGCGCTGGCGGCGCCGGTGCTCAGACACCGCATTCTCATCAACTATCGTGCAGAAGCGGCTGGCCAGACCGTCGAGAACATTATCGCTCGCTTGCTCGAGACGGTGAAAGACGCATAAGAGCTGACAGAGGGCGTTCCGTTTGAAGCGGCGCTCTTTGAATGCCCGAAGCCTGCGTTGATTCAGGCGAACCGAAAAGCGTGATCGCGTGTTGAAAGAATGGGGGCTGGCTCCCCAAGGTGCCTGTGCCCGTTCGTTCAACCCAACGGAAACTTGGGACCACAGAGAATCCTCATCGTCACCACGCACGCTCGGCAATTCAATCAACACGCCAGTTCGCTCTCGAATCTTCGGGGCTCAGGCTTTGTCGTCGATCAACCGCCGCCCGAGGCGATTTCATCGGCAACATAGTACTCGTAGAAGAAGCGGCCAATTTCGTCACTGAGACGCGTCAGGTACTCGCCCTTGAAGGTGTTGTACGTCTTGTCGCTGGAACTGACCGGCTGATGGAGGGGATATTTCGACGTCTTTTCCGCACTGAAAATCTTCTCACCGTGTTCGTCGTCGTCCATCTTGTAGACACTGACAATGGCCTCGGACTTGCCACGATACAGGTCCGTACTGCCCTCTTCGAAGAGCGAGAACTCGTTCAAGTCGATGTACACGACATAGTTGGTCTTGAAGTAGGCTCCAATTTCCTCAGGCTTGTCCCAGTCCTTGTGTTCTTCCAGCCATGCTTTGGAAAGGTCCGGCGAAATCACCGAGATCTTGTGGCTATGCAACTGAAACGCCACATACTGAGCCAGTTCGTAATCGATGCTCTCAAAGTTGTACTTGATGTCGTCCGGCGCAAAGCAGACGACAACGACTTTGACTCCTTTGTCGGTCATCGACTCTTTTGTCTCTTTGTCAAAAAGCGGCTCGACCGAAGGTGGGCCGCCCAGCAGGTATCCAAAGACCATCAGGTAGTTGCAACCACAGGTGGTGATGCAAATGACCATCGCGGTCAGCAGCGTGGCGACCGTGTTCAGCCGTTTTGATTTCGCGTGAATGTGCATCGAGTCACTTTCCGACGGATTGCAGACTGAATATTGATGGCGATTGAGAAACAGTCCTGACCCCTTTGTTCTGTCAGAACTTGGTACCGGGACGATGGTCATAAAACCGTTCCGCCAACATGTCGCACAGGTTTTTCATGTAGTCTTTCTGGAAGACTTCCAGGCCTCGTCCCTGTTCGGAAATCGGCTGATGTTGTGGGTATGTCAGCGCAAACTCTCTCTCATAGATGCGAAGCGCCAAGCGTTGCCCGTCATGTTCTTCGATCTTGAACACGCGGATAAATCCGGATGTCTGCCCGCGGAGCAGTTTCGGGCTGTTGGGTTCGTGCAGGTTGTAGGTCTGCACGTCGATCCACGCGATGTAGTCGGTATCGAAATCCTTGGCCAGTTCATGTGGATTGGAAACAATTCCGCCATGGTCGTCGATCCAGTCGATAACACGTTCTGGATTGATAACCTTCACACCCTGCAGTCGCATTCGGCGGGTGACACCATCAATCACATCCAGCTTCACGGTCGAAACTTCATCCTCGACTCCTTCGACGGCCGTACAGACGACAAGGATGGTCTTCAGCCCTTTCGTCAGGTCTTCTTTTGTCAACGTGGTGAATTCAGATGGCAGTTTGGGGTCGCCAAACAGAACCTTTCCGGAACTGACCAGCATTTTTGAGCAGCCAAAGGTCGAGGCCATGCACAAACCGATCGAGGCTCCGGCGGCCTGCCAGAGGATGCTGCGTCGATGAAAAACGTGTGGTGCGTCAGGCATGAGGCGATCCTTCGCCAGGTGGCTTCATTAGCTACGTCATGGCGCTCAGCACGCGAGCACCCCAAAACAACACGGCAAGGCCGCTAAGACAGACCGCCAGGGTCCCGCCAACAGTGATCGGATCGGCAACCATCCATAACTGCCCGCAGTAAGCGCTCCACAAACACCAGGGAATGAGCAACGCACAGACGGAGGCCAGGACCAATCCCGCCAGATTGGCACGAGCTGAAGCGGCAAAGTCTCCTCGCACGAAATGGGAAAAACTCGTTGTCATCCCGCAACCGGGACAGGGGTAACCAGACAGCGTTCGAAATGTACAAGGCGGAAGACCAAACTGATGGTGTGTCCCGTACCCCCGCGGGTCGGGTGACACCGACAGCGCCAACAGAAATCCCCCGCACAGAAACATCGCGATGCCGAGCAACGAGGCTCGAACTGCGACGCTCATCGAAGGCTCGCCGTTGGGCTGACTGTGTGACATAGGTTTTTGATATGGAAGTAACGGTTGATAATGTCTGCTCAGAACGCTCACAAGAGCGGATCTCAGGATTCGCCGTGTCTTTCTCTGCGATTCAAGAACGAGTCACCCGAGATCGGCAAGATCTGCGTCGTCGAGTGAATGGCGGGCTGAAAAGGGCCTGAACAAACCGGCACTTGTCTCTGCTCGATGTTTTGAATCGCGAGTTCAAAGTCATGACTTCACGACTTTCGAACCCCAGCCTTCGTACTCTCCCGTATGTTGCCGGGCGAGATCAAATAGCTCGAATGTGATCCGATCAATGGTTTCCGGGTCAACAGGATCGACACGCAGTAGTCCCACGGAAAATGGAAACTCGCCTTCATCATCCGTGCGGTCAGGGCGACTGACGCTTTCGTAGCCTTCTGCTGCGGCGGCGGCGATGAACGCATCGCGATCTTCGGCGGTCCGGAAATTGGCGTAATGGTCGACGGGACGTGGCTCGGTTAGCGAGTCCCCGGCCTGCTGCAATTGTGAAATCACTTGCTGGTTCTGAATCTGTTGGAAATCTTCTGGCGATGGGTACAGAACATTCTGGTAATGGCTCCACTCTGGATCATCTGCCACATCGATTTCGAACTCGTATTCTGACACGGAACTCATCGCCGCCGTGGCCGACTGCCGAAATTGCTCGGGATCATCGGTGTAGAAATAGAATTCGCGGCGACCATCGGTCGTAATGCGTCCGACATATCGCAGCGCCAAATCCCCCATACCCTCTGTGACCAAATCTTCAATTTCATTCAGGCGAAAGTCTTCCTCTTCTGACGGAAAACCATCTTCGTCAGTCGTTTTCAGATGAATCCAGAGCCAGACCAGATTCGGCAGGCTGGTAATGGGGACAGATTCCACAACACCAATGTCTACAAGGATTACCGCTGGATTATCGTCGACGTATGTGACGTAGATTTCCCAGTGGTCATCGTCGGGAGTGGTGGATTGGTCGGGCGATTGATTCATGGGAAATCCTTCCTGCTGATGCAGACAGCCGGTACACAGCAAATCGGTGTGTGGTACCGCCCTTTGCTGTCGATACCTATTTAAGTCGATTCCGAATTGGAGGGGCAATTCTCTTGAGAAACTCGGGAATCATAACGAATCAATGGCAGTGAAGCACCGTAAAGCAGGCCAACTCCGTCAGTTCGATAAATTCTCCGTGGCCTCGATGCCGTTGTGTTGATGGACTGAAATCTCTGAAAGCTTTTTTCACCCAGTGGCATTGAGAACACCGAGAAAGACAGGAAACGCCCGGTGCGCATCGGGCTTTCAGGAAATTTGCGTTCCGAGCGAAAATTTCGGCGCTTATTTTCAGCAATTTACCCAGTGATCGCCGACATCTGACCATGGACGACGCCCACGGATCAGGCATTGATCGTTTTGCCGCGCCTGCGGAGTCGGGCGGAAGGTGACTTATGAAGAACGTATTTGATCGTCGCGACCACTGGGGCAACCGGTTCAGTCTGTGGATTGTCGTGTTGATGGCGTTCGTCGCGCCGCTCTGCTGGTCGTCCGCTCGCCAGTTGCGTCTCGAGAACGATGTCGAGAAGTGGTTGCCCGGGCAGGATGCCGAATTGCAGGCCCTCAACTGGATTCATGAGCGATTCCCCGTGGAAGAACGCGTTCTGGTCACCTGGGAAGGAAGTTCACTTAATGATCCCCGGATCGATCAGGTCATTGAACACCTGACGGGAAGGCCCGACGAACGCGGGATCAGACGGGGTGGCTTACCCTACTTCTCATCGATTCTCGAGCCGCGACACGCGTTAAGCGTCATGCAGGCCGATGGCGTTGAACCACACGAGGCCATTCGGCGACTGGAAGGGACACTCGTCGGTGCGGGTCCGCTGCGCCTGCGATTGTCGGAAACAGGGCGATCGGCGTTAAGAAAGACCCGTCGAGAAGTGGAAATGGCGCTGCTGTCACGTCGAGGTTTGACGGCAAATGTACAGGATGCAACGGCCGATCTGTCGTCGATGATTTCCATTCCAGGGGTGCCGCAGGACGACGCTGCTGCGGGTGAATCGATTGCACCGGCGGTGCTGACGGCTGACGGAAAGGTCAGTGAAAACGCGACGTTGGATCACGACCTTCAAGTGTCGTGGCGCGGAATGCGGATTGGCAGCGAATCAACGATGGCCGTGGCCAAATGGCTGACTGAATATATTCCTGAACGGGGTGATGGGAAGCCGTTGGTCGAATCCGCGTTCTTCGCTCCCGGGTCACCTGTCGGTCTGTCGGTCGGTTTGTCCGAGGCAGGGTTGGCAGACAAAACCGACACGGTGGCGGCGATCCGAACCGCCTGTCAGCGCGCCGGAATTCCCGATCAGGCGGTTCATTTGGCGGGAAGTCTGGTCACCGCGACGGAACTGAATCACGAAGTTCAAAAGGCCGCCTGGGATGTGACGGTCCCTCTCTTTGAAATGCATCGACGCTCGGCGATTCTCATGTCGTTTCTCGCCAGTGCGCTGGTGGCGTTTGCACTGCTGCGGAACATTCGTCTCACGGCGATGGTGGTCATGGTCTCGTTGCTGGCCATGTTTGGGGCGACGGCGCTGATCCCGCTGACGGGCGGAACGATGGACATGATCCTGGTGGTGATGCCCACGCTGATCTTTGTCTTGACGACGGCCGGGGCGATCCATGTTGCGAACTACTGGAAACATGCCGCTTTCCACAACGAATCTGTGGCGATTTCCCAGACGGTCAAGATGTCATGGATGCCTGGCATCCTCACCTCGTCCGCGGTCGCGGTGGGCCTGATTGCGTTGTGCACCAGTCTCCTGACACCCATCAAGAACTTTGGATTCTACGGCGCCGCCGGTGCGATGCTGTCGCTGTCGATGTTGATGTACGGGCTTCCGGCGCTGCTGCAGATATGGTCTCCGTCGAAGCCGCGTGAACAAGAATTGGATCACCTGGGATGGCGTGGATTTGGTCAGTTGATGACCGTTCGTTCCGGTTTGCAATCGGTCGCGTTCGTCGCCATCTGCATCGGGTGCAGCTTGGGCATGAATAAGCTGCAAACAGAGACCAAGGCCGTTCGCTACTTCCCGGAAAGTGCCGAGATCAGCAAGGATTATTGGTTCATCGAAACCAATCTGTCAGGAACGACCCCTGTTGAAGCGGTGATTCGGTTTGATCAGCAGTCGCAGAAAGACACGAGTTTCCTGGATCGAATGGAACTGGTGCGTCAGGTTCAAGAGGTGATTCGGCTCCATCCCGAGGTCAGTGGCACAACGTCACTTGCCGATTTGCAGCCGGTCTCGGAACCGCTTCGTGACGATTCCAGCTACATTCAGAAGTCGAAGTATCAGAAACGGGCGACCGCCGTGCAGCAGCGGGTACGCGAAGGCGAAATTCCAGCCGCTCGCGCGTTCTACACGGTTCTCGAGCAGGGACGCGACCTGCCGATGCGGCGCGATGACAAATTAAGCCAACCTGGTGATGAACTTTGGCGCATTGCCGCACAAGTCAATGTCATGTCGAACAACGATTTCTCCGTCGTGGTGGCCGACTTGCATCGGCTCACGCAAAACGTTTTGAAATTGGAACCTGGTTCACAACATTCCATCGCCGGGGCGGTGCCGCTGTTTGCTCAGACGCAGAAGGCGGTACTGGAAAGTTTGATCGGTAGTACCTGCCTGGCATGTGCCCTCATTCTAGGGCTGTTTCTGTTCCGGTTGCGAAGTATTACCGCCAGCCTGGTGGCCATGATTCCGACTTTGATCCCGGTGACGGTGGTGCTGGGTGTGATCGGCTGGATGGAACAGCGGATTGATGTGGGCACGATGATCACGGCCTCGGTCGGAATGGGCATCGCTGCTCAAGGAACGGTGCAGTATCTCAACTGGGTGCGTCTTGCCATGCAGAGTGGGAAGAGCCGCCGTGAGGCTGTTGTCGAAGCACTGGTACATTGTGGGCCATCGCTGTGGCAGGCGGGCGCCGTGGTCGGGGTTGGATTGCTTGTTCTGGTTCCTGCCGAGTCGCTAGTCATCAGCCGATTTGGCGGTGCGATGGCCGCGATGGTGGGTGTGGCATTGCTCAGCGATCTCGTGCTGTTACCACAGTTGGTGGCGGGGCCATTGGGATGCGTGTTCGAACTGACCAAACGTACGGTTCAAATCGATGCGGTGGTCGAAGAGCCCGCTCCGACCGTGGCAGACGCTGCCATTGCCGCGATTGCCGAAGAACCGTCGGTGCCGACGCCGCATATCAAGTCACATGGTTCCTCGATGAAAAAACGCCGATCGTCGTCACGACGCGATCATGAAGCGGGCTGAGTTCAACCTCAGACAAAAAGTCCGTGCAGAAACCAGTGTCCGGTTCCACGCTCCACAAAGGTCCAAAGCCTGGTACCATTGGCGAGATCCATCCGGTAATAATCCCGTTTCACGTCCGGTGCGCGCCACCAGCCTGTTTCGATCCGCTCCGGGCCGATCATCCGCTGCACCTGAGAATGGTGCACGCGCATGGGCAAGCCTTGAGGTGATTCGATTTGAATGGACAAAGGTCGTGGCGGATGGAATAGCCGTAATGGACGACAGCGCAGCGCGGACGAACTGAATGTGGCCTCGTCCCGGGGTTTGTGACGATCCAGCCAGGGGACGGGTTCATAAGCAAACTCGGGTTGCGGGTCGGGAACCAGTCGCGGACGCAGGACCGCCTGCCGCCCCAGCCGAATGCTGAGCCGATCGACCAACTCGGCAAGGACTCGCGGATTCTCCTCCGTAGAGGCGTCGCCAAACAGAGTCGTCTGCCTGGCCAGAGCCAATCCCATTTCCACAACTTCCATCCGAATGCCTTGAATGGCCGCTGTGAACGTCCGACGTTCACACTGTAACCGCAGCAGCTCAAGCAGATGGCGTCGATCATTCGTCGGACGAAGCAGGCGAAGTGTGGTCGGTTCAGCAGTCGTTCCCAGCCAGTGACAGGCGAGTTCTCGTAATCCGGCTCGACGAGCATCCAACTGAGTCAGTAATCGTTGCAGTAGGAGTTCGCAGACGTGATCAATTGTTTGCCGATCTGTAATCGGTTCTTCGAACTGCCACTCGTCGAAGATCGTCTCGGTGATCCGTTCGGCAGTCAGAAGTTCGGGAGCCTGCCCCAATGCTTGATCGAGGCGACATAGCAACTCTTTACCAAAACGAGCAGGCAGTGCCGTCCGCGATAGCCGCAAAAGCTGTTCGATCGTCAGCACGTCCAGTTTGATCAGCGATCGAATGACCGTCTCGGGGATGCGCAAGGCGGCAATTGATAACGGGGCCAGCCATTCCCGTTGTCGATCGATGGGAACCAGCGCGATGTCGGATGCCCCGTAATGGCTCATTGCCCATGCGGCGCCCCACGAATCGGCAATCGCAATTCGCACCCGCAGCCCCTGCCGAGCAAGCCCGGCCGACAAGGTGTCAGCCAAGGGACGTTCCCCACCGAAGAGCGCCTCGCTGCCCGAAACTTCGAGCCAGATCGCTTCGGGGGCGGGGCTGTCTTCCAGGCCGACGAGCGGACTGTAGGCCAGACACTCCTGCGCGAGAATCTGTAAGCGTTGTCGATCCGCCACCGGATCGGCTGGCAGAAATTGGGGGTTGGTGCCCCGGACCTTCGCTGGCCGTCCGCGTGGGGGTCTTGCGTTCTTTGCGGTCGTACGGGGCAACAGGGAGCGGGCTTCACCCAGGGGCATTCCCGTCTGGATTCCCCACTTCTCGGCCTCAGGCGAACAGACGACAATTTGCAGGCCACGTTTTCCTTCTGAAAACAGGACGAGTGGTCGCGGTGAACGCTTCTGCGCAGGGGGTGATGCCGAAAAATTCGGCGTGTGATTATGCTCCTGCTGCGAGGATTGCAGGCGTTGAATGGGCCACAGTGGAAACCAGACGCACATCACCCGTGGCATCACACACTTCCAGTTCCACCGCATGGCCTACATGACAGGCACCACGACACGAGAGCAACTGAACCTGCACTCGCCAATTCCCAAAATTCGGGCTGTGGCCAAAATTTGATGAGCCCCCCGCGATGGCCCCCGTACTCGACGTCTGTGTCGATCGCGGTTGAATTAACCAACGGAGATCGGCCCACGAGGCATACCGTGCGGCTTTTGCGGGGCGGAACAAGACACCCAATCCACCGCCGGTTTCCACGGCAATTTTCCAGCGCTGTAACACACGGTCGGGAAGCGAATCGGCTTGGAACCAGGTGATTCCAACGGCAGGACACCGCAGGCATTGCTCAACCGTCCAGGCCGCGTCCGCGATCGAGGTCGGACGCAGCCACAGGATTTTTTCGAGCGAAATTCCCCACCCTTGTACTGCGGGCGGATGGAATTCTCCCGTGGGATCGATCACCGCCCAGACGGGCCGCTGCTCAATGGCGGGGGGAACACCTTGTAATGCCAGAATCGCTGCACCACAGCCTTCGATGGGAGTCAGCCATTCGATCAGCCAACCGGCTTCCAGTCCCTGCCCTGGTAGTAATTCATCCAAGGCCGACACCCCCGTCGAAAGCCGCTGCGGCTCCGGCGAATCGCGCCCGGACCAGTTGCTTGCGGAAGACTTGCTCGTACCGCGACAAATCTGCCGCAGGGCGCGCAGTGTTTCCGCACGATGTTGGTGGCTTTCCATTTGACGATCCCGGTCAATTCCCGCCCCAGCGCATTCTCGCTTGGTGAAATCGCGAGAGTGACCGCATCTTCGCAGTGCTTCTTGAAACCATCCCAGATCCGCGAATCCCAGACGTGAGCCCGATCGGATTCCCGTTACGAGACCCTGAGAACATTGGCAGAGAAAACATCGGCTGAGTCGTTCTCCTGAATTAAGGATAACAAAAGTATTATTACAGGAAACAAAATTGTCTGCAAATCAATTTCGACAGACGCAAACGCGGCGTCAACACGGCTGGGAAGATGGCCAACGAATGGCCTCGTCGGGCATTTTTTCGTGGAGTCTTGTGGCGTCTATGGTCTGCGGGCGGGTTGCAAGCACTCTCTTGCGCCCCCCCCAACGGGGTGCCCCAACTACGATTCCAGCACGTCTGGGCTGTAGGGGCTCAGACGTGCTGGAATCGTAGATGTGCTGGGACCGCGGATTGGTTGGGCCTTCAGCCCGCAGGACACACCACGGTTGTCGAATGTCGCCGATTGGGGCGGTGTGAAAACGCCCTGCAAACTCGCTCATTCCCGGTCGGTTGGCATAGAATCCTTTGCACGGCAATGCCGCAGCCGCGAACGAGGAACCTCATGATTGCCGTGGCGCGCTGCCTGGCTGAGACCTCAGACTGTATCAACTGCACCAGGGATGTTTGTGATGTCGCCGATCGCCAATCAAATTGAACTTGCGTATCGCGAAAAATTTGCCAAATCCGCCCCGCTATTTGAACGCGGTCAAGCAGTTTTTCCCAGTGGCGTGACGCACGACGGGCGATATTTGGAACCGTTCCCGATCTACGTGACCGAAGCCCATGGGGCGCGGAAAACGACGGTCGAAGGGCACTCGATTATTGACTACTGGGTCGGCCACGGAGCGATGCTACTTGGACACGGATTTCCGGCGGTCGTACGGGCCGTTCAGCGGCAGATGACACGGGGCACACACTTCTCTGCCTGCCATGAACTGGAACTCGAATGGGCCGAACGAATTCAGCGGCTTGTTCCCTCAGCCGAACGAGTGCGGTTCACGAGTAGCGGAACGGAAGCGACGCTGATGGCCGTTCGGATTGCACGGTTGGTGACCGGACGAAAAAAGATCGCCAAGTTCGTCGGACACTTTCACGGATGGCATGACTTTTTGGTCCCGGCGGCGTATGCCCCCTACACCCCGGAAAACTGGGCAATGCCCGGCGTCACTGCAGGGGTGCTTGACGATCTCATCGTGATGCCTCCGCTCGATCTGCAGACGGTCGAGCAGGTTTTTCGGGAACAGCAACCGGCCTGCTGCATCCTGGAACCGACAGGCGGTCATTGGGGGCTGGTCCCGATCCGGCGAGACTTTTTGCAGGGGTTGCGGGAACTCTGCACCCGTTACGGCGTCGTCCTTGTGTTCGATGAAGTCATCACCGGTTTTCGTGTGCATCCCGGTGGCGCGCAAGCACACTACTCGGTGATACCTGATCTGACGACCCTGGCCAAAGTCCTTGCGGGCGGCCTGCCGGGTGGCGCGGTCTGCGGACGCGCCGATCTGCTCGAAGCACTCGCCTTTGGAAACCGTTATGGACGGAAAATGAAACATCCCGGCACCTACAACGGGAATCCGCTGTCGGCTGCGGCGGGATGTGCGGCACTCGATGCACTCGCCGATGGGGGTGTCACACGGCGGGCGAATGACTCGGCACAACAATTACGGCAGCGACTGAATGAGCTGTTTGTTCGCAAGCAGATTCCGTGGATCGCCTATGGCGAATTTTCCATGATCCATCTTCACCCAAATTACGCGGGACCACGTCCCGCCGATCCGAATTTCATCCCGCATGAGGGTGCCTATCGGCGATTGGATGTCGAACCCCCTGCACCGCCAAAGTTTGCCTTCCGGGTTGCGATGCTGACCCAGGGGGTGGATTGGTTCGGATGGAGCGGCATGACCTCGGCAGCGCACACCGAGGCAGATCTTGACGAGACGGTCGCCGCGTTCGACCGGGCACTTGAACAATTGCGTGCTCAAAGCATGCTGTGATGATTGATGTCGTACCGCGTCTCTGCGAGGATTCGGAGACTCGAGTCTTCGAACGGATGATTGAGCATGGCGCAGGCATACACACCGGGACTGATGGTATCACGCGGCTGCCGTTGGCGCTGCCGTCGGTTGCTGCCGATTGCCGGCGATGTCCCGGTGAAAGTGGGCGATGTGGTCTCGTCCCAGGATGTTGTGGCGCGGACCTTTATGCCCGGCGATGCCGTGCCCGTCAATCTGGCCAAGCGGTTGGGGGTTTCTGCGTCCGAGTTGTCCCGCAGCATGCTCAGGCCCGTCGGTGAAACCGTGGTGCTTGGCGAAACACTTGCCCGCACCAAAGGCTTTTTTGGATTCTTCAAATCGGAGTTTCCGTCACCGATGGCGGGGACGATTGAATCGATTTCCAAAGTCACCGGACAAGTCATCTTGCGCGGTGAACCGATCGCCGTTCAGGTGTTGGCGTACATCAACGGCACAATTGTGGAAGTGATTCCCCATGAAGGTGTCGTGGTGGAATCGGATGTTGCGCTGGTGCAAGGGATTTTTGGCGTCGGTGGTGAAGCATTCGGAAAAATCGCTCCCGTCGTGCCGTCGCCTGACGACGATTTGACGGCACAGGTGATCAATCCCGAACACCGAGGCTGCGTCGTCGTCGGCGGTCGCCGTGTCACTGGCGATGCCGTCCGTCGGGCCATCGAAGTCGGAGTCTCTGCCGTTGTCGCCGGGGGAATTGACGATCACGATCTGCGACAGATTCTGGGCTATGACCTGGGGGTCGCAGTGACGGGCACCGAGAAGCTCGGCACCACGATTATCGTGACCGAAGGCTTTGGCGAGATTGCGATGGCGAAACGAACGTTTGACCTGCTGATCGCCCATCGGGGCCGTGAGGCGAGCGTCAACGGCGCGACACAGATTCGCGCGGGGGTCATGCGACCAGAGATTGTCATCCCTCTGGCCGAACCGTTGCCCCCCGATCGCCGGGACGCAGGACGCGTGGCAGGCGCCCTGGATCTCGGTTCCCCGATTCGTATTATTCGCGAACCGTATTTCGGGGCGCTTGGCTCGGTGACGCGCCTGCCGCACGAACAGGTGTTACTGGCGTCCGAATCGCTCGCTCGTGTCGTGGAAGTCAAACTGGCGGATGGATCGAATGTCACGGTGCCGCGAGCCAACGTCGAATTGATCGAGGGGTAACGAATGGAATTCTGGAGACCCGATCGGAGATCTGATGCTCGACAGCAGGCGAGTTTGAAAAGTCCAGGGTTGATCGCATCCCCGCTCGCCCGTTTGGCGAGTTGGTTACGACGTCGGACGGTTGTTCTCTCGCTCGTTCGCCCGTTCCCAAGTTGCCACTTCCCCTCGGTCCCAAGCTCCCGTTTGGGAACGCCTCCGCTCCGATATTGCGAGGACGCGTACAAGTCGGGGGGGACGATCGCGACCGCGGGAGAGACGAATTTCCCTCATCTCACTCGTTCCCTAACTCCCGCTTGGGAACGTTCTACGGGCCTCGGTGTGTGCGGGACGATCGCGGGTTGCTTCCCCGTTCGACCGAAAATGAGACCGCCACAGGCGTTCCCAAGCGGGAGCTTAGGAACGAGGAGAAACGCGAGAGGATTGCGTTTGAGTTGTTGGCGCTTTTTGTTTGCCTTCACTCTCGTGATGGCTTTGGCTATGCCTTCGGCGATCGCGGCGGATGGGGGGCCCTCTGAATCGTCAGAGAAGCCAATCCCCAAACCGGTCAAGTTATTCGACACGCCGAAGACCTCGTTTGCCATCTTGACCGTCGTGGTTTGCGGAACGGTCATCGTCTTCACCGAATTGGCACGACGGGGACGTCCGTTTTATGTGCGTCCGATTGCCGGCTTGAAGGCGATTGAAGAGGCCGTTGGTCGTGCGACGGAAATGGGGAAACCCATCCTGTTCATTCCCGGCATCCAGGATCTGAACGAAATCGAGACCGTTGCCGGTCTGACATTGCTGGGTCGGGTGGCGCGGGTGGCGGCCGACTATGACACACCGATGGAAGTGCCGACGACGCGCGCCCTGGTCATGACTGCCGCGCGCGAAGCCGTTCAAGCGGCGGCGCTCGCCGCGGGACGGGCCGACTACTACAACGAAGATCTCATCCACTACATCACCGATGAACAATTCGGATATGTGGCATCGGTCTGCGGATGGATGCAGCGCGAACAACCTGCCGCCTGTTTCTATCTCGGAAAGTTCTATGCCGAGTCACTGATTCTGTCAGAGACCGGGAATTCCATTTCCGCGATTCAGATTGCGGGGACGGCGGAAACGACTCAGTTGCCGTTTTTCGTCGCGGCATGCGACTACACCTTGCTGGGTGAAGAGTTGTTCGCTGCGTCGGCCTACTTGTCTGGTGAACCCGCTCAAATGGGGATGCTGAAAGGACAAGACGTTGGCAAGTTTGCCGCGATCGTACTGATCGTGGTTGGTTGTGGGCTTGCGACATGGGATTCGCTGTCGCCGCGAGGTCTTCAGGCGGACGGAACGAAATTGCCCCCTCGCACGTCGTGGGTCACTGACACCGTCTTGAAAGGTGGATGATGTCAAAAACAGCACCCGTTGTGATTGCCTCGTTGGTTGGCTTCTTGATGGCCATCGCGTATTTCGTTCCGCCCCTGTTACCGCTACGGCAATCGGCCGAAGAGTGGTACACGATTGTGGCCACGATCGCGATGCTGCTCGGGGCCGTGAATTTGTGCATCCATCATTTGAAGAAGATCTCGGACCAGCACGCGGGGTGGGGTTTCTCGGTGGTGACGCTGGTGGCTTTCGGAATGACGGTGGCCGTGGGGTTGCTGAAAATCGGCGTGGTTCCTGAATCTCCAAAGAATCTGGGCTTTGCGTGGTCTGGCCAGTTCCAGCAGGAAGGAAGTGTCTTCTGGTGGATTTACCAGTATCTGCTCAGCCCCATCGTGTCGACGATGTTTGCCCTGCTGGCTTTCTACGTTGCTTCGGCGGCGTTCCGTGCCTTCCGCGCGAAAAACGTGGATGCCATCTTGCTGCTGGTGACCGCCCTGATTGTGCTCGTCGGACAGACGAAAGACCGTGAAATCACCTCCTTCTTTCTGGCCGCGGCGCCCGAGGGGTCACCACCGTTTGTTCCGATCGCCGATTTGACCGAGTTCATTCGCAAGACGTTCGTCACGGCGGGACAGCGAGCGATCATGATCGGCGTGGCACTGGGTGTGGTGGCAACGTCACTGCGAATTCTTCTTGGACTCGATCGATCGTATCTGGGAGGAGATGAATGAAGTCTTCTCTGCTCGACGTTTTGAATTCTCTTGATCGCCGCTGGATTTTTCTGACGATGGCAATCGCTGTCGCGGCGCCAATCTTGTTTCAGATCGGTTCCGACGAAACTCCGTCTCCGCCCAGTAAGCGGTTGTTCGATTACGTGGAAACGCTGCCCGCCGGTTCACATGTTCTGCTGGCGATGGATTTCGATCCGAACACTTCGGCGGAATTGATGCCGATGGCGCTCGCATTCACGCGGCATTGTTGTCTGCGGCAGCACAAGTTGTATTTCGTAACGCTCTGGGGAACCGGGCTGCCGATGATCGACCAGACAATCAAAACAGTAATCGAAGAAGAATTCAGCGGCGGTGACAATCCTTATCGCTACGGCAAGAACTATGTGAACCTCGGGTACCTGGCCGGCGAGGCGGTGGCCATCAACCAATTGACGTCCGACATCCGCAAAGCACGCTCGCAAGACGTGCGGGGCATCAGCCTGGATGATCTTCCGATCATGAAAGATGTGAGCAGTCTCAAAGAAATGCAGTTGATCCTGAACGCTTCGGGAGGTGATCCCGGAGCCAAACAATGGGTGCAGTATGCAGGTACGCCTTTGGGCATTCCGCTGGCTGCTGGCTGCACTGGTGTGCAATCAACGCAACTGTTTCCCTACTACCCTGATCAAATGCTGGGGCTCGTCACCGGGATTCGAGGTGCGAATGAATATGAATCGATGCTCGCCGCGAAGTACCCCGATCCGTACGCCCAGATGAGCAAACGTCCGGCCAGTTTGCGAGGCGGACCACAGCGATGGGCGCATCGGCTGATGATCGCCCTGATCGTGCTGGGGAACGGCATTCATCTGGCGAACCGTTTTCGAAGGAGTTCGCACGCATGAATCGCGAAACCCTGATTTGGACAATCCTGTTCGTCGCAGGTGCCGGTTTTCTTGCACTTCAGTCTGCGACGTCGAAAAAAGGTGTGGGGCAGCAGTACGTCGTCCCCGTGGAAGTGGTCGGGCAACTTGATCCTACGACGGGTGTCATTTCGCCGCTTGCGGAAGGGCAAGTGGCCGACCCTCATCTCGTGCGGAAAGCCATTCGCTACGACCGGGCCGCACGCGATGACAAAAATGCGGTTTGGAGCTGGTCGCGAACCATCGGAGTCTGGGCCGCGGCTTTGCTGACCCTCAGTGTCTTTTCCTACCTGTACCGTGACAGTGCGGCTTACAAATTCGCGGAATCGATTATCGTTGGTGTTTCCGCCGGGTATGCGATCGTGCTGAACTTTTGGGAAGTCATTGTCGCCAAGATCTTTGTGAAGCTGTCACCCGATCTGACACGGTATGCCCTGCTGCCGGATACGCCCACGGATGCCGTTCCGGACTACTATGTCATTCTTCCAGTGATCCTCAGTTGCATGGTGTTCTGTCGCCTGATTCCCAAGATTGCCTGGCTGGGACGCTGGCCGTTGGCATTCGTGGTGGGAACAACCGCAGGACTGAAGCTGATCCTGTTCCTCAACGCCGACTTCGTGCAGCAGATCCGCAGTACGATTCTGCCGTTGATTGTCGTCACGTCCAACGAATCCGGCTTCGCGTTCGACTGGAAGCAATCGATTCAGAATATCGTGATCGTGGTGAGCGTGATCTCGAGCCTGACCTATTTCTACTTTTCCGTCGAGCATCGCGGCATCGTGGGACGCGTGTCTCGTCTCGGAATCTGGGTCTTGATGATCAGTTTCGGAGCGTCATTTGCGCTGACCGTCATGGGCCGCATTACGCTCCTCACCATGCGGCTGCAGTTCCTGTTCAACGACTGGCTCGGCCTGGTGGGGATGTAGGCGGCAGCCTAAACCATGCGACACCATCGGTTGGCAGACTGTTGAAGTAACGGGGACTGGCTGCGACCAGATTAAAAAATGCCATGACATCGTGAATGCCAGGGGACAGGAATCACACAATTTGAAGACTTAGCGCGGTCGAAGCGATCGTGTTGAAGTTGGTGTTACCCGAGTAGATCGCCCTGATCGAATGTGATCCGATTGTCATTGCGTTAGAAGTCCAGGTTGCCACGACCCTGCCATTGACGACGCTCAGCGTTCCCGTGCCAAGCACCTTCGTCCCTTCTTGGAATGTGACAGTACCAGTCGGGACGCCTGCGCCTGGAGCGACAACTCCGACGGTCGCAGTCAGCGTGACGGGTTGACCGACCGGGCTGGATGCTTTTGATGACGTGAGCGTCATCGTGATGTTGGCGCGAACGACTGTCTGGGTAAAGACTGTCGTAATACTTGGGGCGGCGTTGCTATTACCGAAGTAGACCGCGGTCAGTTGGTGTGTTCCAACACTCAGTGTGGCAGGCAATGTGAGGGAGGCGATGTATTGGCCGCCCGTCAGTGTGACGGTTCCGTCGCCCAAGTAGGTCGATCCATCAAAAAAGTTGACGCTTCCACTTGGAGTGGTTACGCCCGGTGCCAAAACGCTGACGGTCGCTTTGATCGTGACGACTTGGCCATAGGTTGAGGTTGGAGCGGTTGATGAAAGTGCCGTGACAGTTGTTGCTCGGGCAACAGTTTGTGTCAGCGCGGCCGATGTATTACCACTAAAGACCGACGTTCCATTGTAAACTGCCGTCAATGAATGATTACCAACGGCCAGTGCTGCGACTTTCAAAGTGGCGAACCATTGACCATTCACAAGGCTCAACGTTGCCGTTCCAAGCGTATTTGCTCCGTCCTTAAACGTGACCGTACCGGACGGCGTTCCGGCAGTCGTCGATGGGAATCCGACCCGGGCCGTCAGCGTGATGGGTTGCCCGTAGATCGTCGAAGCGGATGACGAGGTAAGTGAAGTCGTCGTGCTGATTTTCTGAACGGTCTGCGTGAGGATCGGCGATGTGCTGGTCAAGAACTTCGAATCACCAGCATATACCGCCTTCAAGCTATGCGATCCGACGGCAAAATTGGTTGGTAAAGTAAACGTAGCAACGTACAGATTACCCGAGATGCTGACGTTCTGAGTTCCCACAACAATGGCGCCGTCGTACAGAGTCACTGTTCCTGTTGGAGCTCCGGTACCAGGTGCAACAATTCCAAGCGTTGCTTTCACAACAACCGACTGCCCGTAGGCAGCGGACGGTGCGCTGGAACTCAGGTTGATATTCGTTGTTGCTTTGACGGAAATGACGGCGAGCGCCGACGTGACGCCGTTGAAGCTGGCATCACCGGCGTAGCTCGCGGTGATCGACCGTGCACCTTGCGAAAGCGAAGTCGTGGTAAGCGTCGCCTGGGGCTTCCCATCCACCACGCTCAATGTCGCGGTTCCGATGACGGTCGTTCCATCTTTGAATGTGACAATGCCGGTCGGAGTTCCTGTGTATCCCGGTGCGAGTCCGATTTGGACCGTAAATGTCACAGCCTGCCCGGACACACTGTTGTTGGTCGAGTACTTCAAAGCGATGGACGTGTTCGCCTTCGCGATGGTTTGAGTCACAACGGCAGATGCACTTGGAGCAAAGTTCGTACTGCCTGAATAGACCGCTTTCAGGGAATGTGGTCCGACACCTAAATTGGTCGGAAGTGCGTAGGTCGCGACATATTGACCGTTGACCAGGGTCACGGTTCCTGTACCCAACGTGGTCGTACCGTCGAAGAATGTGACCGTACCTGTCGGAACACCCGTGCCGGGCGAGGCCACACCAATGACCGCCTTGATCGTGACACCCAGGCCAAACAATGCGTTGGGCTTCGTGGATGTCAGTGTGACGGTTGTCGCTGCCCGGTTTACAGTCAAATTGACCGTTGCTGAACTTGCACTATTAAAGCTGCTGTTTCCACCGAAGACTGCGAGCAGCGCATGTCCGCCAACAGGCAGCGATGTTAGCGTCACTGTCGCGATCAATTCGCCGTTGACGACACTGAGAGTTCCCGTGCCGATCGTGGCGGAACCTTCTTTAAAGGTGATAGTGCCGCTAGGTGCAATTGTGCCTGGGGCAACAACGCCCACCTTGGCTTTCAATGTGACAGGTTGACCGAATACGCTTGTCGTGCTCGATGCCGTCAGCGTGACTGCCACGCTCGCCTTCTGAATGTTCAGTGAAAGCTCGGAAGTCGAGCTCGTAGCAACTGTCGCGTCGCCCGAATAAATTGCCTTCAGGCGATGAGCACCCACTGCCAGGTTTGCTGGAATGTTGAATGTCGCCACATATCGGCTGCCGTCGAATGTGACCGGTGCTGTACCAAGAAACTGCGTGCCATCAAAAAACGTGACCGTCCCGGAAATTGGACCTGGCGTCGTTGTTGCAACAAACGCCTTTAGTGTCACGACTTGTCCGTATGTGGAGTTCGCGGTCGTCGACTGAAGAGTCGTGGTACTTCCAGTCTTGTTACCGATCGTCCACAGTTCCGAGCCGTACACGCCATCGTTGGCAACGAAATACAACGCCCCGCCCACATTCGTCAGATAGGACGGTTGCGAACCGAATCGCCCTTCCAAAAGATCAAATGCAATTTGAGTTCCAGCTTCGGTACCGTCACTGGTCCAGATTTCATCGCCGTGGATTCCGTCATCCGCGTCGAAGTAAAGCACGCCGTTGAGATTGATCAGGTGATTTGGATTCGACCCCGTTGTTCCGGGAACAATGTCCTCGACCAGCGAGGTGCCCGCACTGGTGCCATCAGACTTCCAGAGTTCGAATCCATGAATGCCATCATTGGCCGTGAAATACAGCGTGCCATTCACATTGGTGAATTGGGATGGTTGCGAACTATTGGCGACGACGGTTCCACCGCTGTTCGTCGAACCGGTGAAGAGATTCTTGACGAGAGCCGTGCCACCGGAAGTCCCGTTCGACTTCCAAAGTTCAATGCCATTTGAACCGTCATTCGCAGCGAAAAAGAGTGTTCCGTTGACGTTCGTTAACGAGACGGGGTACGAGCTTGCCGCACCAGGGCTCACGTCCTTAACGAGCACGGTCCCGGCGGTTGTTCCGTCTGTTTTCCAAAGTTCCCGACCCGCCGTGCCATCGTTTGCGGTGAAGAACAGAGTCCCATTCACGTTCGTGAGGTTTCTCGGATCAGATCCGATGGGCTGAGGTGGATCGAAAACTCCTGAACCTGTCGTAAAGGCTGGGTTGATGTCGTTGACAAGCACGGTTCCCGCAGAGGTCCCGTCCGATTTCCAGAGTTCATTTCCGGTCGCACCGTCATTCGCGGTGAAATACAGGATTCCATTGATGTTCACCAGGTTCGTAGGAAACGAACTCTGGGAAATGGTGATGTATCCCCCACCCTGATCTTCCGGCAACTGGTACTGGGACGTACCGGGCCGAATGTCGCGTACAACGGCAGTGCCCGCGATCGTGCCGTCAGACTTCCATAGTTCGTTGCCATTCGCAGCATCACCGGCAGTGAAGAACAGCGTGCCATCCACGTTTGTGAGCTGGCCGGGATAGGTCACCTGATTGGTCGCGGAATAATCGAATGCCGTAAGCTTGATCGTTCCGGCAGATGTTCCGTCCGATTTCCAAATCTGCCGACGGTTGTTGACGTCATAGGCCGTAAAGTACAGCGTTCCATTGACATTGGTGAGAAAGCTTGGCGTCGACCCTGTACTTCCTTCTGCAAGATCTTTGACCAGCACCGTTCCTCCAGTGCTGCCGTCTGTTTTCCACAGTTCGACTCCGTGATCAACATCATAGGCCGTGAAGAACAATGTCCCATTGACGTTCGTCGGTTGGCTTGGTGACGAACCCTGTGTCTGGGTGTTGATATCCTTGACCAGCGACGTTCCCGCGGCCGTGCCATCCGTTTTCCAGAGCTCATTTCCATATAAGACATCGGTCGCGCTGAATAACAACTTTCCGTTGAGGTTGACAAGATTGGACGGTATCGCGGACGCGCCAACCCCTGGCAAGAGATCCTTAACGAGGGCCGTACCTTGAGGTGTGCCGTCGGATTTCCAGAGTTCGGAGCCATGCACACCATCATTGGCACTGAAGAACAGGGTGCCGTTGATGTTCGTCAGACTCGATGGATACGAACTGTGTGGCCGCGGTGGCGTGCTTGAGTCCGGATAGAAATAGTCGCCGGGAAAAATATCGACGAGCTGAACGGTGCCTCCGGAAGTCCCGTCTGATTTCCACAACTCCTGACCACTTGTCCCATCATCGGCAGCAAAGAACAACGTTCCATTGACGCTCATCAGGCTTTGTGTGTTCAGCCAACCCGATCCTGACGACGATGTGACATCAGAGATACGCGTGGTTCCAGAGGAAGTTCCGTCCGACTTCCAAAGCTGCGTGCCGTTAGTGTCGTCGGTCGCGAAGAAGTAAAGCGTGCCGTTGGAGTTCAGCAGATCATGCGCGTATGATCCCGATGTGGCCGAGATGTTGGAAACACGTACGGTTCCGCCAGGTGTTCCGTCTGATTTCCACAGCTCGTTGCCGAAAACGCCATCGTTTGCCGTAAACAGAAGTGATCCGTTGAAGTTCGTCAGATTGCTCGGCAAGGAACTGAAAGGTGATCCACCACTGTCACTACCCGAAAAGAGATCCTGTACCAAAACGGTTCCGGCGGCCGTTCCGTTGGATTTCCAGAGTTCGAGACCGTGAACGCCATCGTTAGCACTGAAAAACAAGGTCCCGTTGACATTCGTCAGGCCGGTGATCGACGTGCCGGCCGCAGCGTCTTGTGGATTGATGTCCAACACGAGCTGAGTGCCTGCGGCTGTTCCATCGGACTTCCAGAGTTCACGACCGTGAATTCCGTCGTCTGCCGTGAAGAACAGCGTGCCATTGACGTTCGTCATCGAGCTCACGAATGACGAATTGGCCCCAACTTTCAAATCGCGAACCAGCACCGTCCCCGCTGCGGTCCCATCCGATTTCCAGAGCTCTGCCCCATTCACACCGTCGTTTGCGAAGAAGAACAGGGTTCCGTTCACATTCGTGAGCTGACTTGGTGACGAACCATCGATCGACGGATTGATGTCCGCGACCAAAGATGTTCCACCCGACGTGCCGTCGGACTTCCAAAGCTCTTTTCCGTGAGTGGCATCAGTCGCTGCGAAGAATTCGGTATTTCCGACAGTCGTCGCATTGCTCAGGTTGGAACCGAAGCTGACGACATTGATGTCCTTCAAGAGGACTGGTGCCGCTGAAAGCAGCGTACGCGATTCCAGTAATTCGATGTGAGCGGATGTCGAAGCCATACCGCGGCGACGACGAGACCCTTGCACCATCGCAGGCCGGACTCGAAAGGAGTTTAACCACTCTTTGAAGAGATTTAACATGACTTTGATCTCTGGCGAGGGACGGCGACACAACGAAATTAGTGGTATCTTGAACAGAGCGTGTGCGCCAAACAATAACCACCGGTTTTGATCCTGTCGACACTAACAGCATTAGTAAATGAAGAAGAGCAACGGACGCATTTCGATGAGGAACTCGATGCAGCGCGCCGCAGTCTCAAATATTCAAAGAGATTTGCAATTGAATGCGGGGATCGATAACTAGTGTGTTGTCCTGCCGAAACCCTGGGGCGTCCAGCGATTCGCTCGGCCAGCCCCGGCCACCCGACCTGTGTTTTAAGTTCTGACAAATCACTAAACGAGCTTCAGATCGGAGTTCACTCGTGATCAACTGATCACGGGCAGATCACTCAGCCTGCACGTGATGCTCGCGAATTTGTCAGCATTTGATGACAGTGCTCCTCGCCACACGTAACGTTCTGGCGGCACAATGGAAGAATAAGATGGGGGAACTTGTGAGCTCGAATGAGGCCTCATCAATCCGCAATTCATCAACGGAGGTGGGCGAGCGATCCGTCCGCGAAGTTCGTTATGAATTCACATCCGTTCTTCCTGAGATCCTGCACAGGCTGGGGATGACTCTTCTGGTGTCGACTTATCAAGCCGGCAAAGTGCTTGCGCTCGGGACTTCGAATGGAACACTTACCGTTTCGTTCACACACTTCGACCGTGCGATGGGGATGGCCGTTGATCGGACCCGAATCGCACTCGGCAGCCGCAGGCAAATTCATTTTTTGAAAAGTGTCCCGGATCTGGCATCGCAAATTTCTCCCGCTGGGACATTTGACGGTTGCTGGTTGCCACGCAGCAGCTTCTATACGGGCAATATTCATAGTCACGAGTTGGCGTGGGGCGACGACGGGTTATGGGTTGTGAATACGCTGTTTTCGACGCTCTGCACGCTGAACGAACACTACAGTTTCGTTCCGCGATGGCAACCCCGATTTATCAGCGACCTGCAAGGGCAAGATCGGTGCCATTTAAATGGGATGGCCATGGATCAGGGCCGCCCAAAGTATGTCACCGTATTGGCCGAATCCAATGAACCGGCCGGGTGGCGACCCAATAAGGCGACCGCTGGTTGTGTCATCGACGTGGCCTCTCAGGAAACTGTCTTGCGTGGTTTGGCGATGCCGCACTCGCCACGGCTTTATCAGGAACGCCTGTGGGTCCTCAATTCCGGTTGCGGCGATTTCGGGACGGTCGATCTTTCACACGGTCGATTTGAGCCGATTGAGAATCTGCCGGGGTACTGCCGTGGTTTGGCATTTCGGGGACAATATGCATTTGTCGGGCTTTCAAAGATTCGGGAAACGGCGGTGTTCGGCGGAGTTCCCATCGCGGCGAATCGCGAGAACTTGAAATGCGGCATTGCGGTGATTGATCTTCGGATCGGTCGCACGGTCGCGGTGTTTCAATTCCATTCAGGTGTTGAAGAGATCTTTGCGGTCGAAGTCGTTCCCCAACGCAATGCGAATCTGCAGGGGCCGGGTACCGACCGGGATGAAGACGTTGCGGATGTATGGCTGGTGCCCTCGCCTGGAATCATCGTTCGTCCTGAGCCCACACTTGCGATTTATGCGCGTCCCGGCCAAGCAGAAGTTGCGTCTCAAGAAAACGTGCTGTCTGCAAAGGAATCTCCGTCGGAGGAATGGGAGCGACTGGTTGCAGAGGCTCACCGGTTTCGAGCGGCTGGAAGACCCGTTGATGCCCTCGCTCGATTTCAACAGGCCGTGTCAACCGCTCCAGAGCCCGCGAATCTACTTGTCGACATCGGAAATTTGCAGCAGGAACTCGGCGATCAAGAGGCCGCATTACAGTCCTATCGCCGTGCCATCGAGGTTCATCCAGATCATATTCCGGCATGGCAGAACTTGGTGTACCTCCTGTTTAATCGCGGCGAAACGGAACGGGCCGCCGAGGGATACAAGACGCTTCTCGCGCTTAATAATTCGCCTTTAAATCAACTGCTTTCCGCAACACTGCTTCCGGTGATCTACGATTCACTCGATGCCGTCACGGCCTGGCGAACGCGACAAGAAACGGTGCTGGAGCGGATGGCGGCCGAGCAGAGCATTGTCGACACCTCGCACCAGCAAATACCGACGTCATTCTTTATGGCGTATTCCGGTCTGAATAATCGCCCGCTGATGGAACGGTTTGGTCGTATCGTTCGCGGTCCCGATCGTTCACGCAGGAAGAAATCGGGTCGGTCAGGAACGAACGGACGGATTCGTCTTGGCGTGCTTTCGGCCTACTTTCACGATCATACGATTGGTCGATTGAACATCGGGCGCTTTGAACAACTGGACAAGTCGCGCTTCGAATTGCATGTCATTTATGCCGGTCATGCGAGAGATGTACTTCAACAGCGGTTCCGCCAAGCGGCGGAACACTTTCATCCGCTCGCGAAGGACGTCGCCTCCGCGCGGGAACAGATTGCCAGCCTCGACTTGGATCTGTTGCTCTTTGCTGATGTCGGAATGGATGCGTTGACGTCGACATTGGCGTACTCCCGGATGGCGCCCGTTCAATGTGTCACGTGGGGGCATCCCGAAACGACGGGAAGTCCGCACATGGATTACTTCATCTCCAGTCGCCTGCTGGAAGTGGACTGTGCCGACGAACACTACACCGAACGTCTGGTCCAATTGCAGACGCTTGGAACCTACTATGAAAGGCCCGTCAACTCCGGTGTGAAATTGGAACGCACGGCCTTTGGGCTGCCAGCGGGGAAACGTCTTTATTTGTGCCCGCAAACACTTTTCAAATTTCATCCTTTGTTTGATAGGGTACTCAAGGGCATCCTCGAAGCCGATCCTGATGCGGAGCTTGTGGTGTTGGAGGGGCGTGTTTCCGCTTGGACTGACCGCCTGAAACAACGATGGGCGACCGCCTTGCCCGATGCGTCGCGTCGCGTGCGGTTCCTTCCTACGGTACCTCGTGAGCAGTTTTTCCAATTGCTGAATCTCGCAGACGTCGTACTCGATCCCTTTCCATTCGGGGGTGGAAACTCCAGCTATGAAGCACTCTCGATGGGGGTACCGATCGTCACGTTGCCGTCCGAGTACCTTTGCGGTCGGATCACGCATGCGCTCTATCAGAAGATCGGTCACACCTCAGACATCACCCGTTCGCACGAGGACTATGTTCACAAAGCTCTGAAAATTGCGAATCAGAGTGCTGACAAAGCGGCTCAACGACAAGACCTGCAAACCGCCGCTCACAAGCTATTTCAAGACCTGGAAGAGGTTCGCGAACTCGAAGTGGAATTCGAACGAATCGTTCGTGATTCCTCGCTGTAGTCGATCGTTGCTCGTTCGTGTTCCACGTTTTCTTGTAGTCAGAGACGTTTTCCTCGTATTTTTCCTCGTTACCAAGCTCCGCTTGGTAACGAGGAAAAATACGAATTCCCCATCGCAAAGGGACCTGGCGCGGTCCATTCCGTGCATTTCCGATATCGACGGGGCGTTGCCAACCGGGACCTTGGCAACGAGGAAACGAGAGGATCTCGAACTCGGGTCTTCCCAACGCTCAAGGGGATGCGACGGGTGTCTCGAATTCACAAGCCAGGGAACGCAGTTGTGTGAGTTGATCGATCAGACGGGGAAGTTCGGCGAGCGGCACCATGTTCGGGCCATCGCTGAGTGCCTTGTCGGGATTCGGATGCGTTTCAAAGAAGACTCCGTCGCAGCCGCAGGCCACTGCGGCGCGCGCGAGAAACGGGACCATCTCTCGGCGGCCACCCGTCGTTGCACCGCCGGGGAGCTGGACACTATGCGTCGCGTCAAACACGACGGGCGTACCAAATGATTGCATCACGGGGATACAGCGGAAATCGTTGACCAGCCGACCATATCCGAACATCGTGCCACGTTCCGTCAGCAGGACGTTGGCATTCCCGAACGACTCGCATTTCTTGACGACGTGAACCATGTCTTCGGGGGCGACGAACTGAGGCTTTTTCACATTGATGACGGCCCCATGTTTTGCGGTTGCCGAGGCCACGGCTTCGACCAGATCCGTTTGTCGGGCGAGAAAGGCCGGGATCTGCAGGATTTGACAGACCTGCGCCGCGGGTTCCGCCTGGGAAATCTCGTGAACATCTGTTGTCACGGGCAGCCCCGTCGCCGCGCGGACCTTTGCCAGAATCTCGAGACCGCGTTCAAGGCCCGGCCCGCGGAAGCTGTCGACGCTGGTCCGATTGGCTTTGTCGAAGCTGGATTTAAAGACGATCTGAATGTTCTTCTGCGACGACAGCTCGGCTAGCTTGTGCGCGATCTGCATCACGAGCTCTTCGCTCTCGATGACGCAGGGACCCGCGATAAACATCAGCGGCAAGCCTTTGCCACATTTCCACTGAGCGACTTGAACGGGATTGTTAGGCATCATCGTTCCTTCTGTTGGCAATCGATATCCGTATCGTTCGATTCTACGTGTTTGTGGTTCTACTCGCTGCCGTCCAGTGAAGCAGTTGTTTCCAAAGTTGAGCGTAGTCGTGGCCGACTTCGATCGCCGGCCCTCCTGCCGCTTGCCCGGTGACCCGTGGCAATCCCCAATCGACCAGGCCCCCGACCCAATGTGGAGCCACATCGCTCAGGAATGACGCGGTTCGTCCGCTGCCATGTTGTCCCACGACGAGTGCCGGTCGGACGTCCTGCGGAGTCAGCGACAATACGGGCTCACCTTGGTTTTTTGGTTCGGCGGCCTTGATGGAGTAGGTATGGGCTTCAAGGACGACGGTGGCCCCGGCTTTCGCGCGAACCTGATTCATCCCACCGATCGCCGGTGGACACGTTCGCCAAGGCAGGCCGGCGGCAATTTCATGATCGCCGGTGGGCAACAGCCAAGCTGACTGTGGAAAGTTGACGCGGTCGTCTGTCGTTTGAATGTCGACGGGCAAGGCCGAACCAAGTCGTGTGCCATCCCAATCACCGCCCAGGCCGTGATACGATTCCCAGCCGCCGATCATCAGCAGCCCACAACCCTGTTCGATCTTTTTAAGCGCCAGTTCCTGGCAGTCAGGGCTGAACTGCATTGCAGGATAGTCACTGAGAATCAGCAGCGAACGCGGCGTGTCAAGCCGCGCGGTCGTCATCGGCACGTGGCTGGGCACATAGTCGAACGTCCAGCCCCAATGCGTCATCAAACCTGCGAGATACGCGGCCGCCCCGTTCAGCTCGGTGTCGCCGCAATAAAGAATGGATCCCTGCACGTTCTCTAATCCTTGCTTCAAGATCAAAAACTTGAGTCATGTTTGCTTCGCGCGTGCCTGTTTACACGCGTACGCCGCCGTGCAACACAATTCCACGCAGTCCAAGTTGCTGCTTCAGATTGTCGACATCGGTGAAAACTTCGGCATCGATTCCATAGCGGCGGGCGGCTTCCACATAACGCGCGATGTCATCCGTGTAAAAGCACTCCGCGGGATCGCACTGGATCGTCTTGAGCGCCGCTTCATAGATCGCCGACTCTGGTTTCACGGATTTCACTTGATACGACAGCACGAAATCATCGAATCGATCGAGGACTTGGAATTGTTCTCGAATGAACTCGTAGTGAAAGATGCTTGTATTCGACAGCAATACCAGGCGGTACCCGCGCGATTTGAGTTCGTCGAGGACGGGAACGATGGGGGCATTCAGGGTGAAGATGTCTGAGGCGGCGTGTGCGAGTGCCGCGCGATCCACTTTCGTTCTGAATGTCGTCTCGAACCAGTCATGGAACTGATCCGGTGACGTGGTGCCCCGTTCAAAATCGATCTGGCCGCCCGCATCGAAGAGATGCTGTTTCAGTTCAAGTCCTGGAACATTGCACAACGCACCGACCTGCTGACACATTCGATCGTGGCAGAAGTGCAGCAGGACATTTCCCATGTCAAATAAAAAGGTGCGAATCATCGGATGACTCCAGGGAACTGGGCGGTGCGATCAGGGCTGTGGCCATGGAAGAAGTGGCCACTTCACCATTTGACCTCTGATAGCCGTTTGTCGTAGAGTGCATAGCACATTCGGTTTGAGGCGGAAAGAGTGGGGAGTCGTGGTAGCGAACTTCCTCGCCGTCGCGCAGCAAGCCGATTGACGGAGCGATCCATGCCGAAGAATTATGACAGTGGTGACGAGACTGAAACTCAAACGATGCGTGGTCGCGATTGGCCGTGCCTTCGTCAATTCTGTGTTTTTCTCGAAAATCGCGTGGGGCGGCTGAACGACTTGATGCGTCAGCTCGAATCGCTGGATACGCGAGTCATTGCGATGAGTATCTTCGATTCGGTCGACTTTGCGATGGTTCGGCTGATGTTTAATGACGCCGACCGGGCTCGAGAAAAGCTGGAACTGTCCGGTTTTCTGTTCAGCGAGAACGACGTTGTCGGGGTTCAGCTTCCCGAAGGCGAAAAGCCATTCCACGATGTCTGTTCAGCCCTGGTGAAAGCCGAAGTCAACATCCATCACGCCTATCCGCTGCTCTACCGGCGGCAGGGACGTGGGGCGATTGCGATGTTCGTCGACGATGTCGATCAGGCGTTGCAAATTCTGCAAGAGGCGGGACACCGTACGATCACGGAAAACGACCTTCACGACGACGATGAATACCTCTGAAAAACGACCGTTTCGGACTCGTCACGCATTGCGATGGATGGTCCTTATTCGGCCTTAATGGGGCTGAACGTCTGGCGTTGCCCCAGTCCCGTTGCCGCCGAAGGCACTCCCGCATTCGGCACTCCCGCCGCAACGATCAGGTCGACGCGGATGGGGTTTGTTTCGACGCGCCGCTCACTGATCAGCCGGATTTGATTTGTTCGTCGCGGCGTTGAATGCCGTCGGTGCGTCACGGCATTCTTGAGCGGAATCTCGCCGGACTCTTTGTTTTTTCCCAAAGTGTCCCGTTGCGATTTGGTAACGTGACTTGGGACAATGAATGGGTTTTAAGGGTCGCAGCGATCAGGGGCATTCTGAGGGGATGTGGTGCGCGTCAACGTTTGCCAAATCGCTCCAGTGTTCCTCGAGAAATTTCGGTAAACCTCATTTTTACATGGGCTTTCGCAGGAATTGTAAAACTGCGCTGATCATGATCATTCTTCCGTGTGATAACGAAAGGATGCCGTTTGACATCAATTTTTCTCGTCCTATATTCAATTTCGACGACGCGGCTGTCGACAGCTGGCGACCCCAGCCATCGACGTGCCACAGGGATTCGAGGGCCGCATGTCCGCCGTCCACACTTCGAGGGGGAGTGTGTGATACCGGCGTGGAACTGACGTGCCTTTGATACCCAGAGGGGCAACTTATGTTGTGCTTGACGCTCGCGAAACGCACGCTCACACTGTGGGCGGTTGGAATGACGCTCGGTGTAATCTGTGCTCCCGATTTGATCGCGGAAGTTCGCGTCGTCAAGACGCAGCAGGTTGGCGTCGAGGATGAGCAAGCTGCCGAGCAGGAAGGGTTCGAACTTCGACGTTCACGTCGCTGGATTGAAGCGATTGAGTTCTACGAAAAGTCGCTCAAGACCTGGCCCAAGAACGAAAAGCTCTCCAATGGTCTTCGTCAGGCGAAGATTCATTTCGCGATCGAACGACGCTATGCCGACAAGTCGTTCGTCGAAACGATGCTGCCGCTCTCACGCAATGAAGCGATGGTCTATCTGAATGACGTCCTCGAGAAAGTGGGACGTTTCTATGTTGAAAACATCGACGCCAAACACTTCGTCGCTCACGGAACCGAAAGCTTGTACTTCGGTTTGAATAACCAGAAGTTCCTTGATCGCAATCTGCCTTATGGCGAGAGTGCCAAGATCGAAGACTTTCGGAAGAAAGTGCTGTACGGAAAGTACTGGAACAAGATCATCCGCGACGCCGACGAAGGCCGTCGGATCGTGCTCGAGATCTGCAATCTGGCTCAACAGGAGCTGAATCTCGCACCGAGTGCCGTGATCATGGAATTCGTCTTCGGTGGCTGCAATTCGCTCGATGATTACAGCAGCTATCTGACACCCGGAAAATTGGGCGATCTGTACAACAACATCGATGGCGAATTCGTGGGAATCGGCATCGAGATGAAAGCGGAATCCGGCAAGGGACTGCTGCTGGTCAATGTGCTTCCGGAAAGCCCTGCGTCGGAAGGGGGGGCCGTCTCGGGCGACCTGATCGTGGCGATTGATGGACGTGATTGTCGCAAGCTCAGCACCGAAGAAGCGGCCGCCCTGCTGCAAGGACAACCGAACAGCCGGGTCCGTATCACGATTGCCGATCCTGGCACCGGTGATGAACGCACCGCGAACCTGATTCGTCGTGCCGTGAAAGTGAAGAGCATTCAAGATGTTCAAATCATCGATCCGGCCAACAAGATTGGCTATATCCGGATGACCGGTTTTCAAAAGAACACCGTTCAGGAACTCGATGATGCGATGGCGAAACTGAAACGCGATGGAATGCAGGCGTTGATCTGGGATGTGCGAGGAAATCCGGGCGGTTTGCTGCCCGCCGCCGTCGATGTTCTCGATCGATTCTTGAGTCAGGGTGTGCTGGTTTCGACGCGAGGCCGAGTTTCGGATCAGAATACGATTTACTCGGCACATGCCGATGCGAATGACTGGAGCGGTCCGCTGGTTCTTCTGGTCGATGGCGACAGTGCCAGTGCCAGTGAAATCGTGGCGGGTGCCGTACGAGATCATCATCGCGGGACAATCGTCGGCCGCAAGACGTATGGAAAATGGTCTGTGCAAAGTATCCTGCCAGGACATGCCGATTCCGGGTTCCGACTGACGACGGCCAAGTTCTATTCGCCTAACGGTGGCAATTACAGTAAAAAGGGTATCGAACCCGATGTGAAAGTCGCTGATGACAGTGATCCTGCGGTTTCTCATCGCGGTCGACGACGCGGTCGCCTGCAAGACGATCGAGACGTTGAAACGGGGCTGGAAACACTTCGCAAACAACTGGCCAGACGATGAACGGCGGATCTGCCGATTGGTTATGGACGACGGGGCGCGGTGATCGACCGACGCTCCGTTGGTCATTTACCGTGGACGCACCGCTCGCCGACGTCCGGCTGGCACGCGAAACAGGTGAAGTTCTGGCGGCGGATGTCTCGGGCGGTCTGTATCTGCTTGATCGAAATGGTCAGGTTCGTGCTCTGACCCGAACCAAGCACGCGGTCAAACGGCTGGCATGGGCGGATACCGGTTCCGCGGGGGCCGCCGTCCTCAGCGGTGATGTCGTGGGCTGGTTTGATCGCCGCCTGCAGTTCCAATGGACCCGCGAGCTGCCCGACGAAGTTTTGTCCGTGGCGGTCGATTCCTACGGGACGCACCTGGCTCTCAGTCAGGCCGATGGCGTGAATCAGGTCTTTTCCCAGGCGAACAAGAAGGTTTGCCGTTTCGAGTCGGTCAGGCCCGTGCGATATCTGCAATTTCTGACGCAGTCGGCGGAACTGGTCGTCGCATCGGAGTACGGTTTTCTCGGACGCTATCAACTGAGCGGCATGCCGGTTTGGACGTCTAAGCTCTGGTCGACAGTCGGCGATTTCGCGGCGTCGGGCGATGGTCGATCGATCTTCCTGGCGGGGTTTGCCCATGGCATTCAAGCGTTCGACGGCCAAACGGGCAATACGCGGGGAACATTCATCTGCGACGGGACGGCCGGACTGGTCACATGCGGATATGTGAAACGCGGCATCGTCGGCTATACGCTCGAAGGGACGCTCTTCTGCGTCGATGACGAGGGAAATCCACAATGGAATGTCACGACGCCGGAAGAACTTCAGCGAATCGTGCTGTCGCCATTGGGTGACTATATCATCTGCGGCTTCGCCTCCGGCCGGATCATGCGCCTCGACATGCCCGGCTGATGGATCTCCGATCGCTGCACCGCCTGTATCCATTCTCTGTGTCTCCCCTCTACCAATCGACTCTCTGGGGGCATGTTGCGGCGATTGGAACCATCAAAGAGGCGCGATCAGAGCCTGTTTCAGGCGTATCTACTGTGTAGTTAACATCTTATGCGATCTGATTGTCCTTCTCCGCAGCCAACATCCTGAACACCTAAAGTCGGCGTTAACGGATGGGAAGAGTGTCCTCACGATTCCTCGCGAGAGGACGGCTCGATCAAAATTCACGTGAAGCCAGCTGGCCGTGAGCTTCATGATGGAATGACTGGGGTGAAGCTGGCATAATGCGGCGGTTGGTCAAAACGGATTTCCGACCGCTCCCAAATCGACGGCTTGGCAACGACGGGAATCTCCTGCCTCGTCTCTCCCCTCACATTTCGTCACGCTCCATTGGTCTCCGCCGCGGATTGCTGCCCGAGACCGTGTCCGCTTGCTTATCGCGACGTTGGGGTTCACCTAACAGCGATTGCAGTCGATAATGTTGCGCCGATCGATGACTTCGATGTGCTGAATGATCCCCCAACTCTCGGTTGTCTTTGTGATGTCCGGCAGCGCGTGATTCTCAGCGAAGTAGGGATGCGAAACTGGTTTCCGACTTGTTGCAGGTGTTGAGTCCATGATCTTCCGCAAGGTGCTCGCTCTTCGAGGTCCGAATATCTGGTCCCGGCATACGGTGCTGGAAGCGTGGGTCGATTTGGGGGCATTGAAAGATACCTCCTCGGCTCATATTCCGGGATTTAACGATCGCTTGATGAGCTGGCTGCCGACGATGATCGAGCACCGCTGCAGCGTCGGCGAACGTGGCGGCTTCTTCCAGCGGTTGCGGTGGGGTACCTATCTCGCCCATATTCTTGAACACACAACTCTCGAGCTTCAAACGCTTTGCGGAACTCCCGTTGGCTATGGCCGTGCGCGTGAAACGTCGGAAGAAGGTCTGTTCAAGGTGGCGATTCGATACCAGGAAGAATCGCTGGGACGCGCCTGTCTCGAAACGGCACGTGACCTGTTGATGGCGGCCGTCTTCGATTTGCCGTTTGACATCGATGCCAATCTGAAACGACTGCGAGAATTTGCCGATCGCGTCTGTCTGGGCCCCAGCACCAACGCGATCGTTGACGCGGCCCGGGCTCGTAATATTCCCGCCCGCCGCCTGAATGCCGGAAGTCTGGTCCAATTTGGGCAGGGCAAGAAACAGCGGCGGATCTGGACGGCTGAAACGGACCTGACCAGTGCGATTGCCGAATCGATCGCTCAGGACAAGCAACTCACCAAAACCATGCTGGCCGCTGCGGGAATTCCGGTCCCGGAAGGACGCGAAGTCGAAAGTCCTGAAGATGCCTGGAACGCTGCCCAAGCGATTGAAGGTCCCGTCGTCGTAAAGCCTGTCGACGGAAATCACGGACGCGGCGTCTGCATGAACTTGACGGACGAGCAGCAAATCAAGGTGGCATATGGTGAAGCGTTAAAAGAAGGTTCGGGCGTCATCGTCGAGCGATTCGCCAGCGGCGCCGAACACCGGTTGCTTGTCGTCGGTAAAAAGCTGATTGCGGCCGCGGCGGGGGATGCGGTCTCCGTCATCGGTGATGGCCAGCACACGATTCGTGAACTGATCGAATTGCAGGTGAACTCCGATCCTCGACGCGGCGACGACGAGACGAAACCTCTTGATACGCTCAAGATTACGCCGCTCACGATGATCGAACTGGAACATCAGGGTTTCACGCCCGATTCGGTCCCCCCTGCCGACGTGAAGGTGATCGTCCGCCGTATTGATAACTTGTCGCGAGACGTCACCGACATCGTGCACCCCACGGTGGCCGAGCATGTGGTGCTCGCCGCCCAAGTGGTGGGGTTGGACATTGCTGGGATTGATCTGGTGACGCAGGACATCTCCCGCCCCTTGGAAGAACAAGGTGGCGTGATCGTCGAAGTGAACGCCGGTCCTGGGCTGCTCATGCACCTGAAGCCGGAGGTGGGAAGCCCTCGCCCCGTCGGCGAAGCGATCGTCGATCACCTGTTTCCAGATCCTAACGATAATGGAAGGATTCCGGTGGTCTCGGTCACCGGCACGAATGGCAAGACCACCGTCGCACGGCTGGTCACTTCGATTCTGAAGGCCTCAGGACGGACGGTCGGATTGGCCTGTACCGACGGCATCACCATTGATGGACGGACGATTGAACACGGCGATTGCGCAGGTCCGCGAAGTGCCCGGAATGTCCTGCTGAACCCAATTTTGGATGCCGCGGTCTTCGAAGCGGCGCGAGGCGGGATTTTGCGCGAAGGGCTGGGATTCGACAAATGCGACGTGGCGATTGTGACAAACATTGGTGAAGGCGATCATCTTGGACTGCAGTTCATCGATTCGCCAAAAGAAATGTTCAAAGTCAAACGGACGCCGGTCGATGTTGTGATGCCGACTGGAACCGCCGTGCTGAACGCCACCGATCCACTTGTGGTCGAAATGAAGGAGTTATCTGCCGGAAGCGTGACGTTCTTCGCCTTAGATCCGATGCATCCGGTGATTCGCGCTCACCGGGATGCGGGGCATCGGGCGGTAGTTGTCAGGGACGGTCAGGTTGTCCTGAGCGACGGCACGGAAGAAACGTCGCTCGTAGCGCTGGAAGATCTACCATGCACACACGGAGGTCGGGTCGATTTCCAAACGGAGAATGTTCTGGCTGCCACGGCGGCCGGGTGGGCCTTGGGGCTGTCGCTGAACGAGATCCGCAACGGGTTACAGTCCTTTCAAGGCAACTTGCAGGACGACCCTGCTCGTTTCAATGTGTTGGAATCTGCAGAAAAGACAATCGTGGTCATGGATGGACGAAATCGCTCTGCACTCGCCGCCGTCATTGCGGCGATCGACCATTTCCCGCATTCGAAACGGTCGGTGATCTATTCCGCCGAAGAAGATCGGCGTGAGCTGGACATCGTGCAGCAGGGCCAGCAACTGGGAGCCTCGTTTGACCGGGTCTTCCTCTGCGAAATTGAAAACGGAGTCGATCGGCCCGTGGGTGAGGTGACGCGTCTATTGCGGTCAGGTGTCGAAGAAGGATCGCGCGTTCAGGCGATCAATGAGATTCGCGACTGGTCTCAGGCGGTTGACGCGGCATGGCGAGAATTACAATCCGGCGAATTGCTGCTGATTCAATCGTCGACGGTCCCTAAGACCGTGAAGAAGCTGCAAACGCTTTTGGGATTAGAGCCTGCAGAGGCTGCGGCATAGAAGACCAGGGCTGATTCCAAACGATCAACTCGGTCACGATGAAATTGTAACAATCGAAGAAGAAACAAATGTCGGTGGTGAAATTGGTGAAGACAGTGAAAACATCCCTGCGGAATAAAGGGTTACAAACGCGAAATCGCGTTCAATGAACATCACTCGTTCGTATCGGTACGACGATTGCAACCGTTTGCTCTCGTCACCGCGACGAACAAACCTTCGATCGGTTGTCGCAGTGACGGATGACCGAGTCGAAACGATCGAGACAAGTTCCAGGATGCAGGATTCCCCAAAAGTCTGGGTGCTCGCAGGAGCAATGAGGTATGGAGTTCATCACCTCAGGGCAACAGTGACCGCGCGGTTCACTGGAATCAGGACATCGCTGGACAACGAAACAAGCGCTGTAAGGATGTACGAATCATGAATCTCGGGACAACGCGCGCTTTGCGAGGTCCGAATATCTGGTCGCAACTCACCGTTCTGGAAGTTGAGATCGATAACGCCATGCATCTTGATAAAACGACGCAAGAGATTGACGCGATTCGGAATAGAGCAGTCACGATGCTGCCGGAACTGAATCGTCCGGCCAGTCCTGACGACGAGAACGAGACCATCGGGCGGACGTCGTCCATGCTCTTGGCCGAACTCGTCGCGAGAGCGATGATTGCGCTGCAGCAGCATGCGGGTTGCGCCGTCAAGTTCGCCCGAGTTTCCGAGTTTAAACCGGCGGGTGTCTGCAAAATCGCCGTCCAATACTGTGAAGAACCTGTCGGCCGAATGGCGCTTGCCGCTGCTGCCGAACTGGTAAAAGCCGCGATCGATGGTCAAAACTTCGACAGCACCGCGCGCGTCGCCACGATCCGCAGCCTCGATCAACAGATTCGTCTCGGCCCCAGCACCGGCTCAATCGTCCGCGCCGCACTGGCTCGAGGCATCCCGGCGCGCCGTCTAAATGATCGCAGTTTGGTGCAACTTGGATACGGTTGTAAGCAACATCGCATTCTGGCGGCCGAAACCGATCGCACGTCGGCCGTCGCCGAATCGATTGTCCAAGATAAAGAATTGACGAAGCAGTTGCTGGATGCCGTCGGTGTCCCCGTTCCGAAAGGTCGACCTGTCACCAGCGCGGAAGACGCCTGGGCGGCCGCGCAGCAGATCGGTGTCCCGGTGGTGATCAAGCCGCAGGACGGCAATCAGGGACGTGGCGTCGCCTGCAATCTGAATACGCGTGAACAAGTCTTGGCCGCCTACGCCGCCGCGATTGAAGAAGGCGACGAGATCATCTGCGAAAAGTTCGCACACGGAGCAGACTATCGACTGCTGGTGATTGGTTACAAACTGGTGGCCGCGGCTCGTCGCGAACCGCCCCAGGTGACGGGCGATGGACGTCACACTATCAATCAACTGGTCGAAGAGGCGAATAAGGACCCGCGTCGTGGGGAAGATCACGCCACATCGCTCAGCAAACTGCGACTGGATGAGATCGCAAAGGGTGTCCTGCAGGAACAGGGATTGACCGTCGATTCCATTCCCGCCGCCGGCCAAATCGTGCTGATTCGACGCAATGCCAACCTGAGCACGGGTGGATCGGCGACCGACGTGACCGATCTGGTTCATCCTGAAGTCGCGGCCCGTGTCATCGACGGTGTGCAGATGGTCGGTCTGGATATCGCCGGCGTCGACGTCGTGTGCCAAGACATCAGCCGCCCGCTGGAACAACAAGGCGGGATCATTGTTGAGATTAACGCCGCACCCGGGCTGCGAATGCACTTGGAACCGTCGGCCGGAAAGCCACGCGCCGTCGGCGAAGCGATCGTCGGTACGATGTTCAAACCCGAAGATGATGGTCGCATTCCAATCGTGGCCCTGTCAGGCACAAACGGAAAGACGACGACAACCCGTTTGATCTCGCACATCCTGCGTTGCACCGGCAAACGCGTGGGAATGACCTGCACCGACGGGGTGTACCTGAACGACCGCCGCCTGGATACCGGCGACTGCAGTGGCCCAAAGAGCGCACGAACCGTTCTCGCGAATCCAGCCGTCGAGGCGGCCGTGCTGGAAACCGCACGTGGCGGAATCCTGCGGGAAGGTTTGGGCTTCGATCTCTGCAATACCGCAGTCGTGACGAACATTGCCGACGGCGATCATCTGGGGCTGAACGGGATTGAAACGCCCGAACAACTCGCTCGTGTCAAACGCGTGATCGTTGAATCGGTGTCGCCATCGGGCTACGCCGTCCTCAATGCCGATGACCCGCTCACCGCTTCAATGGCCGAGTATTGCCCGGGGAAGACTCTGTTCTTCTCGAAGTCGCCCACGAATCCGCTACTGGTGTCACATCGCGCCAAAGGGGGAAAAGTGGTGTATGTGCGAAACAACTGCATCATGGCGGCCGAAGGATCGTGGGAAGCTCGAATTGCTCTGCTCGATTCCGTCCCATTGACGTTCGGCGGTCTGATCGGATTCCAGGTTGAAAACGCCATGGCGGCGGCTTCGGCGGCATGGACTCTGGGCGTGCCGTTCGAAATGATTCGACATGCGTTGGAAACCTTCGTCAACGATACTCAGAAAGTGCCCGCACGGTTCAACGTGCTGCAGTTCCAGGGATCGACGATTGTCATCGACTACGGACACAACGCGGCGGCGATCACCGCCTTGTGCGAAGCGTTCAACAAGATGCCGCACGAACGACGTGTCATCGTCTACACGGCCGCAGGCGACCGCCGCGACGAAGACATCATCCGTCAGGCGGAATTGATTGCGAACGGCTTCGACTTCATGGTGCTCTATGAAGACGCATGTACACGTGGTCGCGAAGACGGAGAAGTCTGTCGCCTGATGCGCAAAGGGTTTGCCCTGGGTAAACGGTTGCGACCAGAGAACGTCGTTGAAACGCGGGGCGAGATGAAGGCGATTGAAATGACGCTCCGTCAAATGGTTCCCGGCGATCTGGTGCTGATCCAGGCGGACCAGGTTGAAGAGGCGATTGCGTTCGTGCAACAGTTGCTGCCGAAACTGGCCTCTGAACAATTGTCCGTCAGCCGAAAATAGTTCTGGGGACTCGTCTTCCGGCGGAATTTGACCGCGTCTGGGCCTACGAACTGCCCGTCGTCGTGAACCCCAATACGATCTCATCAAGCCGCTCCGATTCGTCGGGCGGCTTGTTTTGCGTCCAGGGCACCGATTCACGGAAGATCGATCGTCGTCGCCACATCTGAACGGAAACTCACTTTGGCAGTGGACATGGCCCGGCAGAACCTGCCGCCCGGCAAAATCCGTCTGTTCGCATTCTCCCCATCTGACTACCATCCTCTTCCACCTTCGCAATGCTTCATGGTCTGGTGTGAAGAATTGCTGCGGTCTGGTCGAAATGGATAGCACGGACCTGTCTGCCATCGTGGTGGAATGTTTCCCGATGGTGGCAACCTGATTGACGAAGTGGTCTCAATGGATTGAGGCTATTTATCAACTCAGGCGTTATACGGATTGTTGTCGGGAGCGGAGCCATGGATCGGCGGCGTTTCATTCAGAATCTTGGCATGTCGGCCTCGGCATTGCTGATGACATTCGGTGTTGGCTGCAAGGGGCATCAATACGCCCACGTGCTGAAAGGCACCGACGAAAACATGGTCGGCAGCCATACCGCCGGGGCTGAAACCTGGGAACCACTGATACAGACGTCGGTCAGCCAGTTGCTCGGTCGTGAGATGAACACCGTTCAGTTGACTTCGCACGATGGCGTTCCGTGCAAGAAACGCGTCTGCTTCCTGCACGTCGACAACCGCAGTGCCGAAGAGATCGGTGATTTTGGAGATCAGATCTACCAGAAGGTCAACACAATCATCAATGATTCCGAGGCCTTCGAACTGGTCAGTGCCCGTCTGGTCAGATCCGGTTTGCAAGAGGCTGGCTTGCGCCCCGATGACTTGTATAAGCCCGCCGCACGGCGCAAATTCGCCGCGATCATGGAGCAAGAGCAAGAACCGATCGACTATGCGCTCTACGCGACCATCACGTCGGGAACGACGAAGAGCAACAATAAGGACTACCAGCGCGACTATCTGTTGACGCTGGAACTGGTCAATCTGGCCACCGGCAAGACCGAAACGGAATCGGCTGAAATCCGCAAGGGTTATCACAAATCGAAACTCGGCAAGCTCAAGCACTACGGAGCGGGCTGAGATTCAAGTTGTGAGCGGACGATTGACCGAGGTCGCCATGAACTATCCGTTGCTGGCCGATTGCCGAGGAACGAATTGCAGGAATGCCCGATCGGCATCGTCGACACCCGCACGCCTTCACTCATTGAGCCGATCATTCGGCGGGACCGCCCTGCACTGTCTCAGTCTGCTCGTCCTCGCGCTCACCGGATGTGCATCGCACTTTGATCGCGTGCAGCCGATTCGCATGGCGTTTTTCGACGGTCGTTTGTCCGAAGCCGAAGAGCATGTCGACAAACTGCTGAAAAAGCGGAAGGGCGAACGCGACGTCCTCTTGCTCGATAAGGCGATCATCGAACTGGCATCGGGGCGGCCGAAAGAAGCAGAGCAGCACCTGCGAAAAGTGCGAGACCGGTTCGATGAACTGGAAGACTTCGATGCAACGAAAGCCGTGGCGTCGATGTTGACCGACGATAACGCCCGGGCCTATGCCGGCGAAGACTACGAAAAAGTTCTCGTCCGCGCGATGCTGTCGATATCGAATCTGATGTCCGAGGGCGGCGACGCCGGGGCTTACGCCAAGCAGATGGTCGACAAGCAACAAGAGATCATCCAAACCGTCGATGAAAAGTACAAAGACGAAGACAAGGACAAGAATCCCGTTCTGGCGTTCAAACAGGTCGCGCTGGGCCCCTACATCCGCGGAATGCTGGCGGAAGAATCCCCGCTGACGCTGACCGAAGCCGTGCGTGCTCGCGTTCAAGTCGCGAATTGGGAACCGAAGTTCCGCGACGGTCAAACGGACCTTCAGCGTTGCCAGTACGAAGTTCCAATGCACCCAGGCAATGGGGCATTGTACATCTTCACCCTGGTGGGCCGCGGTCCGATCAAAGAAGAAGCCATCGAACCGGTGACGCAGATCGAACTGCTCCTGGCCGACCGCATTTTCAATTGCTTTGCGAATCGCAACATTCCGCCAACCTTCGCGCCGGTAAAGATTCCACGCGTCGTCAATTTCGTTCCGGTGGCCGATTGCGTCTCCGTGAACATCGACGGCAAAGCCGTTGGAAAGACGGCCACCATTGTCGATATCGGCGAGATGGCCGTGCGCCAGCAGCAGGCGCTCTATCCTCAAGTGCTCGCGCGGGCCGTCGCCCGTCGCGTCGTGAAAAAGGGGATCATCTACGGCATCGAAGAAGTCGCCGACGTCCAGAAAGATTCGCTGACCAGCCTGGCCGTGATGGCGGCGGGAGTGGCCTGGGAAGCCTCGGAATCGGCTGACACGCGCTGTTGGGGTCTCTTGCCTGATACGATCCAGGTCTTTCGCGTCGAATTGCCCGCAGGCGAACATCAGGTGACGCTGAGACCTTCGCAACGACAAGGTGACTTTGGCACGCCCGCCCATACCAAGATCATGGTGCGAGAAGGTCGGCATACCTACCTTTTGGGAAACCTGCCCACCTCGCAATTCGTCGGCAAGCTGTTGACCGCTCCCCGCGAACTCGATGAGTTCAGCGAGTAGTGCTTTGTCGGGACAGTGCTTCGTCAGGACGAAACAGACGCGTCTGGTGGCAGGGGGGATGGGATTGCCGAAACCCCGGCGAGTTCAGTGATCGTTGGTCCCATCTTGCCACCCGAAGAGTCGGTGTGCCAACACGGTCGTCTCGTTCAATCCCTACGGACGAACTTCGACCTGACCGAGCGTTCGTTTGAGTTTCGTGATGCCGCCACTCGTCACTTTCGCGTCGGTGGCATCGATTCGTTTGAGCGATGGCATGTCCTGAAACGTTTTGCCGACGGCGTCCAGCCCCGCGTCGGTGACGTCCGTCTGTGACAATTGCAGTTCCGAGAGCTTGTTGAAGTAGCGCAGCTTCGGTAACAACCGTTTCAGGGCTACGTCGTCGCAACGCTGACCGGTCAGATCGACCCGAATTCCAGCATCGTCATCTTGGTTCAGGCTTCCGCCCATCTGCTGGACCATCGACATCGCCGAACGACGCTGGACTCCGGGATAGGCCCTGTCGAGACCGATGGCGCTGGCGATGGAAATCACCGCCCAGGCAATCCCGAGAGTTCGCTTCATCTGACGCGACAGGCTTGTCCGCACGATCAGCAGTAGGCACAAGGTCGAGACGGCCGCCGTGAGCGCCAGCCAGGCGGCATCCATCTGAACCCGGCCGCGAACCAGTTTCGCACCCAACAGCGCCATCATGATTCCAGCCAGTAGAGTCAGATTCAGAATCGTCACCCAGCCCAGTGGTCCCGCAAACAGTTTTCGTCGCGAGGATGTCGTGGCATCCGAGGATTTGGTGAACGCCACGGCGAAGACGACTAGGACGCCGACGATCAGGCCTTCATACACATCCGCGCCGGTCTTGATGATCTTGGCCACACCATCAATGACCACTCGCAGGAATAGTGCTCCCAGGATCGTGCCGGGGATGGTTCCGATCCCACCTTGCAGACTGCATCCGCCGACCACTGCGGCGGCGATCGCGTTCAGCTCATACCCGCGTGCCAGCGTTTGTGGGTCGGCGACACTCAACTGACTGACCGACAGCACTCCTGCAACCGACGACAGCAATGCGCTGATGCAATAGGCCAGCCACTTCATCCGATTGGTCTGAATGCCGCTCAAACGAGCGGCTTGTTCGTTGCCGCCCAACGCATACAGATGACGTCCGGTGACCGTTTTGGCCAGCAGCAGCCAGAGAAATGCGGCAATCACGGCGACCAGAATCGACAGATTCCAGACCGTTCCCGACATCGCTCCCGACAGCTCGCGGAAAGATGGATCGGCGATATTGATCTGCGTCCGCGCCCCGCCCAGCATCGTCTGTGTGACGTTCTCAACAATCGCTCGGCTCAGGCTTCGCAGCCCCACCAGCGTTCCCAGCGTCGCCACAAATGGGGGCAGTCCAATTTCTGTGATCAGCCAGGCATGCAGGCTGCCGACCAAGAGTCCCGTGATCAGCGTGCCCGTGATGGCGATCACGATGACACCGATTCCCAGGGGCTGCGACTGGCTGACCGCTTCGGGGGCGAGCAGCGCCATCAGCGTCGCACAGATCGAGGCACTGAATGCCATGACCGAACCGGCAGACAAGTCGATCCCGCCCGCGATAATGACGACGGCCGCTCCGAGTGCAATCAGCGACAACATGGTCGTCTGCCTGAGCAGATCGATCACGCTGACGTCCCATTTCATCACGTAGTTGTGATGTTCATCGAATAGAGTCGTACAGCAGACGACCACAAAAATGGCCGCGATCAGTCCCAACTGATGCCGCGTGGCTTCGCCTTTTGACACGAACTGACGCAGACCAATCACACCGATCGCAATCATCGCCATGACGATCAACGCGACAACAACAGAAGCCGTCATGAACTCTGTACCTTCACTCAAGCAATCAACACATGCGGGAGCCCGGAAATTGATGTTCCTCGTTTCCTCGTTACCAAGCTCCGCTTGGTAACGCCTCATGCGATCTCGTTCTTGTCGAGCAGGAACTTGGCCCCGGTCCTTCACATACACGTCCAACGCATAGGACGCGTTGCCAAGCGGAGCTTGGCAACGAGGAGCAAGAAGCGTTCGTCCCCTCGTCCTCGCTTCCCTTCGTTACCTCTCCCCTCGTTACCAAGCTCTGCTTGGAACGTCTCATGCGATCTCGTTCGTTGCCAAGCAGGAGCTTGGCAACGACGAACATGAACGATGAAACGTATCACAGGCGAGGTCACGAACCGGTCAGACCGTACTTCTTCATCCATTCCTGCAGTTTGTCGAGTGTGATGAACTCCACGCCCTTCTCGAACAAGTCGCCCTTAATAGGTGAATCCGTATTCGGCACGACCACTTTCAGGCCCGTGTCATAGACATCTCCGTCCGGCTGACCGAACTTCGGATACATCTCGGTCAGGACGGCTTTGTTGTCAGTGACCAAAGCGGCCAACGCACGAATGCCCTGGTAGCCCATCTGAAATGGATTTTGCACGACCATGACATCGATGTTTCCGTCCGCCATGGCCGTGATTGCCGTAGGTTCGGCGTCGAACACGACGACCGAAAAATCCTTCCGGCGATTCGTCTCTTTGACGATGTCGACGATCGCGGGGGCGTTGTACGACCAGATCCCCACCAGCACGTTCAAGTTGGGATGATTGCGCATCGCGTTGCGGACGTTGTCGCGCGCTTTGGTTTTGTCCGTGTCATCAGTCATCGTGTCTTTGAAGTGGAACTTCTCTCCGGCCCCTTCACCAAATCCTCCAATGCGATCGATGGCGTTCTGAGCCCCGCTACGTCCGACGAATGCGACGTACTCGCCTCCTTCAGGTCGAAGGGCTTTGGCGCAGATCCCCAGTACGCGCCCCGCCCCCGCATTGTCGGTTCCGACGAAGGCGTGGCGTGCATCACGGAACGATTCACGCTTCACGTCGGAATCGATCGTCAGGATCTTGATTCCCTTCTTCTGGATCGCGCGCAGTTCATCGGCGATCGCTACGTTCTCGGCGTCGAGTGCCGAGATTCCGATTCCCGCGATATCGCTTTGCGTGCCGTACTGCTGAAGCTTGGACAATTGTCCCTGGGCCGTTCCATCGTTGACGTCCAGCACCGCAATCAGTCCGGACTCTTTCAGTTTCAGTTCACTGTTGGTGGCGAGCACCCCTTCCCGACACGCATCCCAGAAGGGTGAATCCGTATTCGAGAGAATGATCAACCGTTTCAAACTCGAATTTCCCGCCGACGTCCCGGCGTCCCCTGCTGGCGCTGACGCGTCAGCACCAGGCTTCGAAGTGCCTTTGGGGATTGACGGTTCGCAACCGAGACAGACGACCAGTGCGAACAGAAAAGAACAGGGAAACAGCCGACCCTTGATCAACATCGTGTTGGCCTTCATGCGGAAACGGACTCTCAAAATCAGGACGGGCCAAGATACCGGTGGTGCGGCGCGGCGGTCAAGCAGCGACATTCGGTTCCGCGAAGCCGTATTTCGCGCGTGACGTTGTGATTTTCGAGTGAATCGGGTGAACTGGTGCCCACGCGCTGTGGCGTGCATGCCGAATCAAATGGGCCCCGTATCCTTTCTTCTTTCGAGTCCCTCCGATGACATCCGCTCCCTCGTCTGCACCGCCTGTGGAGGTCACCAGCGAACCGCGATTGCAATCGATCGACGCCTTGCGCGGATTCGACATGTTCTGGATTATCCGGGGTGATTCCTTTTTCAAAGCCCTGGCGACGTGGCTGGGTGTGCCGATCGTCGTGACGCAGTTGGAACACGTGAAATGGGATGGATTTCACTTCTACGACCTGATTTTTCCGTTGTTTCTGTTTCTGGTCGGTGTCGTCCTGCCCTTCTCCCTGACGAAGTATCAAACGGCCGGTGAACTCGTCCCGAATCGTTCGGGCGTCTATGCTCGCATCATTCGCCGGACGCTGCTTTTGATTGCACTCGGGCTGATCGGAAACGGCATCCTGCAGCTCGATTTCACCAATTTCCGCTGGCCCGGTGTCCTGCAGCGGATCGGGATCTGCTATTTCTTCGCCGCGCTTGCCGTCCTGCATCTGGGCATTCGCAGTCAGGCGCTCCTGGCCATCGGGATCATCGCGGGCTATTGGGCGCTGCTGCGGTTCGTTCCGGCACCGGGGTTTCAGCCGTTCGATTTGACGATGGAAGGCAGTCTGGTCGGCTACGTCGATCGCCTTCTGATTCCCGGAAAACTGCATTACAAACTTGGCGACAATGAAGGTGTGCTTTCGACGATCCCCGCGATTGGAACTGCGCTGCTGGGTGTACTGACCGGCCACTGGCTGCGGTCGTCGTACACTCGATTTCACAAGTTCCTGGGATTGTGTGCGGGAGCCATCGTTTGTTTGGCGGCCGGTTATTTGTGGAGCTTTAGCTTCCCGCTGAACAAGATCCTGTGGACCAGTTCATTTGTGCTTGTCACGGGCGGATGGAGTCTGACGTTGCTCGCCGTCTTTTACTTGCTGATCGATGTCATTGGATGGCGTCGTTGGGCTTTCTTTTTCATCGTCATCGGGATGAACGCCATCACGATTTACGTCATGCAGAATTTCGTCGATTTCAGCAAGATGAGTGAATTCTTTCTCGGCGGCGTGATCCGATACGTCGGCCAGTGGTGTACAGCGGCGGGACATACCGAGGGTGAGAAAGCACAACGAGCCGTCCTAATGTTCGGTGTCCTAACCATCAAGTGGCTGATGCTCTGGTTCCTGTACCGGCATCGCGCGTTCTTGCGCGTGTGACATCGCAGGGATCCCCCTCGGTCCCTCGTTCCCCGTCCCCCCCGACCGTCCCTCGTTGCCAAGCTCCCGCTTGGTAACGCCTCATGCGATCTCGGTTTGTGCCAAGTGAGAAGGCGGTCAAAAATCCACCTGCTTGCGGCTTCTGGGCAGATGAAGCGTCCCCAAGCGGGAGCTTGGGAACGAGGGGGAACCGAGCGGAGCTTGTTCGCGAGAAGCAGACGGCAAACGCGAAGCGAACGAGAAACATGGATGGAATTCAAGTTCCGCTCCCGATCTTGCCGAAAAACGTTTAAACGACAATCGTCTTGACGACTGAAGCCGGGGGCGGTAGCTTCGTGGTGAAAGAAAAACATCATGAAAACTGCCGCGCGTAAATCTCGATTCGATTCGCTTCAGCAAGAGGCGTATCTCAGTCTTTGGCGGACGTATGACCGGCTGAAATCACTCGAAGACGAAATGTTCGCGCAGTTTGATTTGTCGGCGCAACAATATAACTCCTTGCGACTGCTCGAGGCGGTGCATCCCACCACCATGCCGACGTCGGCCCTGGGAAATAAGCTGATCTCCCGTGCACCCGATATGACGCGGCTGTTGGACCGGCTGGAAGAGCGGGGGCTCGTTCATCGCGAACGCCGTTCCGAAAACCGCCGTGTGGTCGAAGTGGGAATCACCGCCGAAGGTTTGCGACTTCTCAAACAGCTTGAAGTCGCTGTCCGCGACTGTCACAACCGGCAGTTGGGGCACCTGTCCGAGAAAGATTTGAAACAACTGGTCGAACTGTTGCACGCCGTCCGTCATCCCCATGAAGACGACGATAGCGTGTGGCGACACGAAAAATAAGCTTCGTACTGGACGTCTTGAAGACGTTGCAAACAATGGAGCTCGTGGGTTTCGTCGTTCCCGCGGCTCTTTTCATGGCACGAGCAAATTCATTCGAAAGGATCGCTCTGAAATGGTTGAACCAACCCAGCCTCGCGTGATCGTGATTGGTGGCGGACCGTCGGGAACAACGGCGGCGACCTTGATCGCACAGCGCGGCTACAAGGTGCGACTGCTCGAACGCGAACATTTTCCACGCTATCACATTGGCGAATCGCTGATCCCGCAGACGTATCACGTGATGCAACGCCTGAACATGCTCGACAAGATGAAGGCGAGCGAATTCGTGCGGAAGTACAGCGTGCAGTTCGTCGGTTCCAGTGGCCGGTTGTCCGAACCGTTTTACTTCCTGGATCATAAGCCGCATGAATCGTCGCAGACCTGGCAGGTGCGACGCAGCGATTTCGACATGCGCATGATGGACAACGCGATCGAGCATGGTGTCGACGTCCAACAGGGTGTCCGCGTGCTGGAAGTGCTGTTTGAAGGTGACCGCGCTGTCGGCGTACGTGTCCAGGACGAAGCAAATGGCGGCGAACGGATCGAACGCGCCGACGTGATCGTCGATGCCAGCGGCCAGAGTTCACTCATTATGGGCAAGCTCGGTCTGCGTGAATGGGATCCCGCCTTGAAAAAGGCCGCCGTCTGGACGTATTGGGAAGGCGCTTGGCGCGATACGGGCCGTGACGAAGGTGCGACCGTGGTATTGCAAATCCAAGGCAAAGCCGGATGGTTCTGGTATATCCCGCTGCACGACAATATCGTCAGTGTTGGAGCGGTCGCCGACTACGGGTATCTGTTCAAGAACCGTGATACGAAGGATTTCGAAGCGATCTACAATGCCGAAGTCGATAAGTGTCCGGCGGTGAAAGAACGAATCAGTATCGGAAAACGCGTCGAACCATTCCGGGCGGCCAAAGAGTATTCGTATCGCTCGCAGAAAGCGGCGGGGAATGGCTGGGTGCTGGTCGGCGATGCCTTTGGATTCCTCGACCCGCTCTATTCCTCGGGCGTGCTGCTGGCGCTGAAGTCGGGTGAACTGGCCGCCGATGCCGTCTGCGAAGGACTCGCCAAGGGAGATACCTCGGGCGCTCAGTTGGGCGCTTGGGAAGCGGACTATGTCCGTGGGATGGAACGCATGCGATCACTGGTCTGTGCGTACTATCAAGGCTTCAGCTTCGGGAAGTTCGTCGCGAAGCATCCGCATCGCAAAGGGGACATCACCGACCTGTTGATCGGAGATCTGTTCCGACCAGAACTCGACGAAACCCTGGGACTGATCAACGAAGCCCTGCAGATTCCGGCCATGGCCGAAGCAGGTTGATACCGGTATCGATTCGAATCCAGGCCGGACGCAGCATACACTGCGCCCGGTCTTCTCATTGAACTCCTTCATATCCTCTCCGTGTCTCTGTGTCTCCGTGTCTCCCTCACTCCCACTGGACCCAAGCGACGGTAACGCTGACATTGGGAACACATTGGGAGTGAGGGAGACACGGAGACACAGAGACCCGGAGGTTAGATTGCACGGCGCCGGGTACGATGACGACGTCCTCACAACAACCTTTCGTTGAACAGCTCGATCCGGCGTTGGATGTCGTGACGGCGGTTCGGGCGCTTGCGCACTGGCCGCGGTTGCTGCTGCTGGATAGTGCCCTTCAGCGGCAGCCGGTCGGACGATATTCGTTTCTCACGGCCGATCCGGTCGCGCACTGGCAACTCGATGCGCCCCGTTACGGACTCGATCCGTTTGCGGACGTCTCAGCGGCGTGGGAACGCTGGCAGGGCGCGGCCGTGCCAGGTCTTCCACCATTCCAGGGTGGGATCGCGGGACTGCTGGGCTACGAACTGGGACAGTGCTGGGAACGAATTCCGTCTGCCGTCCATAACGAATTTCAACTCCCCGTCATGGCCGTGGGACTTTACGACTGGGTGCTCGCCTGGGACCACTTTGCCGGGACGCTATGGCTAATCTCGCAAGGTTGGCCGGAAACGGACGAGGATCGCCGAAGCCGGCGCGCGGCCGATCGTCTGCATCAGGTCAAGACAGAGCTTTCAAAAGCGGTTCCGGCATCGGATTCATCAAGTCCAACGCCGCGAATGGATCTGTCCTTTGCCGCGCAATTCCCGCTGGGTGAGACGGCGAACGTGACAAGTACGTTCACACGCGACGAGTATCTTCGCAACGTCGCACGTGTGATCGAATACATCTATGCCGGAGATGTTTTTCAGGCGAATCTGTCGCAGCGGTTGCTCGCCCCGGCCCCTTGTCCTTCGCTTGAGCTGTTTGCCCGCTTACGCACGGTCAATCCGGCCCCCTTTGCGGCGCTGATGCAATGGGACGACTGGTCGATTGTAAGTGCCTCGCCAGAACGGTTTCTGTGTGTGACGGACGGTGAAGTCGAAACGCGGCCCATTAAGGGAACGCGGCAACGCAAACGAGGTCCCGAAGCCGATCTCTTCACACGCGACGAACTGCGTGAGAGCGACAAGGATCAGGCGGAAAATGTGATGATCGTTGATCTGCTAAGGAACGATTTGTCCCGCGTCTGCCAGCCCAACTCGATTCGTGTTCCTCAGCTTTGTACGGTCGAATCGTACGAAACGGTCCAGCATCTGGTGTCAGAAGTTCGGGGCCAGTTGCGGCAAGAAGCGACGATCTGGGATTTGTTCCGGGCGACGTTCCCCGGTGGTTCGATTACGGGGGCACCCAAAGTTCGAGCGATGGAAATCATTGCGGAACTGGAACCCACGGTTCGCGGACCCTACTGCGGCAGTCTGTTCTATGTCGGACCGGACGGCCGAATCGACAGCAATTTGCTGATTCGAACATTTGTTCAGCGGCATGGCTGGCTACAATGTAATGTTGGTGGTGGAATTGTGGCTCAGTCCAATCCCGCCGCCGAGTATGAAGAAACGCTCACAAAAGCGGCGGGAATGCTAAAAGCGCTTTGAGCCGGTGATGGGAAGTCGCCGAAATGAAACAGGATCATCGGATTCGATCTGGCCGCCAAAGTCCGCTTTACCCATGCTGCTGTTGATCGATAACTACGACAGTTTTGTCTACAACTTGGCCCGCTATTTCGTGGAGCTGGGATGTGAGACGTGTGTTGTCCGAAATGATGCGATTCAGACGGACATGGTTCGGGCGATGGCGCCACAAGCGATCGTCATTTCGCCCGGTCCCTGTACGCCGAACGAAGCGGGGGTTTCGATCGAACTGATCCGCGAGCTCAGCAGCACGATTCCCACGCTGGGTGTCTGTCTGGGCCATCAGGCGATCGCGGCGGCGCTCGGCGGAAACGTCATTCGCGCCCCCGAACCGATCCACGGTCGTACCTCATTGATCGAACACACCGGCACATCCTTATTCGCGAATCTCCCGTCCCCGCTGCGCGTGGCTCGGTATCATTCGCTGATCATTGATGAGGCGACGTTGCCCCCGGATCTGGAAATCACGGCCTGGACCGCCGACGGGATTCCGATGGCTGTTGAGCATCGCACCCGGCCGCTGTTCGGCGTGCAGTTCCACCCGGAATCGGTGCTGACCGAGCATGGCCGAGACATCCTGGCGAACTTCGCGCGCCTCGCCGGAATCGCGACGCAGGAGTGCTCCACATCCGATTGGATCGAGCCTTCTGCCGCACGCGATGAAGGCCCCGTCCCAGTTCTCACCTGGTGACACGCGGCACATTGCTGCTGCGCACTCCTCCTAACGCATCTCCTCCGTGCCCTCTCCGACTTCACGTTGCCCCCGCTCATTCGGAACGAAGAAAGTCGTCACGGCGGGCCGGTCGAGGACTTCGGTCGCAGCCCGCAGTCGTGTCCACGGACCTTCCAAACGTTTGGAAACGACGGCCGTTTTGACCGGGACAGATTCTCAGGAAGTCGTATCATGGGTGCATCGAGTCGACGTGGTCTTGCGGCTGCGACGAACACGGTGGCGACGAACGAGAGTGAACGACGCGTCGCAGGTGAATGCCCCGCTCGCATGGACGAGCGGACTGATGAATCTTGGTTGGGAGATGATCGCGATGGCGATGTCATCAATTCTTTATGAGCCAATCATTCTCCTTTTCACGACATGGAAGGAATCGGTTGTCGCTAAGGTGCCAAAACGAAAATCCGATCAACGCCGTCTCGAAAGGGGCCCTTGGACAAGATGCTCAAGTCGATCAAGATGCTCAATGCCTTCGATATTCGTAACTAATTTGAATTATTGCTCTTATGAATCATCTTGATCGAGTTGATCAAGGTGATCAAAAATTTCTGGGCACCTCGATTGAAGCGTGAGATGGGATGAATGCGTCGTTTTGTGTGACTGGGCGTTTTGGGTTGTTTTTCTGTGGGCGTTCGTCAAAAAGGTTCATGATGACTCATCGTTTCAATTCGTGCGGCTCATGGGCATTGTTTACATGTTTTTGTTCGTAAGTCTTTACAAATAATTGCCTTGTGGTGATTTCTTGTGGGGTGATCGAAGAAGCCTATTCGAGGCATTGGAATGGGATCATGGGTCGTCAACCGGCGGACGACGCGCCCGGATAACCGATTTAATCGCTACCGAATGTGACGACTGGGGGGGCTGTTTGGGCGCGGCGCGGCGTGCAACCTCCGGTCGGGTCTTTTATACTGGCTGGCTGGCCGCTCATCGGAACGCGGGAGACACGTTCAGTCTGGAACTCGAAGACACTCCAGTTTTTCGGTCTCGGACAACGGACACGATTCCTTCTTTCAACGTCGCACCGCTACGCGATGCGACGTGGCCGACGCGACGATGTATCGAATTTCACGGTTTTGACACTCGCATCAAGCGAATTTGACTTAAATATGACGTCTTCCACTCAGACGCTACTCGGTTGGTGGTCATCGACGGGCGGCTCAGTCGCGCTCGATCCAGGCTCGGTCGCAGCCGCCGTTCACGACATCAAAACACCGCTCATGATCGTCAGCACCACGCAAGGGCTTGGTTTGGCGCGCGGCGGTGTGGGGACGATCGGTTCACCGCATCATGCCTCAAGCTCTCATCCGATCGTTGGTGTTGTCCCGCCGGTTGTGCCCGAGCAACTGGGGGACGATTCGTTCCGCCGTGATCATGGCTTGCGATTTGCCTATGTTTCCGGCGCGATGGCGGCCGGGATCGGGTCCGAGCAAATCGTGGAAGAGATGGCCGAGCATGGAATGCTGGGCGTCTTCGGCTCGGCGGGGTTAAGCCTGAGTCGAGTCGAAGCCGCGATCGATCGCTTGTCGAAGTTGACAAGTCCGGTATCGGTTTCGTCGAGTGGCGTGGTCACGGGCGCGCCGGGGACGTTTTCCCCACCGATTCGCGCGCGACGAAAATCCTTCGGCATCAACCTGATTCACAGTCCCAATGAACAGGCACTCGAATGCGCACTGGTCGATCTGTATCTGCGGCGTGAGGTGCGTCTGGTCGAAGCGTCGGCGTATCTCGATCTGACGCCGCACATCGTTCGCTATCGTTTGCATGGGATTCACCGATCGAAGACGGGCGAAATCGTCACACCAAATCGTGTCATCGCCAAGGTCTCACGAATCGAGGTCGGCTCGAAGTTCTTTGCGCCAGCATCGGCCAAAATGCTGTCACATCTCGTGGAACAGAATGCGATCACCGCCGAACAGGCCCACCTGGCCGAAAAGGTTCCGATTGCACAGGATATGACGGCCGAAGCCGATTCGGGGGGGCACACGGACAATCGCCCTGCCCTGACACTGCTTCCCACAATTCTCGCCCTGCGCGACCGCGCGATGGCACAGTACAAGTTCGAACAACCTTTGCGAGTCGGAGCGGCAGGCGGAATCTCGACGCCCGCATCCACGGCCGCGGCGTTTGCCATGGGGGCGGCGTACGTCCTGGTCGGTTCCGTACAACAGGCCTGCGTCGAATCGGGAACCTGCGACTCGGTTCGCCAGATGCTGGCCGATGCCGAGCAAGCCGATGTCACGATGTGTCCCTGTGCGGACATGTTCGAGATGGGCGTGAAGGTACAGGTTCTCAAACGCGGCACAATGTTTCCGATGCGGGCGGCGAAGCTCTACGAGATCTATCGCAACTCCAAAGGCATCGACGAGATCTCGAAAACCGATCGCGAGTGGCTGGAAAAGAATTTGTTCCGCACATCGCTGGAAGAGATCTGGCTGCAGACAGCGGCCTATTTTTCCACCCGCAATCCCGCGGAAGTGGAACGTGGCGAACGCGATCCCAAGCACAAGATGGCACTCGTCTTTCGCTGGTACCTGGGCCAATCATCACGTTGGGCGAACACGGGTGAGCCCACTCGGAAGATGGACTACCAGATCTGGTGCGGTCCGGCGATGGGCGCGTTCAACGAATGGACGCGCGGCACATTTCTGGCCGAAGCGGCGAATCGTCGCGTGGCGACGGTGGCGTTCAATCTGCTGCATGGAGCGGCAGTGATGCACAGACTGAATTTGTTACGAAATCAAGGATTCCCCATTTCCGCCGAACTGGGACGAATTGTTCCGTCGGCTCAACTGGTGGGGAACGTCTGATATGAACGATGCGACGCGATGTCCCGCCGATCCGCGATTTTCCTCTGATCAAAGTCTCGATACCCAATCGACTATGAATCCATCGAATGCATCCGCCCCGACTCCCGTGCCGTTGGCCGTCGTCGGATTGAGCGCCTTGTTCCCCAAGTCGGGAAGTCTCGACGAATTCTGGTCGAATATTCGTCGCGGTGTCGACACGATCACGGAAGTTCCCGCGACGCACTGGAACCCGGATGATTACTTCGATGCGAATCAGAAAACGCCTGACATGACCTACGCCCGGCGGGGCGGTTTCCTGTCGCCGGTTCCTTTTGATCCTCTGGAATTCGGTATCTCGCCGAACAATCTGGAAGCCATCGATACCTCGCAACTGCTGGGACTCGTCGGAGCCAAACGCGCACTCGAACATGCCGGTTACGGTGCGGATCGCAAATTCAATCGATCACGCGTGGGCTGTATTCTGGGTGTGACTGGCACGCTCGAGATGGTGATCCCCCTGGGGGCACGCCTGGGACATCCGCGCTGGCGCAAGGCCCTTCGCGATGCGGGCGTACCTGATGTGGTCGCCGATGATGTCGTGAATCGCATTTCACAAAGTTATGTGCCCTGGCAGGAAAATTCGTTTCCCGGTCTGTTGGGAAATGTCGTCGCCGGTCGTATTGCGAATCGACTCGACCTGCACGGAACGAACTGTGTCGTCGATGCCGCGTGTGCCAGTTCGTTGTCGGCCATCCATTTGGCCGCGCTGGAACTGTCGACCGGACGCAGTGACATGGTTGTCACCGGGGGGATCGATACGTTCAACGACATTTTCATGTTCATGTGCTTCAGCAAGACGCCGGCACTGTCACCGACAGGTGACGCGAAGCCATTTTCCAGCGATGCCGATGGCACGATCCTGGGCGAAGGCGCCGGCATTGTGGTGCTGAAACGATTGGCCGATGCGGAACGTGACGGCGATCGTATTTATGCGGTGCTGAAAGGGATCGGAACATCCAGCGACGGGGCGGGCAGCGCGGTCTATGCGCCAAAGGCGGAAGGACAGATTCGCTGCCTGGAGGACGCCTATCGGATTGCGGGGGTTTCACCAGCGACCGTGGAACTCGTTGAAGCGCATGGCACGGGAACCAAAGTGGGTGATGCCACGGAAGTGTCCGGCCTGATGCATGTTTACAAAGCCACCGGACGACGTGGTGCCTGGTGCGCGGTTGGTTCGGTGAAGTCTCAGATCGGTCACACCAAGGCGGCCGCGGGAGCGGCGGGAATCATCAAGGCGATTCTCGCCCTGCAGCATCGTGTGCTGCCGCCGACAATTAAAGTGAATCAACCTCCAGAGCCGTTCCTGGCCGACGATTCCCCGTTCTACGTGAATACGGTCGCGCGGCCTTGGGTGAAGCCGCGTGGCTATCCGCGACGGGCGGCGGTCAGCGCGTTTGGGTTCGGAGGCAGCAATTTTCATTGCGTGCTGGAAGAGTCACCACAGTCGTTCGGCGAACCGGAATGGGACGGCGACGTTCAAGTGATTGCGCTATCGGCCGATCAGCCAGGACCGTTGGCCGATGCATTGCGGACGTCGGTCGCGCCGTTGGGACGCGCCGAATGGGCCGGCGTCCGATCATTCGCGTCGTCCAGCCGTGCTGCGTTTCAAGTTGAGCACCGACATCGATTGCTGTTGGTGGTTGAGCGTCAGGCGACAGATCTGGAAAAGCTTGCCACTGGCGCAGTGACAATGCTGGAACGCTATCCCGATAAAACGGCGTGGTCGACGCCCGACGGTGCCGTCTATGGTGCCGGAATACGTCGCGGAAAGCTGGGCGTCTTGTTCCCCGGTCAGGGATCACAGTACGTCGGCATGCTGCGCGACCTGGTGTGTCGCTTCCCGATGATGCTGGATGTGCTGGATCAGGCAAACGAGACGTTCGGATTGGCCGCGGACGCCGCCGTGACGCGACAACTGAGCGATTACATCTATCCGCATCCCGCGTTCTCGACCGAAACGCGGAATCAGCACGAAGCGGAATTGCGCGCGACACAGATTGCACAGCCTGCGATCGGTGCGGTCAGCCTCGCCGTGTTGTCGGTGCTCGACCGTTTCGGGATCCGCCCGGAAGCCGTTGCCGGACACAGCTACGGCGAATTGACTGCGCTCTGCGCGTCCAAGCGATTCTCTCCCGAAGTGCTGTATCGTCTGTCGACACTGCGCGGTCAGATGATGGCGGCTTCGCAAGAGAATGAAGGTGGCATGCTGGCGGTGCTCGCGCCGCTCGCTCAGATTGAAGCGGCGATCAATGAGTTGTCGCTCGACCTGGTCGTTGCCAACCACAACAGCCCGACGCAAGTTGTTTTGTCAGGACGGATTCCTGACATTGATCGCGCGTCGTCGTTATTTGCCAGCCGCAACATTCGTGGCAAAAAGCTGACGGTCGCGGCGGCATTTCACAGCCCGCTGGTCGCCAGCGCCGCGGGGACATTTCGACCCGTTCTGGATGATGTCGAATTCAGTCCCTCGTCGATGCCAGTCTATGCGAACAGCACGGCACTGGAATACCCGACGGAACCGGCCGCGGCGCGGGATCTGTTGGCAACTCAGCTTGCCCGACCCGTCCATTTTGTGGACGAAATCGAACAGATGTATGCCGATGGGGTTCGTGACTTTTTAGAAGTCGGACCGGGGGGCGTCCTGACGGGACTGGTCAATTCAATTCTGCAAGGACGGGACTATCGTGCTTTGGCGACGGATGCCTCGAACGGTAAGCGAAACAATCTGACCGATTTGGCGACTGTCCTGGCGACTTTGTCGGCGTCCGGTCACAGCATTCAATGGCAAGTCTGGGACCCGCAGTCTCGTGAAGGGCTCGATCAGAGTGCTTCGCAGCGCATGCGGATTCCCATTTGCGGAGCAAACTACGTGAAACCGCGTGATCCCATTCCCGCTCGTGCGCCCCTGAATCTGGTCGATGGAACCAGCTCCACGGTTCCGGCATCGACAACTCCAACATCGACGGTGACTCCCACCGTGGTCGAAAATCGCGCGGCCGAGAATCCTCATCTGGCAGGAATCGTCGACACGATTCGCGAAACACTGACCACCCTGCAACGAATGCAGCAAGAGACGTCACAGTTGCATCAGCAATTCCTGGATGGACAGGAAGCGGCGCTAAAAACGTTGACGAAGGTTGCCAACCAATACCTCAACGAACGTCATACCGAGGCGAATGGACCGGTTGCCCCGGTTTCCGCACCGGATCTCCGGCTCCACTCCGCCCGTACAGAGGCCCCAGCGGCGATCGCACCTGTGCCGATTCCGTCGACCGTTCCCGTTCGCGCCGTCGTCGCTCCTGCCGTCGCTGCCGAACCAGCGAAGCCCGCGGCGTCGACCGTTTCGGCCGTCATGGGATTCGACTTCCAGACGACAGCCCCGGCTCCGGCCTCGGTTTCCCTTCCAGTTCCCAGTACCGTTTCTCGGACAGAGAGCCCTGTGGCACAGGTGCCGCCGGTTGCGGCCCCTGTTCGACGAGCACCCGAGCCGCCCGTGGAAACGGCACCCGCTGTGACGTCGCCCTTGGCGTTGACTGTGCTAGCTGTGGTTTCGGAAAAGACGGGGTATCCGGTCGAGATGCTGAATCTCGAGATGAGTCTGGACCATGACCTCGGAATCGATTCGATCAAGCGTGTCGAAATTTTGTCCGCACTGCAGGAACGCGTCCCCAATCTTCCCGCGTTCCAACCCGATGAACTCGGGGCTCTGCATACGCTGAAAGACGTTGTTCGAATCGCCGACGCGCGAACGATTGGCGCGTCGACCAGTTCCGTTCCGCCCGCTCCCGCGACGTCGCAACGATTCGTTCAGCCATCTCCAGTCCCGCAACCTGCCGTGTCGGCGGCGGTGCCTCCGGTTCAAGTGGTGGCTGCGGGTCAAGTGGCGCAGGCCGTCTCCATCACACAGCCTGTCGTGGCGAAGGCGCCCTCAGCCGGGTTGAGTCTGGCCGTACTGGAAGTGGTTTCGGAAAAGACGGGCTACCCGATCGAGATGCTGAATCTTGAGATGAGTCTCGATCATGACTTGGGGATCGATTCGATTAAGCGCGTCGAGATCCTGTCCGCATTGCAGGAACGAGTGCCCAATCTTCCCGCGTTCCAACCGGAAGAACTTGGTGCTCTGCATACTTTGAGCGATGTTGTTCGGATCGCCGATTCCCGATCCGCAGGTTTGTCGGTGGCCCCGGCACCGATCGCAGCGCCAATGGCCTCGCCCGTTGTCACGGTTCAGGCCGCGCCGGCTCCTGCCGTTGCATGGCCACAATCGGTCTCACCCGCCGGGAATGGCAATGGAGCAGCAAGCCTGCCGTCGAGTACGTCAACCAACCCACCGGCTGTCCTGGGACCGGTTGTGCTTGAAGTCGTTTCCGAAAAGACCGGCTATCCGGTCGAGATGCTGAATCTGGACATGAGCCTGGATCACGATCTGGGGATCGATTCGATTAAACGCGTCGAAATTCTGTCGGCGCTGCAAGAACGCGTGCCGGGCTTGCCCGCGTTTCAGCCGGAAGAACTGGGGGCGCTGCACACACTTCGAGATGTCGTGACCCTGGCCGACGCCCGTAGCGCTGCAGCCGTGACGGCCGCGCCGTCCCCACCAACTTCTTACGCAGCACCGGCGGCAATCATGCCACCAAGTCCCTCCGTCGCGGCCACCGCTTCAGCGCCAGCGATGATTTCCACGCCCGCGATGGTCAGCAGCCTTGGTCCAATGGTGCTCGAAGTCGTTGCGGAGAAGACGGGCTACCCGGTCGAGATGCTGAATGTCGACATGAGCCTGGATCATGATCTGGGAATCGATTCGATCAAACGCGTCGAGATCCTCTCCGCGTTGCAGGAACGGGTTCCACACTTGCCCGCGTTCCAGCCCGATGAACTGGGCGCGTTGCATACACTCCGCGATGTCGTGTCATTGGCGGATGCACGGATGGCACCCAAGGGGGATTCGACAATCTCTCTCGTTCCCGCTTCGACGTCAGTGCTGGCCCCGGCCCGTGGGGCGGAACCTCCCTTTATCTCTCACCAGGTCAGTCGTCCGGTTCCGACACCCGTGGCTGCCCCCGCCGCATTGCCACCAGCCGCTTCAAGGGTGACATCGCCCTCGCCTGCACCTTCCGCAAATCCAGGTACAGTCGTCAATCGGAGTATTGCGAAGGTCATCCCGCTTACCGCCGCCGCACTGCGGCCCGCAATGAAACTGTTTCCCGGAAGTGAAATCTGGATCACGGAAGATGGTCTCGGATTGTCATTGCTCATCGCGGACCAATTGACCGATCTGGGCTTTCGGCCGCGGATCGTCAATCTGGATGAGCCGCAAACGGCCGTCGTTCCCGACGGGCTGGCAGGGCTACTCATCGTGGCACCGCAGCGCGGCATGAGCGAACGACAGCTTTGGTCGGCCGTGGAGTGGGTGCAGAAGGTTGGACCGAAGTTACGCCAAGTCGGAAAATCGTCGCCAGCGATTCTGGCAACGATCTCGCGACTGAACGGTTCGTTCGGATTTGAAAGTTCACAACTGCATGATCCGATTTCTGGAGGCCTGGCGGGGCTGGCCAAGTGCGCTCATCTTGAATGGCCCGAAGTCACGGCTCGCGCGATTGACCTGAGTCAGGAATGGTCGGCTCCGCATGTTGCCGCGGTCATGCTCGTGACCGAGTTACTGCACGAAGGGCCCGTGGAAGTGGGACTGGCTCCTTCGGGGCCTGTGCAATTGGAGGTCGTGGAAGAACCGTTGAACGACGATGCCGGGACGCCGCCCATTCAACCGGGAGACGTAGTGGTCGTGACCGGCGGGGCGCGCGGGGTGACCGCCGAAACTGCGATTGCAGTGGCAACGGCCTGGCAGCCACGACTCGTGATTCTGGGACGCAGCCCCGAGCCTGCGCCGGAACCAGAATGGCTGGTCTCGTTGTCGACGGAGGCCGAGATCAAGCAGGCGTTGCTGTCGCGGGCACCCACAGGCACGACACCCAAAACAATCGCCGCGCAGTACAGCCAGATTGTGGCCGGTCGTGAAGTCGCACGGCACTTGCAACGATTGAGAGCGACTGGGGCATCCGTCGTTTATCGTGCCGTCGATATCCGTGACGCAACCTCAGTTCGTCCGTTGCTCGCGGGAATTCGTCGTGATCTGGGCGTGATTCGCGGAATCATTCACGGCGCGGGGGTGCTGGCGGATCAGCGCATTGAAGACAAGACGAAAGAGCAATTTGATCGCGTCTACGAGACGAAAGTCACCGGGCTGAGGACACTACTGGATTGCATCGAACTGCGCGATTTGCGGATGCTGGGCGTTTTCTCGTCCTACACCGCGCGCTTCGGCCGCGTGGGCCAATTGGACTACGCCATGGCGAACGAAGTCCTGAATAAGCTTGCTCGTCAGCTTTCAGTCTTCTATCCGAAATGCCGGATTGCGTCCTTCAATTGGGGCCCATGGGACGGCGGAATGGTTCAGGGGGGGCTGAAGAAGTTGTTCGCCTCGGAAGGAATTGGACTCATTCCCACCGAAGCGGGTGCCAAGTTGTTCGTAAACGAATTTTCGCAGTCAGCCAACCGGCCGGTTGAAGTGCTCGTTCTGGCGGCGAATCCGTCACCGTCTGCTTCATCCTCCGCCCCGCCGCGTTCGCTGCCCACGACGGCTGCGCATGCGACGCCTGCCGACGTGCTGAAGTCTCTCGATGCGATGATTCCCAAGAAAGGGGGCAACCACGAGTCGAATAAGTCCTTGGGACAGGCTGTTGCTCCACCGCCCGGCCACGAACCGACCGCGGCAGAATCAACGCGCGCTCTGCAGACCGATATTGATCTGGGATTTAAGGTCTCCTTTGAGCGTGAACTGGATGTGGCCAGCAACCACTATCTGGAATCACATGTTATCGGCGGCAAAGCGGTGCTCCCCGTTGCGATGATTTTTGAATGGCTCGCTCATGGCGCCATTCATCGCAATCCCGGCTTGGAACTGCATGGGTTTGATGACTTCCGCGTCTTTCAAGGTGTGCGTTTAGGGCAGCACGATCGAGTGTCCCTGCGAATTCTCTGCGGCAAACCGGTTCGAGCGGGGGCCGAATTCATCGTCCCCACGCGCCTGGTTTCTCATGCGAACGGACGTGATGTCATTCACGCGGGGGCCAATGTTGTGCTGGCCCCGGGATACCCGTTGGCCCCGACACCGGTACTGCATATTTCCCATCAGCGCCCCTACTCGACGGATCTCGCGACGGCCTATGCGACGCGCTTGTTTCATGGGCCGCAATTGCACGGTTTGACGGCGATCGAAGCGATCTCGGACGATGGAATCATTGTCCAATCGCGAATGTCGCCAGTCGCTTCGACGTGGATGGCCGAGCCGATTCGAGCGAACTGGCTGGCGGACCCGTTGGCAATCGACGTCGCATTGCAGTCGATCATTCTCTGGTCACAAGAACTGCGTGGCCGACCATGCCTGCCCTGTGCTGTGACGAAGTATCGACAGTTCCGCCGCGCGTTGCCGCATCAGGGAGTGCGAATTATCATCCACATCCAGCCGTCTACTGAGCAGATGATCCGTTGTGATATCGAGTTCGTCGATGCGAACGGTCAATTGGTGGCTCGCATGGAAGGCTGTGAAAGCGTGGCAGACAGCTCGCTGACGATGGCTTTTCAGCGAAAGCGAATCGAAGGGTGATGGGAGCAATCCTGTCCAGTCTCACGCGAGACGCTGGCGATTCGTGACACGTGCGGCCCTTGCGTCATCATTGTTCATTCCGAGTGTTGATTCAGATCGATATCAGTTTTCTGTTGCGTTCCTTCATGAAAGCCACACTTTGAAAACGACCGCCCTGCGACTTTCCGTACTCGGTGTCACATTGGTGTTGTTCAATGCGATGGCGTTGACGTCGTTCGGTGACGACGAAGTTCACATTGCAATCACGGACCTTTCTCAAGTCGATGCCGACTATCATGATCAGGGCGAATACGCGGGCCCCGTCATGATGAATGGATACGCTTATCCAATCGGAGTTCAAGTCGTTGCCCTCGGCGGCGGGCAGTTTAATGCCCTCGTCTATCGCGGCGGTCTTCCTGGGAACGGATATGACGGTTCGCCGCGAACTCCGTTGTCGGGTTCACGTCAGGGCGAACAGGTGATTTTGAATGGCGACAATCTGGTTCTGATTCTGCAGACGGGATTTGCCGCGGTTGTGAAGAACAGTGCCGGTGATCGTCTGGGTTTCTTGCAACCCGTCAAACGCGTCAGCGCGACGCAGGGGGCGACACCGCCTTCAGATGCGATCGTGCTGTTCGACGGTCACGGAACCGACCGCCTGAAAGATGCGAAGGTGACGCCCGAGGGATTGCTACAGGTTGGAACCGAGACGAAAGACGTTTTCCAGAATTTCACACTGCATGGTGAATTTCAGATTCCTTACATGCCAACCGCTCGTGGTCAGGGACGCGGCAACAGTGGTTTCTATTTGCAAAAGCGATACGAAGTTCAGGTCCTCGATTCGTTCGGTCTCGAACTGAAATTCAACGATTGCGCATCGCTCTATCGCTTCAAAACCCCCGATCTGAATATGTCATTTCCACCGTTGCGATGGCAGACGTATGACATCAACTTTACTGCAGCACGATTCTCGGCCGATGGCCAGAAATGCTGCAAGGCCCAGATCACCGTACGTCACAACGGCGTCGTCGTGCACAATCAACTCGCACTGGAAAACAAGACCGGCGGCGGCAGCGTCGAAGGGCCGAATCCCTTGCCGATTCTGTTTCAAAACCACAAGAACCCGGTTCTCTACCGGAATATCTGGATCGTTGACCACGACAAAACGGGATGTCCATCGCCAAGCTATGCGATGACGTCCGTACCTGTCTGCCGTGAACACGGATGTCGAGCGCCAACGCGCTGGCGCCACGGCCGTTGATTGGCCCCGGTCGAATGAGTTTTGTACCACAAGTCAGGGACGTTGGTTCAGCGCCCGATAGTGTTCTTGATCGCATCTTGGCGGTCGAGGTTGACCGCTGCGACGTGACCACTTTGGCTTTCAATTGCCCCTCGGTAATGAGCAACTCAATGGCTCTTTTACTCTTACATCAACCCGTGTAAGCGATCGTGGTTGTTATGGTGAAGAAAGTTTTGGGTTCACTAGACAAGATTCACGGCCGTCCGTATGTTGTGCCTCGTTGTTGGTTGTCCACAAGCAGTTGTGGTCACGAAAAGAGGGAACACCGGTGAAAAACCGGGACTGCCCCGCAGCGGTAAGCAGAAACGACCGCCATCATTAAGCACTGGATCGCCCAAGATTCGTCTTGGAAGGCCGGGAAGCGATGGCTAGTAGGAAACGAACAAGGCTTGTGCCTTGTTCGCCAAGTCTGCAAGTCCGAAGACCTGCCAACGACTGGGTAATTCAGGAACTGCAGGATTCTGATGGTTGATGCCATCAGGTTGGATTACTCATCTGCCGGGCCTTCTTGGGAAAGGACGGACGAGGATGCTATTTCTGTCATTCTGCGCGCAACGCGTGCGGCTTTCGCTGGCTTCCATGCCGCGTGAGTTGCAGGGCTTCTTTAGCGCACTCCTCGATTCGCTACCCCGAACTCGATCTCGGCGTGTCCAGAGTTCTGCATCGGAGAGATGCGAATTAGGAGTCCAGTCGCATGCTGCGTGCCCCTCACGAATGGGTTGTCCGTAAACGAGATGGTCGATTCGTCCCGTTTGAACTGTCGCGAATTCAGAACGCGATTTCGAATGCGTTCCGTGCAGAGCTCAACCTCGCGGACGGCCAGCCACTTGAAGCGGATGTGTTGAACGATGTGGCCAGTGTCCTGAAGTCGGTGGCCGATGATGTGGCTCCATTGGCCAGTCAGACGAACGGCGTGGATGTCGAACGCATCCAGGATCTTGTCGAGATGGGCTTGATGTCGCTCGGTCAGTATCGCGTCGCGCGGCGCTACATTATCTATCGTGCGGAGCATGCGAAGATGCGTGCGATTCGCGGTGAAGCGGCGTTGATCGAAACGCGTCCCGCGATCCATGTCGTACTTGATGATGGAACGCGCGTTCCGTTTGATCCGCGCCGCGTCGAGAAGCGATTGGAAGAAGCCGCTCGGGGACTTGAAGAATTCGTCGACGTGAAATCGCTGGCCGACGATGTCCTTCGGTCTGTCTTTGATGGAATTTCGATTGGTGAGATTTATCGGACACAGATCCTGGCGGCGCGTTCGCGGATCGAGCGTGATCCGGCATTTGATGTCGTCGCCGCGCGGCTCATGCTGAATGTGATCTACAAAGAAGTGCTGGGTGCGACACCCGACGCGCGATCACTTCCCAAGCTTCACCATGACCAGTTCGAGCACTATGTGATCGACGGAATTCGCGCGGGACGACTCTCACCCGAACTGCGTCGCTTCGACCTGGAACGGCTCGCCAAGGCGATGGAGCCCAAGCGAGATGCCCAGTTCCACTACCTGGGGCTGCAAGCCATTTACGACCGGTATCTGTTGCATGTCGGTGGCCGCCGCATCGAGACGCCGCAGTATTTCTGGATGCGCGTCGCGATGGGCGTGGCACTCCAAGAAGAGTCGCGCGAAGAACGAGCGATCGAATTCTATGAAATGCTTTCGTCGTTCCGGTTCACATCGGCGACGCCGACCTTGTTCAATTCGGGGACTCCGCATCCGCAACTGAGTTCGTGTTATCTCAGTACCGTCAGTGACGATCTCGGGCATATCTTCAAGGTCATTGCCGACAACGCCGTGCTTTCGAAATGGGCCGGCGGTCTGGGAAACGACTGGACGAATATCCGCGCGACGAACGCGCACATTCATGGAACAAACGGTCGCAGCCAAGGGGTCATTCCGTTCTTGAAAGTCGTGAACGACGCGGCGGTCGCGGTCAATCAAGGAGGAAAACGCAAGGGCGCTGTTTGTAGTTACCTGGAAACGTGGCACCTGGATATCGAGGAGTTTCTAGATCTTCGCAAGAATACAGGTGATGACCGGCGGCGTACGCACGACATGCATACCGCGAACTGGATTCCAGACCTTTTCATGAAACGCGTCCGTCAGAATGGATCGTGGACGCTGTTCAGCCCGGACGAAGTGAGTGACCTGCATGATCTGTATGGTAAGGCCTTCGAAGAGCGCTATGTCGAGTACGAGCGACTGGCCGATGCCGGAGAAATGCTGCTGTTCCGGCGCGTCTCTGCGGCCGAACTGTGGCGGAAGATGCTGACACGACTCTTCGAAACGGGGCATCCCTGGATTACGTTCAAAGACCCTTCGAATCTTCGCTCGCCACAGGATCATGTCGGAGTCGTGCACAGCAGTAACCTCTGCACGGAAATTCTGCTCAACACCTCGGCGGATGAAACGGCTGTTTGCAATCTCGGCTCGATCAACCTTGCCGCACATGTTGTGGATGGCCAACTGGATCTCGAACGATTGCGCGCGACGGTCAAGGTCGCGGTTCGGATGCTCGATAACGTCATCGACATCAACTACTACCCGACGCCCGAAGCGGCGAATTCGAACCGACGGCATCGCCCGATTGGGCTGGGCCTGATGGGCTTTCAAGACGCACTCTGCAAATTACGAATCAGTTTCGCGAGCGAGCAGGCGGTGGAGTTTGCCGATCAGAGTATGGAGGCCATTTCACATGCGGCGATTCTGGCATCGGCGACACTGGCTGCCGAACGCGGTGCGTACGGCAGCTATGCCGGATCGAAATGGCAACGAGGGTTATTACCGATCGATACTCTGGACCTGTTGGAAGCGGAACGCGGCGAACAGGTTCCCGTGCAGCGCGAAGGTACGCTCGATTGGAACGTCGTTCGCAAGGCCGTCGCGGAATCGGGCATGCGCAATAGCAACGTGCTGGCGATTGCGCCGACCGCCACGATTTCCACCATCATCGGTGTCTCGCAATCCATAGAGCCTGCCTACAAGCACCTTTACGCTAAAAGCAATCTATCAGGCGAGTTCACTCAGGTGAATGAAATCCTTGTGGCGGAACTGAAGGAGCTTGGCCTTTGGGACGCTCAGATGCTGGATGAGCTGAAGTATTTTGATGGAACGTTGCAGAACATCGGACGAATTCCGCTGGAACTGCGTCGGCGGTTCCTGACCGCGTTCGAGATCGAACCAAAATGGCTGATTGAATGCGCGGCACGGCGTCAAAAGTGGATCGATCAGGGGCAATCGCTGAATCTGTATATGGCCGAGCCCAACGGACGCAAGATGCAGGACATGTACTTCATGGCCTGGGAAAAAGGTCTGAAGACGACCTACTACCTTCGCAGTCTTGCGGCGACCCAAGTGGAAAAATCGACATTGGACGTCAATCGGTTTGGTGTTCAGCCCAAGTGGATGAAGAACCGCAGTTCGTCCAGCGATATCGAAATCGAACGAAGCGACGAAACCAGTTCGGCCGTTTCGGCTGCGTGCAGGCTCGATGATCCGACCTGTGAATCCTGTCAGTAGCGATCGCGACGTCTCGGGTTTGATGACCTCTCATTCTAAAGACAATCATTTCAAATACGACGCAACCGGTGCGTCTGCTTCCAAGGAATTTGGCCAAGATGAATACTGCTGTGATGTCCGAAGCGACTGATTCGAATGAACCTCGTGTTGTCTCGGGGCGAGTGAGTGCTCGAGAGAAGCGACTGATCAATTGCCATCAGGTCGATGTCAATCAATTGATGCCACTAAAGTACCAGTGGGCCTGGGAACACTATCTCAACGGCTGTGCGAATCAATGGATGCCGACAGAAGTGCCCATGCACAAGGATATTGAAACCTGGAAGTCGAGTAAGCTAAGCGACGATGAACGTCGAGTGATTCTGCGAAATTTGGGCTTCTTCGCGACCGCCGAAAGTCTGGTCGGTAACAACCTGGTCCTTGCCATCTTCCGGCATGTGACCAATGCCGAATGCCGGCAGTATTTACTGCGACAGGCATTCGAAGAGGCCGTTCACTCGCATACATTCCTCTATATCGTCGAGAGCCTGGGGCTCAACGAAGGGGAAGTCTTCAATATGTACCACGAGGTTCCTGCGATCGCCCGCAAGGACGCACTGGAGATGGAACTCACCGCCGAGATTCTTGATGAGGGCTTTTCGACGGACACCTTCGAGGGCGCGCAGACCTTTCTCAAGAATCTGATCGGCTACTTCCTGATCATGGAGGGGATCTTCTTCTACACTGGATTCGTGATGGTCTTGTCGTTTCATCGTCGCAATTTAATGACTGGCATCGGCGAGCAGTTTCAGTACATCCTTCGCGATGAAACAATTCATCTGAACTTTGGGATCGACCTGATCAACGGCATCCGTAGCGAGAATCCCGAGCTTTGGACCGACGAGTTTCAGCAGGCAATGATCGAACGCGTCAAGCATGCCGTCGAGCTGGAGATTGAATACGCCCGCGATGTTTTGCCGCGCGGCATTCTGGGATTGAACGCCGAATTGTTTCGAGATTATGTCCAGTTCATCGCCGATCGTCGTCTCGAACGAATTGGCCTTCCCACACAGTATGGATCGTCGAATCCGTTTCCCTGGATGAGCGAGACGATTGATCTTTCGAAAGAGAAGAATTTCTTCGAAACTCGCGTGACTGAGTATCAAAGCGCGTCGACTTTGAATTGGGAATAGTTCGAGGCCCCGTTTCATCGTATTTGATTGGTGTGTTGTCCAAGCGGGTGGATTTTCCGCAAGAGCTTCGCTTTAATCCCCCGCGTTGCTGGTTGCTTCCAAGAGATTGGAGCACGAAGAGGGAACCCGGTGTGAGTCCGGGACTGCCCCGCAGCGGTAAGCGGAAACGACCGCCATCATCAAGCACTGACTCCACGGAGTTGGGAAGCGATGGCCAGTAGAAAGCAGGATGTCCGATTGGACGTGCTGGATGTCCGCGAGTCCGAAGACCTGCCAGCGGCTGAGTGATTCGGTTTTCTTTGTCAGGGCGACTACGTGTCGTCACGCCGAATCCTCAATTGCCGGACCTTCTAGGGAAAGGTCGGTCGAGGAATGCGCATCAACTTTGATGAGATGTGTGCCCAGGGGAGCGCTGGCAAGTCGTTTGTCCGCGCGCGTGCCTCTACACATCTCTGCTCGTTGCCCCCGAATCTCTCGATCTTCCCTTCTCTCTCGAAGGTCCCGCATGGTCGTCAATTCGTACCGGAGGGTACGAACAGGAGATGCGCGAGATGTGTTCGATTGAATTCCACCAAAGTCATGCCAACGAAAAAAGGACAGAGGTTCGAGAAGCTTTAGATCGTCGAGGCGTTCAACGTGATACACGGCCGCGATATGTTGCAGGTACGTCCAACGGTTTTACGCTGGTGGAACTGCTGGTCGTGATTGCCATCATTTCTGTGCTGGTGGCGATGCTGTTGCCAGCTGTGCAGCAGGCCCGTGAAGCGGCAAGGCGGACGCAGTGCAAAAACAATTTGAAGCAGATGGGGATTGCATTTCATTCGTATCATGAAATCTTCAACTGCTTCCCCAAGGGAGGTTACGGGGGAAGTCTCGCGTCATCGGCGCTTTATGAAACCGCCAATGCCAAGGCGTGTCGCGTCGTCAGTTGGGGCATCGCACTCCTTCCGCATCTCGATCAGTCAAACCTGTATCAGCAGTGGGACTTCAATCAGTGGTATTTACAGCCCAACAATCAGAAGCTAGCCCAAACGATGCTGTCCGTGTTTCTGTGCCCGTCGGTAAACCTTCCCCTTCTCAGGGCGAATGGCGACGCCGTCAACTCGCAACCGCAGTACGCTCGCTCAGACTACTCCGGCAACTGGGGCGAACGCGGTGTACGCTGTTACCCAGCCACGAACTGTCAGAACAACTACTCGACTCTCGGTGATCTTTCAGGAAACCCGCGCGGCACCATGATGCTTCAACCGAATGCGTCGTTCCTGTCGTTGACGCTGGGGTTGCGGGATATGGTCGATGGCACGGGCTACACGACGTTGGTCGGCGAAGCGCCCAACGCGATTTTCGGCACGTGGGCCAGCCATAAGAATGTTATGGATCAGAGCGCGGGACTGAATCTCAGTTTTGCACGCACGTCGACATGGAGCTCGTGCGTGGTGACCGCGACTCAAATGACATCAGCAAACGGGACGCTCGGGCTTTTAGGATGTGACGTCGGACACCAGGACTTCCACAGCTATCACACGGGGGGAGCACATTTTCTGTTCTGCGATGGTTCTGTGCGATTTCTGTCGCAGTCGATGAACAATGTGACCTTCTCTGCAATTTTCTCTTACAAGGGAAGTGAGATGATCAGCGATGGTTTTTGACCTCGACGACCTTCTGATGCTCGTGAAAGCGATCTCCGGCGATGGGTTTGCAACCTGATCTTGTCGTAAATGCCGATCGCAGGTATTTCACTCGCTGAATGTTCGGCAGATTTTGCCGGACGTTCGGGAGTGAATGGAATTGTGATGACTGAGTTCCCACGTGAGCAGTTCGCACCAGGGAAGCGGCGACTGTTCATGCTGATGTTTCCCCTCGCAGTCGGATTGATCGGGATCGCGTCCGTTTCGGCGCAAGACGACTCCCGATTCCGATCGCGTGAGACGCCGCGCGCGCTGCCACTTCCCGCGCGAGTCAACGGGCCGTCAGAGACATCAGGAAAAAGCAAATCGATCTCCGCCTCAAACAGTCTGATCAGCACGGCCGTTTCATTAAGTCTGATCGTCGGAGCCCTGTTTGTTGCGGGGCGCTGGATGAAACGCAATGGATTTCGCGGCCCACAACAACTGCCCGACGAGGCCCTTGAAGTCTTGGGCCGCCGAACTCTCGAACCGCGTGCGTCTGTTCATCTGGTCAGACTAGGATCGCGCGTCCTGCTGCTTGGCGTCGGCGGCGATGGCGTCAGGACACTCAGTGAAATCGACGACCCGGTCGAAGTCGAGCGGCTGATCCGTGCATGCGATCAGGAATCTAAATCGGAGACGCTGGCAAGCGTCGCCACCAAAACCGTGTCACGCGCGATGTCGTCCCGATCGATTCCGAGCGCGCCGCGCGTGTTGACGATCCTGTTGGGTCTGGGACTGATCTTCCTATCGACGCAGGTGTCTCATGCCCAGCCCGCTCGTCCCGGCAGTGTCACGACGCGGCTACGCGAGCAACCGAAAGCGATTCCAGAGAGCCGTGTTCCTAAAATTCAGCCGGCATCGCTGGAAATGCAGACTGGCGAGTCCAGTGATTCAACCTCGGGGATCTCGCCCCAACAATTGGGCGCGTCTCTGAAGCTTGTTGCGCTAATGTCGGTTTTCAGTCTGGCTCCTTCGATCCTGATGATGACGACGTGCTTTGTGCGTTTCATCGTTGTGCTGGGGCTCTTGCGTCAAGCCTTGGGAACGCAGCATGGGCTGCCGAGTCACGTGCTGTCGGCGATCTGCTTGTTTCTGACGTTTCTCGTGATGTCGCCCATCTGGCAACGCAGCTACCAGGAAGGAATCCGACCTTATACGAATCCCGCGCCGGGCGAGGTCGTGATCGATGAGACGACAGCGATTCATCGTGCATTGAAACCTGTTCGAGGTTTCATGAGCGAACAGATTGACATGGCTGGCAATGCCGATGCGGTCTGGATGCTGTTGGACTATCAACAATCACCCGACCCCGTCGACAGCGAATCGCGATCGAATCGCGATTCCAGTCCGCCCGAAAGCTACGACGATGTTCCGTTTACGGTCCTGGCTCCGGCGTATCTGTTGAGCGAATTAAAGGTGGGGTTTCTGATCGGCTTTCAATTGTTTCTGCCGTTTCTGGTGATTGATCTGGTGGTGGCCACAATCTTGACCAGTCTGGGACTGACAATGATGCCCCCTTCCACAATTTCGATGCCGTTTAAATTGTTGCTGTTTGTCCTGATCGATGGTTGGTTTCTGACGGTGGGAATGTTGCTTGAAAGTGTGCGGGTCGCGTGATCGACCGCGGATTTCACAGTGCAGAGCGAGCCGAACGAATTGCGTGTTCCCATACCCAGATCGCCGATTCTGGCTTCTGTTTTAGGATGAGTTTTCAAACGAGATTGGTTTAAAAGATGACCGCCGAACTTGCCGCGGAGTTATGCCAAACGGCCCTGACGCTGGCGTTGATTGTCGGTGGCCCCATATTGCTAGCGGCCTTGTCGACAAGCCTGATCGTGGGAATGTTGCAGGCCGCCACTCAGATGCACGATCAAACGCTGGCATTCATTCCCAAATTCGTCGTCATGTCACTCGTCATCCTGTTTCTGTTGCCGTGGGGAATCAGTCGGCTGACGGAATACGCGACGGACTTGATTCGTGGGATTCCCGGTTCGATCTAGCGTCCGGTCGTCCAACGGTTCGAGTTGCAATTCGTGAGATTGCGTTCGACGTTTGCAACGAACCTTGTTTTGCAACACGAGTCACCGGATCTCTTTTGATCCCTCTTTCGGCTGTCGAATGCGATGAACGAACTGATCACCCAACTGCTCGCTGATCCCTGGGGGCGGTTGCTCTTGCAGTATGCGGCTCTTGGCGGTGCAGAGCAGGCGTTGATGTTTGTGCTGGTGGCGAGTCGGCTGGCGGGTGCATTCATTGTGGCGCCGCAACTGATGCCAAGCTCAATTCCCTGGACGGTGCGCCTGGGGATCGTCGTGATTCTCGCGCTGTTGATCGCCCCGTTATTGGTGACGTCGTGGACTGTCATTGCCGAGGTCGAATTGACGGCGTTCTCGGCTTCCATGGAAGGAAGTCTGGCGACGGCGACGGGGATGCTTTGTTTGATCGCCAGCGAAGTGGGACTTGGCACGCTGTTTGGGATCGGCATCCTGACGATCATGGCCGGACTTCGGCTGGCGGGGGAACTGCTGGATCGGCATAGCGGATTGGGAATGGGGGCGATCTACAATCCAGAATGGTCATCGGGAGAATCGGCTGGAGGAACACTGATTCAGTTGCTGGGGATCGCGACTTTTCTCTTGATTGAGCCGATCGGCGGCGGTGAACAGATTCTGGGGTGTCTGATTCAATCGTTTCGAACAATCCCGGCGGGATGCAGTTGGGGGTCGCTATCAGCGATCGAACTGCTCGGGGGGGTGGTTCAGTTCTCGCTGCAATTTGCGATTCGGGTGGCATTGCCGGTGATCGCGACCATGATTCTAGTGGATCTGACGTTGGCTTTTGCCAATCGCGGCGTTTCATCGCCGGCGAACTCATCGCAACTTGCCATTCGTGCCTGTGCCGGGCTGGCGGTGTTGACTGTCTCGACGCGAGCGATCCCCGACCTCGTTTCCGATGCGACTCTGGTAACCGTTCGATTAGTGAGCGGAATTCATTGAATTCGCGTGATTATGAATCATTTGGACGCTTAGGATGGCATATCCGTCAGTTCCTGGGTACTCAGAAGATCGAAGTCGATCGGTAGGTGTGTCTCAGATCTTGCGGCGTGCGCAAGTCTCCGCTTATGGCGGAGGAAATGGTTCGCCGTTAGAATAATCGCCTTTCCCTCGTTCGATTTTGTTCGCAAGGGGCATTCTCACTCAGACTCGCATTATGTGGGGCAATAGAGCGCATGGCGGCCAGTAGTTCTTCTTCCATTCGGGTTGGCGTGGTTGGCGCGGGTGACAACACGCGACGTCATCATATTCCCGGTTTGCGAGCCGTTCCTGGTGTGAGCGTGGCGGGAGTCGTCAATCGGACTCCTGAGTCCACCGCACGCGCTGCAACGGAACTCGGAATTCCCAAACAATTCGCCACATGGCAGGCATTGGTCACCGATCCAGGTATCGACGCGGTGGTGATCGGCACCTGGCCGAACATGCACTGCGCGATCACCTGTGCTGCCCTGGAAGCAGGTAAGCATGTGCTGTGCGAAGCGCGCATGGCCCGCAATGTGGCTGAAGCTCGTCAGATGCAGGCTGTTGCCGACGCTCATCCAGACCGGATTGCGATGGTCGTTCCCAGCCCGTTTGGTCTGCCATGCGATGCCGAGATGCTGCAACTGATGCGCGATCGCTTCATTGGCGAGCTGCGCGAACTGGTCGTCATCGGTGCCGATGACCAGTTCCATGATTACTCGCGTTTTCTGCATTGGCGTCAAGATGCGGAAATCAGCGGCTTCAATGTGCTGAGCCTGGGAATCATGCACGAGACGCTTTTGCGATGGGTTCCCGCACCGATACGCGTGTTTGCCCAAACACAAACGTTCGAGCCCGTGCGGCCCAATCCGAATGGACCCGGAAATCGCCAGGTGACCGTCCCCGACAGCGTTCAGGTGCTGACTCAGTTGCCGGGGGGAGCGCGAGGGGTCTATCACTTCAGTGGAATCGATCTGCATGGTCCCGGCAAGCAGATTCATCTCTACGGCAGTTCAGGCACCGTGAAGGTGTTGTTTGGTGCACAGGAACGAATCCTGATCGGACGCGTGGGTGATGCGCAGTTGCGTGAGCTGGTTGCCCCCGCGAATAAGATTGGCGGCTGGCGCGTCGAAGCAGAATTTATCGGTGCCATTCGTGGGGAAGAGCCTGTGACCAGGACCACGTTCCCGAGCGGTGTGCAATATATGGAGTTCACCGAAGCGGTGGCACGTAGTGCCGCCAGCGGGTTGCCGGTCGATCTTCCATTGCTGTGAAAGGTTCGACATGAGTCACGGCGTGACGCCATTTGCGGTGAGCTTGCCCCAGATTCAGAAGGTTGTTGGCTCACGAAGCAAATCGTTATTGCTTGAGCTTCGTGAAGAGTTCGAAGATGAACTTCTGGAAGATCGCGAAGAAGTCGAAGAAGCGAACGAGGACGACGAATTCGATCCTGAGCTGGCGCTGGATGCGGCGCTGCGCCACCTGATTATGGACGAAGAACGTTGGGACTATGAAGGAGCCAAGTACGGCTACGCTTTGGAAATGCTTTGTTCCTTCTATGGCAATTTCTTGCCCAATGATTGCTGGGCGAGCGTGCCGATGACTTGGGCAGAGACGGTGAATGACGCACTGCTGGAAGTCGGGGTACCGATTGAAACCTTCTCGATCTTCGGACACCTGATCTATCGCGGTTCGCCCGTCGACATTCCAGACATCGACGATTTTCCTTATATCGGCTATGTCAATCGGGCCGAAATCCCCGCGGCGCTCGAGGCGTTGACCGACGAGCGACTGGCGGCGATCACGCATTCCGAGGTGGAAGAGATTCGAAGTGCCGCCGAGCAGGTCCGGGAGTGGCTCGAAACCTGCCTGCGGGAAAAGTCGGATCTCGTCTGTTTCTTTTACTGATCGAACGAGACTTCAAGCGGGTTTACCACACTTCAGGAATCGCTTCATGAACGAATTCGTTTCGCGTCGAAATTTTCTGACAACGGTAGCCACACAAGCGACGGCCGCGACCTTGGCCTCGGGACTCGTATCGGCTGTCACTGCTCAGGATCAACCTATGCCAGATCAACTCCCCATCATTGATACGCATCAGCACCTGTGGGATCTGACGAAGTTCACGCTGCCGTGGCACAAAGGTCCAGAGACGAAGCCGTTGCAACGCAGCTTTGTCATGTCGGACTACCTGGAAGCGACAAAAGGATTGAACGTCGTCAAAACCATCTACATGGAAGTCGACGTCATACCGGAACAGCAGGTCGCTGAAGCGGCCTATGTCACGGAGCTTTGCGAGCGCGGCGACAATCCGATGCGTGCCGCGGTCATTTCCGGACGACCGGGAACGCCCGGGTTTGATGCCTATATTCGCAAATTTGCGAATGATAAGTACATTCGAGGCATTCGTCAGGTGCTGCATGGTGATTCGACGCCGCCCGGTTACTGCCTGCAACCCAAGTTTGTTGAAAGCATCCAGACACTGGGTGAACTCGGCAAGAGTTTCGACCTGTGTGTGCGGCCCGGGGAAGTGGTTGATGCGGTGAAACTTGTGGATCAGTGTCCGAAGACCCGATTCGTCCTGGATCATTGCGGCAACATGAGCGTCACCTCAACAGATGATGCACTTCGGTCGAAGTGGAAGCTGGGTATGAAAGAATTGGCAGCCCGCCCGAATGTCGTTTGCAAGGTGTCTGGAATCGTCGTGACGGCAAACAAGGACTGGAAGGCCGAAGATCTTGCGCCGAACATCAACGACACGTTGGATGCGTTCGGTGAAGATCGAGTGATGTTCGCGGGGGACTGGCCGGTCTGTACCCTGCGTGCTTCGTTCGCTCAATGGGTCAACGCACTGAAACTGATCGTGAAAGATCGGTCACTTGTGTTCCAGAAGAAGTTGTTTCATGACAACGCCGCCAAGTTCTATGGCGTGTGATCGGCGGCGGATTGCTGCGAATGAGTTGTCGCGCCGTCGAATGGCGATTGTCTGAGGGGCCAAGTCCTGTCTTGGCTGGCTCTGACAGTTGAAAAACGAGCCCTTTGACGATGACGAAAAGGAGCATGGCGTCTTTGCGATCGGGCAACGCCTTTGGCGCGCACCTTGGCGGCGTCATAGGCCGCCCGTGGTTTCCCCTAGAAAACGTCCGCCATCGACGCGGAAGATTTCGCCTGTCACGAAGTCGGTGCCTTCAAGCAGGTAGAGCACGGCGCGATTCACGTCGTCGGCACAGCCAAGTCGATTCAAGAGGGACGAGGCTCGAATCTGTTCAAGCTGAGCGGCCGTACTTCCAGGTGGCGGTTCGACAGCGCCTGGCGCGATCGCATTGACGGTGATGGTCGGGGCCAGTTCGACGGCGAGGGCTTTGGTCAGCGTGACCAGTCCACCTTTTGCTACGAGATACGGTAGATAGTCTCGATAAGGCCGATCGACGGCCCAGTCAGTGAAATGGATAATCTTGCCTTGCAGGCCGTTTTCAATCGGTTGCTGCTGCATCATGCGTGCGGCGGCGATCGCGGTGAAGTAGGGAGCGGTCAGATTTGACGCCAGCATTTCAGTGTAGTCATTCGGTCGCAATTGTTCGAATGGCGTTGGATGATAGATGCTCGTCAAATTAATCAGGACATCGAGCGATCCGAACGTTCGTTTCGTTTCGTCAACCAGCGATTCCGCGTCATCGGGGTGCCGTAAATCGGCCGGAAACGCTTGAGAGTTGACACCAATTCGTTCGCACTCGTTGACGACCTTCAGGGTCGCGTCGCGACTGGTGTGATAGCTGAACGCGATGTTTGCACCGCGTTCAGCCAGTTGCAACGCCAGCTTTGCGCCCAATCGACGCCCGCCGGTGATCAGAACCGTCTTGCCGTCGAGGATCATGATTCGATCTTCCGTCTGTTGAATCACAGTCTGGATCGACGTTCATTTTGTCGATTGCAGGAACTGGTTATAAGCCTCGGGAACTTTCGCGTCGGCGACCGGTCCTGAGTGAATATAGAGTCCATACCGAAAACGCAGCGAGGCGGTCACGTCATCGAGAATGACAGGCTTGGCTTTGCCTTTGTCGTTCTGGTAGGCCCCTTCACCAAACGGGCTGACAGAAAATAGGCCGTAGTCACGGACGTGATATCGAGAGGGGCGGAAGTTGGCTGGGTGATCCATGATGGCCACACCATACGTTTTTCCATTGACGTTCCCTGTGTAGTCGACCCATCGTGCGGGTCGGCCCCAACATTCTGCCGTGGTCTTCTGGCCTTCTGAATTGATGACCGTTCCCCCTTCTTTTTCGCGCATCGACTGGGCGATTCGAAAGCCGAGGAAGCCTTCTTTCGTGTCATCGAAGCGAACAAGCTGGTTGGTCGGCCGTGTGAGTGTGGTCTCGTACGTGATCAGGCGATTGGGGTAGATCGAGATCGTGGTCTGTTCCAGCAGAGTCGGTACACCTTCGGATTTGAGCCATTCATTCCGCAGGTGGATCTTTGCGGGATTGCCTGACGAGGACTTCACTTCCCGATTCACAATTTTGCCGCGTTCCGCCCAGAACCTGATGTCGTTCACTTCATCAACAGACAGCCACATCCCGCGGTGATGCGGATGATCTTTCTCGTTGGGATCTATGGGACGAGTCAGGATTGTTCCATCTGCTGCTTTGACGGGCCAGAAGTAGGGCTTCGCCTGACTAGGGTCGTTGTGGAATACGGTGAACTCTTCGCCTTGTATTTTGACGACCAGCCCATCGGGATTCGATTCGATGGTCACAGGTTCCTCGGCGCGAGCCGCCGCACACGAGAAGGCGCCGATCATGATGAGGCAGCTGAAGGCGCGACAAAACCAGACGTGAATCATGAAGCACGCTCCCTGTTGTGAATAATGTTGGACGGGGGAATCCCTGAACATTCTCGGTGACTCAATGATAGCGGCGAGCGTTTCCTCGCGTCGACCCTGACGATGCGTGGACATTCCCCCGCGGCGGTATGGATTACGAATTGTGGTCGTGTGACAAGTCCGTGTGACGTTCTCGAGAGAGCAGGAATCGTCTGCCGTCGTGACCTGACTGCCAGTGCGCCTGCCACGGTTTGAAGAACCTGATTTTTTCGATAACCGGCTTCATCGGAGTGTTCATTTTCGATGATTGGGGAAATCTCTTGATTGAAGATTTCCCCTGAAGTTCGGGCGGCCGATGGCCGATGGCTCGCACGAGAGGCCGTTTTCTGGATGCCAGAATGAAGGCGGGCGAGTGTGGAACTGTGTCGTCATCTATTCGTCGCGTTTGCGGCACTGCTGCTGGGGTTTGGACTGCTGATGGTTCACAGCGCCAGCGTGACGTCCTGGCCGACGGAATTTGAACGCATCTACCTTTCGCGTCATCTTGCCTTTTTGGCTCTAGGATTGGTTTTGGCCGGGTTCGCCGCGACGCGTCGCCCCGATTTTTGGCGACGATTCGCTCCCCTCTTGTTCCTGGTGACAGTGAGTCTGCTGGTCCTGGTACTGATCCCGGGGATTGGCGTTCGCGTCAAAGGTGCCCAGCGCTGGATTCGCCTGCCAGGTGTGTCACTACAACCTTCAGAGCTGGCCAAGATTGCTCTGCCGCTGATGATGTGTTGGCTGGTCGATCGCCATCGACACCGACTGCAGGGATGGATGACGGGGACGATTCCGTTTGTCTTTCCCGTGGCTATATCGGTCCCGCTGGTCTTGATTGAGCCCGATTTGGGGACCGCCGTCTTTTTGCTCGGCGGCGCGGCTCTGGTACTCTTTGCAGGGGGCTGGCCGCTGCGTAATTTTCTGATTGGTTTGGGGCTGGCGGTTCCTGCGGCTCTGGGGGCGCTGGCGATGAAGCCGTATCAGCGTCAGCGGATTGTCGGATTCGTGCAATCGTGGACGAACTTTGAAGAGGCTCCGTATCAATTGAAGCAATCACTGGTAACCGTCGGGGCGGGCGGACTGTCGGGAGTTGGCCTGGGGCGTGGCTGGCAAAAGTTGAGCTTTCTACCAGAAGCGAATACCGACTTTGTGTTTGCCGTGATCGCAGAAGAACTGGGGCTGATCGGAACACTCAGCCTGATCGCCCTCTGGTGCGGCCTGTATCTGACGGGGCTACGGATGCTGAACCACCTCGATCATCGCCGATTTGCGTTTCTGGCGGGGTTTACGCTGCTGACGCAGCTCACGGCTCAAGCGATGCTGAACGTGGCTGTCGTGACCGCCATGGTTCCTCCCAAGGGGATCTCGCATCCTTTGATCAGTGCCGGGGGGACGAGTCTGGTGGTGAGTCTGATGGCCATTGGAATCGTCTTGAGCCTATCGCGTGATTCGCGTGAGGACGATCTACCACTGTCTGAGGTCGCATGATCACGGGCCCGAGGTGTGGGCCGTTCGATCGACGGCAGCGTTCAAGCACGATTCGTGCGTTCGAATGCCGTTCGACGGTGTTCTCAAGTACCAGCGTTCTCAAGTAGCCGCGTTTCAAAATAAAAGACGGGCAGCGGGGATAAAACCTCTGCCCGTCTTGACGATCAATTATTGACGTGAGGGATCACGCCATATCTTTGAGAGCCTTCAGCGCACGGATCTTGACGACCTTGCGAGCCGGCTTGGCCTTAACAGTCATCATTTCGCCTGGCTTGAACGGATTTGGGCGTTGAGTGGCCTTCGTCGCGGGCTTGGTGATGACGTTGATCTTCATCAGGCCAGGAACGTTGAACACTTGCGGTCCCTTCTTGCCGATTTCTTTGCCGATCAGCTCGGTCAGGCTGGCGATCACGTTTGACACGTCCTTGCGTGTGAGTCCAGTGGACTCGGCCAAAGCGTTGATCACGTCGGTCTTGGTCAAAGGCTTTTTGGTCTCGGACATCATTTCTCTCCTCGGTTGCGACAATCCTGTCTGCGAAATCCATTTCGGAAGCGACTTCAATGTCTTTGAGGAAACGTGTTCCTCATTGGTTTGTTAGTTAAATCAGCGGCTTTTTCAATGTCAATGAAGACTCAGGTGTTTTTTACCCATGTTTTTTAGAGTTTTTCGTAATATTGGTCTGCGAAAATCTACATTTTCAGGGAATTTTCGCTCAACTCGACCAGAAAGCCCCTGTTTTTAGGGGTGAAAGTCATCATTTCGAGCGGCCCGTGATCCGGGCTGACGTCCGACTCGTTCAGCGTGTCTGCTGGAATGATCGAGAACCGGCGGTTAGAGTTCGCAGACCAAGTCGCTTCGTGCCGAGAGGACGATCTTCCGTGGCTGTCCTGCAAACCGTGTGACGCTTTTCGAGGAGTTTTCCGTGTCCCAAAAGCCTGCTGTTACGTCGTCGAGCCCTCAAGTCAAGCCGATTATTCTCGTGTCGTACCCGAAGATTATTCTGCTTTATCCGACGTTCTTTGCGTCGATCATCGCGGCGATCGTGGCCTGCTTTTTGAGCGCCGACAGCGTTCATCATCAGACAACGGCCGTCACATTTCTGCTCGTCATGACCATTAATATGGTGGTGCTGGCGTTCGATTTTCCCCGGACGACATCGCTGATCGTGTTCTTCGTTGCCGTGACGTTGATCCTGGGTGGGTTGCTGATGTCGATCTATTTCCCCACGCTGTTGCCGGCCGTCACGGATATGCTCAATAAGATTGAACCCAAGGCCAACGCGACGTTCTACACCTGTTTCGCCGCCATGCTGGGACTGATCTATCTGGCCGTGTTCATTTACATCCGATTTGACTATTGGGAAGTGCGTCCGAATGAACTGCTGCATCACCACGGATTTCTGAGCAGCCTGGAACGTTATTCGGCCCCCAATCTTCGAATCAGCAAAGAGATCGACGATGTCTTTGAGTACATGCTGCTGCGGTCAGGGCGATTGATTCTTCATCCCAGCAACGAGCCCCGAGCATTCGTGCTCGACAACGTGCTGGGAATCGACACGAAAGAAACATCCATCACGAAGATGTTGGGTGCGCTGCAAGTCCAGATTCGAGACGAGCGAACGTCGGATACGTAATTCTGCTGGCGAAACGACGTCAACACGTTGCTTGCGAGATCGTTGGTGCTCGAATGACGTCGTACGATCTTCACGCCAGAACTGGTGAAAAAACCAAGCCCAGGATTGCGATTGAACCGATCGCAATCCTGGGCTCTTGTCCCTTGGGACTTATGGCCCCGAGGAGTGAAAACTAAAATCAGGCACTGATTGCCGTGCGGCTTTACGCGCCAGCAACCGCCTGGATCTTGGCCTCGAGACTCCCCTCGAGGAGATTCGTCCGTCGTTACTCGACTGCCGCCATACCAGTGAAGTATTCAGGCTCGTGACCGGCAATCCATTTGATGTTGCAGCCGATACTGGGCCGCTGTTCTTCCAGTGGGCCCTTCCCTGCTAGCATCTGATCGACGGCCTGGCGAAGATCGCTGCCTGTCACCGGCTTTCCGTTGCTGGGGCGACTGGCGTCGAACTGGCCACGATAGACAAGCGCCTGATGGCTGTCGAAGACGAAGAAGTCTGGTGTGCAGGCGGCTTTGTAAGCAATCGCGACTTTCTGGCTGGCATCGTAAAGATACGGGAATGTATATCCCGCGGACTTGTGCTCTTCGACCATCTTCGCGGGGCCGTCGTCAGGATACGCCGACGCGTCGTTCGAGCTGATTCCTACAACGGCGACGCCCTTGGCCAGATAGTCTTTGCCGAACTGGGCCAATCCCGTTCGCAAGTGTTTGACGAATGGACAGTGGTTGCACATGAAGATGACAACCAGCCCCTTGGCCGATTTGAAGTCGTCGAGTGAAACGGTTTTGCCATCAATATTGGGCAGCGAGAATGAGGGAGCCTTCGTTCCCAGTGGCAGCATCGTTGAAGCGGTTTTGACCATATCCAGGTCGTCCTCTCAAAAGTCGAAGTTTCGATTCGCGCATGACATTTTGCTGACGAATCGCCGGTGGATGATTTCTCGGTAAAGGCACTTCACCGAAACGTCACCCATCCGATTTCAGTTTACCATTGTGTCCCAGGGCCAGGCCATGGGCGGTCGTCGGTGCAAAGTCGATCCGCAGCCGTTTCACGACACGTGCGTCGGCGTTTAGGACGGTCAGCTTCAGTCGATTCCATTCGAACGATTCGCCGGGAGAGGGCATGCTTCCCTTTTGAGCGAAGACAAAGCCGCCAATCGTGTCGAATTCGCCATCTTCCGGCAGTCCAAAGTTGAAGCGGCGATTGAGTTCGTCCAGGCGGACTCTTGCAGAGACTTCAACAGCGGATTCACCGAGTTCTTCGACGTCATCAGCGAGTTGCTCGTCGTCGTATTCGTCCGAGATTTCTCCGACGATCTCTTCCAGGATATCTTCCATCGTGACCAGCCCGGCGACGCCGCCGTATTCATCGTGAACGATGGCAATGTGAACCTTCTGACGTTTCATTAATTCCAATAGTGAGGGGATCGCGGTCGTAATCGGCACGAAAACGGGCTCGCGAATGATGTCGCGTAGCACAGGAATCGTCTGGCCGTTCTTGGTCGGTTCGAGGGCGCGAAGCAGATCCTTGGCGTACAGCACGCCCAGGACATCGTCGGTCGAATCACCGATCACGGGGATCCGGCTGTGTCCCGATTCAATTAATTGTTGCCGGGCTTCTTCAAGCGTCAGGTCGGCACTGACGCAATCCATCTCGGTGCGTGGCGTCATGATGGCGCCGACATCTTCGTCTTGAAGTTGCATGACGCGCTGGATCATGGCGCTCGAGCCGGAATCGAGTGCACCTTCACGTTCACCTTCTTCCGCGACCGAACGAATTTCTTCTTCGAACTTGTGGGTGTCATCCTGATCCAGCTCGATTCGCCCGGACATTCGATGTGCATAACGGTCGAGGACGCTGGCGAACCATAGCAGGGGTGACAGCACCGTCTGCAATCCTTCGATCACGGGCCAGAAGGTGCAGAGAAACGCTTCTGAAGCTACGCGGGCGATGGTCCAGGGTAAGAGGTCGGCCGCGATGAACGTCAACGCTGCAAAGAATGCATACCGCAAAATGAATTGGAGCGTTCCCCCACTCAGGGACTGATCCGCGCCGACTTCTGGCCAACCAATCCAACTGCACAGGACAATCGCAAGACCCAATGTGGAAAGCGTCAACAGGAACTCAAGCGCCAAGAGTGCCGGTCCCTGCATTTTCAGGATCCGGCCAAAGCGGTCGCTCGCGCCGCGTCGAGTGCAAAGGTCCTCCAGCCGGCGATACGAGAAGTCGCGCAGTGCGTCGCAGCCCAAGGCGCTCCAGCACGCCACAAGCATCAGCACGAAGAGCAATGCGGGCAACATGATCACGTCACGATTCCAATCCAGTCGGGCGAAAACCCCAAAGGGCGAGTAATTCTCGCTCTCGGGTTCGCATCACGGGCCGTGCATCATCCGTCAGATCGTCATAACCGCAAAGATGAAGCAATCCGTGTACCACGTAGAGTAGCAATTCTGCCGTGGGACTCCATCCCTGGGCGGTCGCTTCGCGGACTGCGGTCTCGGTACTGACAATCAGTTCTCCTTCGAATGGAGGCGCATTTTCGATCGCATCCATCTCGGTTGGGAGCAGTGCCGAGGCGGCGGAGTCGTGTGATTCCGTCTGTTCATCCAGCCGGAAGCTGATCACGTCCGTGGGATAGTCGTGTCCCAGAAATTGCCGGTTAACGCGGTGAATCTCGGCATCGTCGACGAGCGCGAGGCTGATTTTCGCGGAAGCGACGCCTTCTTCGGCGAGTACGCGTGCCACGGCCAATTCCAGGAAGGCGCGCTCGACGATCAGTGAGGATTGTTGGTCAGCGATTTCAATCAAATAGTCAGGCATCGGCTCAGAACAATGGACTCGCGGCACGCCATTCGAACATCAAGTTGTGATTATAGCATAACTTAATGAGTTATTACGTTTTCGCATATCGTCACAATCTGCCTGATCGAAGGCGGCTCAAGCGGCCAGGCTAAGTTCGTCTTCGTTTTGATCTTCAATTTCATCGTCCAACGCGTCGCCGTTCACCTCTGGCTTTTCGCCGTGTCCATAACCGTAGCCATAACCGTAGCCATAACCATAACCGTACTCGGAATTCCCATCGTTCGCGATATGGTTGGCGACGATGCCCACGACCTGAACGCCCGTCGCGCGGAATGATTCGATGGCGCGCAGTACCATTTTGCGTCGATTCTTGTCGGGACGAATCACAACGATCGCTCCATCGACGACTCGTCCGATAATCGCAGGATCGGTCACAGCCAGGACCGGTGGGGCATCGATCAGAATCTGGTCGTAGATGGTCTCGGCCCAGGCGATGATGTCATTGAAACGATCGCTTGCCAGAAGCTCCGAGGGATTGCCGGGACGAGGCCCCGAAGGCATCACATCGAGATTCTCTACGCCCAGGTTGAAGATGTTTTCGAGGCAGCTTTCTGCGATGGGAGACGATCCTCGCAAGATCTGCGAGAGACCCCGTGGCCCCTTCAGTTCCAGCAACTGCGTCATCCCGGGGCGTCGCAAGTCGGCGTCGATCAGCAGAGTCTTCTTTTTCGATTGCGCGAAGGCGACGGCCAGGTTGGCCAATGTCGTCGTCTTTCCATCACCGGGCTCTGTACTGGTCACGACCAGTCGCCGCGTGTCGGCTGCCGTAAACGTAATCGAGCTGCGTAATGTGCGGAATGATTCGGATTCCAGGCTATCGGCCTTACTGAACGTCACGATCGTATCCAGACCCGATCCAGGCAGCGGATCCATTTCTCGAATCATGGCGAGCATGGGCAGACCCAATTGCCACTGTAATTCATCAGGAGAACGGAAGCGGTCGTCGAGTGCATCCACGACGTAGATCAGTGCGAGCCCCGTGCAGGCACCAAGAAACGCGCAGAGCAAAATTGTCGTCGTAATCTTGGGAGCAACTGGCCCCAGGCTAACACGCGCGGTGGAGGTCGGCGTAATCTTCAGGCCCGAATTCGAACCGATATCAACCTCGGCGATTTTTTCTACAATTTTGTCGTAATACAATCGCATGCGACGTTCGGTGGCATCGAGGACTTCGATCTGTGCCATCTGGCCGTTCAGATCGAGTGCCTGGTTCCGGACGGTCTCAAACTCTTGTCGAATACCGGCTTCATGTGCCATCGCTTGATAGAGTCGCTGATTGACCATTTCCTGCAGACGCGGGGCAATTTCTTTCTCTCGAACGTCTTTCATCGCCCGTGACATGACTTCGGAACGTTCGGAGAGCCACCGTCTTGTCTGGGTGATCTGTTCATTGAGACGTCGGATTTCCGGATGGTTCGGACCGTACGTTTTGAGTTTGTCTTTGAGTTCGGTCTCGTCGGTCAGCAGATCATCTTCGCGTTTCGCAATGGTGAATGCGTCACTCGATCCCATTCCGACTTCGCGCATGATGATTTCGCGCGAGATGTCTCCGGCCGCCTGTTGGAGGAATGATTGAATATCGGTCCCATTCGCCAGGGCCTCTTGAACGGACATCGCGAGCGCACGCGCTTCGAGGGTCTTTTCTTGCGCGTCCATCAAGGCATCGTTCAGCTTGAGTGCCTGCTGGATGACAATGTGCGTACTTTTGTCGTCACCATGCAGCAGCATTCCCGAGTCGCGTTTCAATCGCGACAATTCTCGGCCGATTTCCTGAATACTGGCGTCAAGACGTTCCTGTTCGTTGCTCAGCAGGTCCAGGCTTTCTTTGGAATCACCCGTGTGGATGCCGCGCATCATTTCGAGGTAAGACTCGACAATCGCATCGACCACGAAGGCGGCTGTCTTGGCATTCTTGGAGACATAACGCACGTTTAGCAGTGTCGTTTGCCGCGCGGACGAGACCGAAAGGTTCTTTCTCAGTTCGCTGGTCCAGCGCGCTTTCGGAATCCCCTTGAGGTCGACGAGGTGTTCTTTGCGCAACCGCTTGATGGCACCTTCGAGAACTCGGTCACCGGTCAGGACGCGTTGATACGTCGGCATGACGTCTTGAATCGTGCGCTGATTCGACGAATTGTGCCCGTCGAGCACGTTTCCTTCGGTCTTCAAGACCATGATTTCGCAGGACGATTCATACTTCCGCGTGGCCGTTACGTACCAGATGGTTCCGGCGACGGTTCCAAATGCCATGCATAAGATCAGCGTCGACATCTTGCGACGGACGAGCCGCAGGAAACGGATCGCTTCGTTCAGAAGATTGGGGCTCGCCGTGGTTGAGCCTGGTGCAACGTCATGATGTTCTTCAGTGTTCATTCGGCAAAGCCAGCGTGAAAGTTGTGCGATCGGACAGGACGATGCAGATCAGGTTGACTTGTTTTCTCCGAATCGTGACGGAACAACCGTTCCTGACATCGATGCCTGCGCGTTTGGCTGATCGTGATCGCTGATGCAGGTGTTATTAAATCTGGTTATTGATGTCACACGACAATCGCTTGGCCCGGCGATTCATTGATTGAGTTCGTGCGTCACTTGAGGTCAAGGAACGCGATGAAATTAGAAGATTGGCGATCCGAGGAGCGGAATCGATCCGCCAAAGTTCATGCTGGTTCGTTTGAACAGTTCCAGGATCACGGTCACAGGGGTCTGTTCGACGCTGACAACATCACCCGGCGCCAGGCGAATGTTTGAGTTCGCCTTTTGCTTGGCATTCGCCAAACTCACCTGGATCAGGATCGTCTCGACATTGTCTGGATTTTCGGGGTCGACCGTCTTGTTGATGAGCACCGATGGCTTGCGTCGAATTACGAAGATCTTGTCCGCTGCCATCGAACTCACGCCGCCTGCCAATGCGATGGCGTCGGTGACTCGCAGTTCTTCGGCGATCGGGAACTCGAACCGTCCGGGACGCGTGACCAGCCCGATCACGTGCAGCGGTTCTGGATCACGTTTTTCGACGTAGACGACAGCCCCATCTTCGAGTTGGTATCCACCGGTTCCATTCTTGGTGGCAGAGACCAGATCGACCTTGATCGTGTCGCTCGTTTCATGCATTTTGCTGGTCATTTCGACGCTGTGTCCTATCGTATCGATTCCATTCTTGAGGCCACTTGCAATGGCATCGGGCCGGACTCCTGAGCGATGGCCCATGTTGCGGATAATGACTTGCGTTCCAGCGGTGGGGTCGAGCCCTTCAGCCTTGCTCAGCGCCGACAGCAGATCGGATTGACCACGTGGCAACTCGTAGACGGACGGTTTCTTGACCGCACCGGCGACCATGATCCGGTTCGTACGCTGCTGTTTCATCAGCATTGTCACGCTCGGGCTGCGATACAGGCCTCGCGAGATACACTCCTGAACGATGGTGGCTTCTGCCGCGGTGACTTTCATTCCAGCCACATGCACTCGACCGATTTCCGGTAATTCGACATCCCCTTCGTCGTTGATACGGACAGGGATTCGAATCGTGTCTTTCTCGTTCAATCCCGCGGCGATCGACACTTCGACCACGTCGCCATGATCGAGCACATCCGAGTCGGTCGTCGCACTTGCCAGTTTCGACAGTTCGATGGTTTGAGGGTTTTCGCGGACACCGGCAATGAGATGTTTCGGCAGATTATTATAGGTGTATTTCTCGCCGCGGACGGTGGCGCAGCCCACACTCGCTAATGACACAAGCAGGCCACAGATCACCATCGAAACGAATGACCAATTTGGTTTTACCCAGGGCCATCGACATCGAGTTGACAGGTGCTTCAATGCTCCATCCGCCCATGACGGGGGGTGAGCCCGAAGGTGAGAACGAGAACAAATTGACTCAGGCGGAAATGCCATGGGAGTCGCTCAGTGGAGTTCTTCGAAACATCAATTGAAGGGAGCAGTTCCGCCAAGGAAGGGATTTCGGCGGATTCTGCGGTCGGAATCTAAAAGAACCCCCAGAAAGCGTCAATACGAGTCATTTGTAACGAAAAAGTTAAAGTTCGGGCCGAATTGCCGTGCGAAATCGCACTGTGGCCTGAGAATGCGCGGCTTCCAATCCAAAGTTTTAATCGCAATTCAGGATGAAACTCGGATTGATCGCGTGGTGATTTGGGCGGAACGCGGAAGCCTGATAAACGTTGCCTACTTCGCAGGCAGCGACGAATCAGCCGTGACCAGGTTCAGACTGTTTCTCGCTTCAAGCAGTCGATAGCAATCAGGCAAGTCGAAGTGCTTCAGGACATTTGGAATGAATGACGACGCGGGCCATTGGTCGTGGTCACGTTCCGCGAGATCGCTGAAGGATGTCAGTGCGCCCTTGAGTGTGATTTTGTGAACGGAATCCGAGACGATGGCCGCCAGCGTGGCAGGAATGGTGCCCCAGCCCAGCGCGGCCAAATGAATCTCGGTCCGACCACACGACTTCAACCAATCGATCACTCTCAGGAGGTCAAACGCACGTAATGCCGGATAGGACTGACCGAACATGATGGCATGTGCTGCGTAGAAGTAGTCGCTGCCATACGGCAAAAGAAATTGCTTTTCACCACAGGTGTCAGGTTGTGAATCTCCGATCCCGCGCAGATCAACCGCGTAGAATTCGGATTCCCGTTCGTCAGCCAGCAACGTGTTCACCAATGGTTCGTTTCGCAATTCGGCGTCACTGGACTGATGCGCGACGAACAGGATGGCCCGTCCTGGACGCTGGGGCGGGCGCGACTGGTGTCCGGCTTCATCCATTCGGTAGGCGATCGCCCGAATTTGAGGTTCGGTTTCGATCGCGTAGCACGTCGCATGTGGTTTGGTATATCCCCGCTTCGAAACGGATCGTAAGATGTTGTATTGAGGTGGTTGATCGGGGCGAGCCGGGATGAGTGCGTCGAGAACGCGGCGGAGGGGTTCTGCGTCGGGTTGCCCTCGTTGTTCGCGCAGTTGCTGCGAGGCGGCGGCTGTGAACGAAAATACGGATCGGGAATTGAGCTGCGCCACCTGTCCGTTCGGCGTGCATTGAAGCGTGGAATCGTCTTCGATGGCGAGTGAAGGTTCCCGTCCACCCTGGGAGACCCCGGTCTGGATGTTAAAAAACTCATACATGGCTTCGCGGTTGGCCGGTGTGTACCCATGCGGATTTGGGCCGATGGCCAGTCGAATATTGTTCTCGGCACCGAGCCATCGATAAATCGGCTTCAAGCGTTCGTAGGCGTCGATCGAGCCGCGGACATCAAAGTAATCTTTTTCACCCGCTAGAATGATCACAGGTTTCGGAGCCATTGCGACCAGGAAGTCGGCGTGGTCAAGTCCGTGCATCAGAACTTTGGGCGGACATTGTTCGGTATCGGTCGGAAGTTCATTGGCGAAATTCCGTTCGAAGCTGGTCACGGCACAACTCGGAGCCGCCATCGTCCAGCGGGAATCTAAACCGCACAACCACATGGTCAGAGTTCCGCCGCCCGAGTTTCCCGTCACTCCCACATGCTTCGGGTCAACTTCGGGGCGGGTTAACAGGTAGTCGAGCGCGCGAATGCCGTCCCACGCGTGCCAGGTTCCGTGAAATTCCCCGACGAGTGATTGTTGGTTGCCAGACAGAAGATGCTCATGCACACCAGCGCCGACTTTCGATTTACCCTGATCATTCGGGTACTGCAGCCGTTCCCCCTGCCCGATTGGATCGTAGATCAGGACGACATAGCCTTGGCGAGCGAGCCCCTGCGCGAATGACTGATACGCTTCCGCCGCTTTGCCGTTGATCGAATGGCCGCAGGTTCCGACGACACCGGGAAGTGGCAGCGATCGCCCTTTGGGAACATACAGATTGGCGGTCACGAGAAAGTCAGGTCGACTCTCGAAGATCACATTCTCGATCCGATACAGATCACGCTCGACGATCCCCATGATGCGAGGCTTGAGCGGCGTCGGTTCGGGCAAGGGACCAAAGCAATCACGAATGCGGTCGCGAACGGTTGCGACATACGCTTCAGCATCCGCCCTCGAAGTAATCGCGGCACGTCGATCGTTGCCGAGTTTTTGTGAGGCCGTCAGCCGCGCTGCAAAATAATCCTGCATCATCCGCGGAAAGCGATTCAGGGGTGCCATTGTAGAGGCGGCTGATGGTGCGGATTGTCCAAATGCGCGCCGACTGGTCGCCGCCCCGACAAGCGATGCCGTTCCCCACTGCAACACAGACCGTCGGGTCAAATACGATGAAAGCAAGTCTGATGGCACCACAGATGCGATCCTTACACGGAATTCTGTCTTGAGGCCGAATGAGCCCATCATTTCTTCTCGATCCAATGAGAATGTTCTGCTTTGCAGAGAATCGCAATTGACTACGTCGATTGAGGAAGTCTCCATGGACGTGGCAGGTCAACGAGATGTCGGTTTGCGACATTGACAAAATCGCGTGTGCGGATAATGTACTAAATACTTAGTACTTAGTTTTAATGGCAAGCACAGGCAGTGCCGATGAATTGAGTGGGAAGGCGACCGATGGCAAGTGTCCCTGCAAAGAAGCCGACCGAGCTTGAACTCGAGATTTTGAAAGTGCTATGGCGCATTGGACCAGCGACGGTGCGCCAGGTTCGGGATGAATTGGCAACGATTCGAGATCTCGCTTACACGACCGTGATGACCATGATGTCGATCATGTTTGGCAAGGGGTATCTTGCGCGAACCAAAGACGGGCGGACATACGTCTATCGATCGATCTATCGCGAGGAAAAAGCGTCAGGAAGCCTGCTAAGGGACATTGTTGACCGCGTGTTCGGCGGATCGACGACGGCGGTGATGCAGCATTTGATTGAAACCTCGGACCTGGACGACAACGAGCTGAAGCAGATTCGACTGTTGATCAATCGCAAGGCGCGCGAGAACACAGAGCGCCGTTAGGCCGGATCTCGCGATACCAAATGCACGTACGACAGACATGAGGGTATGCCATGACATTCTTCGTCGACCAGAGTCTGGCCATTTCGATCGTTTTGTCTCTCATGCATTTTTGCTGGCAGGCGGTGCTGATCGCGAGCGTCGTTGGGGCGCTGGCCTGGACAATGCATGACCCACGATGGCGGTATCGTACGTTACTGGCCGGGATGTTCGGCATGGTGAATTGCCCCGTGCTGAACTATGTGATGGTTTGTCGTCAGGAGACGGACTCGACCACCGTTCCGAGATCGGTGGTCGTTCAACCCAGGCCATCGACGATGACGTTGAATGCGACAGGGCAGCAAGGAGCAGACCGCGTGCCAGCCACTAAGGCGGACGCCATGACGCTTAACGCCGTGGTTTCACCCGTTGCCCGTCCTTTTAACTTGAACCATTACGCGCCGTTTGTGGTTGACGTCTATCTTGTGGGCGTCGCAGGGATGATGGCGCGAGTATTGATTGGATTATGGGGCGGACGACAATTGCGACGACAATCAACATCCGTGCTGGATGAAGGACTGCAAGAAATTCTGATGCGGCAAGTTGAAAGGATTGGGGTCAAGTTCGTGCCGGTCCTGGCCTATTGCGACTGTGTCGATGTGCCGGCTGTCGTGGGGCTGCTGAAACCTGCAATCTTACTACCGTTCTCAATGACGGCCGGACTCTCTCTGGATCAACTCGAGGCGGTGATCGCTCATGAATTGGCACACTTACGACGTTACGATCATCTGGTCAACGTGTTGCAGCGAATCGTCGAATCAATCTTCTTTTTCCATCCCGCCGTCTGGTGGTTGTCGAATCGTATTCGCCTGGAACGCGAGCACTGTGCCGATGATTTGGCGATCGGAAGCAGTCTGAGTCCGCTGGACTATGCAGGTTCACTGCTGCGTGTGGCGGAGTTGAGTCATTCGGCCCGGTTCAGAGGAGCGACCTTCGCAGCGAGTCTTTTGATCACTGGTCGACCATCGACTCTTCGCCGGCGCGTCGCACGATTGCTGGGCAGCCAGTCGGAAACGATGGTGCGGTTACAGCACCCGTGGATGGTTGTGGTGACGTTGTTGGTTGGTCTTGTTCTGTTCTTGGGGCCGCGAGAAATTCCGTGCAACCGGTCCGAGCAGGCCATGGCCGACGAAGTGGTGTCGACACGAATGTCTCCTGCGATTGACGATGTTTCGTCGACAGTGGATGAAACTTCGTTTGAAGTGCGACGACCAATCGCGGCAGAGAAACCTCAGGAAGAAACGGCGAAGGTTCGCGTCAAGCCTCGTGATAAGATTGACGAGGCGATCGACGAGGCTCTGGGCATCATGACGCGGCTTCAACTGTCGATGGGAAATGGTGAAAAATCTCACTCACCGTGGCAACTGATGCATTGGATCCAGGGATTCGGCAGCAGTTGTTTGATAAAGACTGGGAACGTTGATCGACCGACGATGACAGGCGAAGAGTGGATCGCGAGTGGCCCCGAATTCCTTGGAGAGCCTGTCTGGCAACTGACTGAGGCTGGAGCGTGCGCTCATCCGTTTACTCGGCCGTTCATGTTCCAAGGCCATCCAGGTCAATTCTTGGCTTGGATCGGTGCCGGCGGCGTGCCAATTGAGTTTCCACTGAAGGCCAAAGACCGCGCTGGAAAATATCACGAGGTGACAGTCCGCGATGTTGTGAATGATACCAAGCGTCGAGTCAACCGCAGGGAAGAAATGACTTGGACATTGTGGGCACTCGCAAACTATGAATCGTTCGACACGGAATGGAAGAGCAACGAGAATGAGACCTGGAGTATCGAGCGGCTCGCAGAATACGAAGCGGGTCAGAGGATTGTTGGTGCTCCCGAATGGGGGTGCCCACGTTTGTTCGCCCTGGCAACGGCACTTAACAAATATCGACAATTCGTTCAGACAATCGACGTTGCATTGCCAGCGTCATGGCAAAAAGTTCACGATCTGTTGGTTCAGGAAACGGAACGTGCGAGGCTGTCACAAGTTTGGAATGGGGTGCTGTGTGTCGAAAAGCACTCAAAAGATTTGAATCATCGGATGCATCTCGCGGCTTCCCATCTCACCTGGCTCTCGATTTCGGTCGACGACAAGACCCTTGATCAGCCATGGATGCGACAATCGATCCAGCAACTCTGTGAGGATTACGTTGAGCATCAGAACGACTGTCGCGACGTCGCTGTCGTGTGCCATGCGGCCTACGCGCTGCGGCAACTGCGTGAACGACGAGAACGTCTGATTGCTGTAATAGAAGCCCAATAAACAGCGACGCTCGATTCGGTGATGCTTACGTTGAGTTCGAGACTCAGGTTCGTGTAGGGGGGGATAGGATAGTCCTTGGGGACATTCTTCACAAAACGATACCGTCGCGGCCGATTCACGAATCCCGCTTGTGCGTTCATCCGGCTATTTGAAACGAGTTTTTCTCCGTTTCTTTCGGGTTTGAAGCATTGCCCGTTGTACCGAACCACGCGCTTCTATGAGCCGCGGCAAAATGACCATGCCGAACTGGGGGGGCGTACCATATATGCACGTCATGGAGTCTTGATCAAGTGGTTACTCGACCATCAAGATTGGGTGGACGTCGCCGTTTTCGTCGAAGCGGGCGATGACCGTTTCGTTGCGAGTGTGGTGGCCCAGGCAGGTTCTGGAGTTGCCGGTCTTCTTGAGGCTGCGGGAGACCAAAAGCTGGAATGCACCGAGCTTCAACCGGTAGCCGACAGCGACGTCAGGGCCGACGCGCTTGCCTTCTTCGGCGACCGTCAGCATCCGCCATGTTGCGTCGACGCGAGTTCGGTCGGGGTGCCAGACGAATGCCAGCGGGGCAAACAGGCCCTCGCCTTCTGCGACTTGTTTGAGAACGAGTTCCTGGCCTTCAATTGTCAATTGATGCGGAGTGCTTTGAACGCGGTCGTGGGGGATAGCCAAGGGGAAGACGCGTGCTTTCAGTCGCTTGCCGGTAATCCGACCCTCGCGCGAGGTTCCGTCACAACTGCCGACCAGACCGTCGCACAGTGACAGACGTGATTCGTATTCAATCCGCTGACCGGTCTGCCCACTCGATTTTTTTGTACCGTCCATCGACGGCACGCCACTGATGGAGTCGGCGACAAAAAGAAATCGCTCTTTGCGTGAGAGCATGACCAGACGTTCGACTCGCAGTTTTCCAGGACCAGCCATCTGCAGTTCGATATAGTCTGCGTCAGGATCGGATTGCCAGCAAACGCACGACCATTCTTCGGCGAGTTCGACGACCGCATCACCCAGTTTCAGCTTGAGTTGCCAGTCGCCATGGATCAAGGCTCGTCCCAATGCGGTGACATCCAACTGAGGCAACGGCAGATGATGCGTCATCGCGACGCTATCGGCATCGACCGACCAGTCGCTGCGCAGCAGTGCGAACTTCGCCCAGTCGGACTGGTTCGACGGCATGGTGGCAATCGTGGGACGTGCCCGCCGCGGCGGTTTGCCGGCGACGGCGCGCTGGACGGCCTGCAGGTATTCTGTGGTGGAGCCAACGAGTCCCAGATCCAAAAGTTCGACGGCGGCGGAGAGGACCGGCAACGAATCGAGATTCAGGCCGTTCGTCAAGGCCGCGCGGCCGTCCGGTCGGCACAACAGAACCGCTCGATCGATCACATTGGCGAGCAATTGACGTTGATCCGGAGTCCACTGTCCTTCCTGGAACCGCTCCATCATCAGCGTCGCGCGGACAAGTGGTGCGAGCCACAGCGGAAGGCGGGGAAGGATTTCCGCGTGTGGCGTTCCATCCGTATCCGTTTGATCGACGAGTTCTGTCGCGAGGACCTTTCGGCCTGCTTTGATCAGGTTCGTCGCATGCGAGATTTCGTGAAACAGCAGTCCGCCGATCAGAGGAATCTCGCCGTGTTCAATGAGTTGAACGTCGATCGGAGTCGTCGGATCGTCATAGATGACGGTGGGCCACATCAGAATTTCTGACAGCGTCTGTCGCCAGAGCGGAAAGAATTGACTCGATGTCAGACGGTGCCCTGCATTCGCCAGTAATTCGAGCGATGCAAGGACCGCAAACGGACGAGGTTCTTCGGAACCCACGGCCGTTGTGAGTTCTGCGACGAGATTTCCGACTCGTTGGCTCCACGAAACGGCCGGCTTGTTGACCGGTCGGCGGGTGGCGGACGGGCGTTTGACGGTCGTGTCTCCGGCTTGTTCGATGATCCGCGTGAGGCCGGCTTCTTCGGCGAATGCCTGCTGCGACCAGAGCGCGCGTTCGGCCGTACTGCTGGTCGGTCCTGATAATTTGTCGAGGGCTCGTCGGCTGGCCTGCCACGCCTTGCAGAATGCGGAAACATTCCCCGCCGCCGCCGCAGTTCGAATTGCAGGATCGGCCGAACGATCCCAACTGAGGGCCTGCAGAAATTCCGCATTGCTGAGACCAGGCAGATCGGTGATCTGCGCCGCGAATGAAAGTGACGGAGTCGACATAGTGAACCGTATGAAGTGGGCGGACCGCCAGTCGGCGATGAAATCAGATATTCGGGCATCCTGCGAGTCATGCGCAAGATGCTGAAGCAGAGTAACCAAACCAATCACAATTGCAATCAGAGGACGACAACAACCTGTTGCGACGGTTCAGAAGTAGCGATTTTCCATCAGGCGCTCGATGCGTCGTCTGATGTTCAGCGCGCGAGCAATTTCAGAATATAAGGATCGGTCAGCCCGCTCGCGACGAACTTCGACTGGCTGAAGTCGTGGCCGGCCGTGTGCTCGTGCGGGATGGAGACAATGTGCGCTCCCGCCGCGGCGGCTGCGCGTGTGCCGGTTTGTGAATCTTCCAGCACGAGCATATTTTCGGGACGCACGCCCAGTTGCTCGGCGGCTTTGAGGTAGATTTCCGGGTTTGGCTTCCCGTGCGTGACGCTTTCGGCGGTCAGTCTGATTCCGAAGCGGGGAATCAGATCGAATCGATTGAAGATCGTTTCGAGATAGTCGCGGGTGGACGACGTCGCCACGGCTTTAGGTAACGGTGTCGACTCGATCAGATTCAGCAGATCGAACAGTCCCGGCATCGGCTTGAGATGATCGTCGAGCATCTCGTAAAAGACCACTCGCGATTCGGCCAACAGTTCGGCGGGGTCTTCATCCAGTTTCAGGTAGTCGCAGAAGGCGCGGAACGATTCCAGCGGACGCAGTCCAAGCATCGCATCCATGGCTCCACGCGACATTTCTCGGCCGCGGCGTTGAAGGAGAACTTCTGCCGAGACGTAGAACACGTGCTCGGTATTAAACATCAGGCCATCGAGGTCGAAGCAAACGGCTTGAATCGTCGGGAGTGTGTCAGCCATGTCGGAAGAAAAGCTCAGTCTGAAGAAACGGGGACGTAGCCCGTCGCACGACCGGCCTTACTCTTGGAATTGTAGGTTCTCGAAGTCCTAGCGTCCACGTTTGACCATTGATCGGAATCAACGGTTCCGCAAGGCGGCCAAACCCTGTTTGAGGGCGGTTTGATAGATCCAGACGTCACCGCCGAAGGCCACCAGCCGGAAGCCGCGTTTCAGTTGCGCCTGTCCTTCTTCGACGCTGGTGACGAGCACCGCGGGAACTTTGTTGAACTTTTGGCAGGCGGCAAGAACGCGGTCAATCGCGGCGTGCAGGTCGGGGTGGTCCATTTGTCCGGCGAGTCCCATTGAGCTCGCCATGTCGTACAGGCCAATCCAGAGGACGTCCACTTCCGGAACGGCCGCGATTTCTTCCAGATTCTTCAGCCCCTTCGCGGTTTCGACCTGCACAATAAGTAGGACCTCGGCATTGGCCGAACGTACGATTTCGGGAATCGTGCCGATGCCGTAGTCGTCATGCGGGATTCCAAATGCGGCTCCACGCCGTCCGAGGGGAGGATACTTGGCCGACTGGACCAGCAGTCGTGCTTCCTCGGCCGATTCCACCATGGGAGCCATGATTCCCATGGCCCCCATGTCCAGCACACGCGAGACAAAATGATATTGTGTGGTGGGGATGCGGACGATGGGGACCAGAGTTGGCTTTGGCGTCGTGGCGATGAGCATTCGAATCGATTCGATGTCCCATCCCGTATGTTCCATGTCGTAAACCGCGAATTCCGCCCCGGCATTCGCGGCGATCCGACCGATGCCGGTCGTGTTGAACTCGAACATCATCGTACCGATGGAGACACCGCCATTGGCGGTTTTTTGCTTGACCGGATTGATCTGCACAGAGCGCCTCGCAGTTAAGTCAATCAATAGAAATACGGGATGACATGTCGGACCGTGAGACGACTCACGAGCGATTCCGCAGTTTGCTTGTCAGCACGAATTTGTCATCAGGCTGCAGATCGTTTCACACCCAGTGGTTTGGTTGCGTCGACCAGCAGGCCAAACAGGCCTGACAACACAAAGATGCCGCAACAGGCTGCAAAGACCAGGTTCCAGTTCGCAACCCCAGGATGTTCGCCCAGACAAAGATTGTAAATCAGCGGGGCGACGGCTGCACCCAGGTTCCCCCACATATTCCCCCAGCCGAGAATAGATGCCGTATAGCGGCCGCCGACGTCTTGTGCGTAGGCCCAAACGGCGGGCATGCCGAAGTCGGTGGACGCGGCAACAAAGGATAGTGCGATGACATACAGCCAAGGCAGCCATTCCTTGTGGGGGTCGGGCGGGATCAGAACGCTGATCAGCAGACACGCCGCATAACTGGCGGCCGCCGTGAATCGCGACACCGAGAGCGGCAGGCGGCGGCCCCATTTCAAACCAAACCGTTTGGCCGCCCAGTCGGTCCAGCGTCCGCCACAAATCATTCCGAGGATTCCCATCCCACTCGGAAAGGCCGTCATGATTCCCTTCGTCACCAGCGGCACGTCATGAATCTCGCCGAGATACGTCGGCAGCGAGACGACGATGAACAACCAGCCGATATTCGTCGTGAACTGGGACAGGCTATTGCCCCAGAGACTGAGGTCTGTCATGAACGCACGCCAGGGGAAGACCGTTTTTTGAGGTTCGGTTGCCGCGACTGTCTGGGATGTTTCGCCGAGGATCAGGTTTCGTTCGGATTCATTCGTCCACGAATGTTGCAGAGGTGAGTTGCGTGCAATCAGGCCAAAGGCAAGCGCGATGACGATTCCAATCGCCCCGTACAGCATCATTGTCGGTCGCCAGCCCTGCCCTTGGGCTTTACGAATCTCCGTTGGAAACAGGCTTTCGAGAGCGAAACGATTCAGGCGGATCGTCTCCTCGTCTGTGAGTGACTTGCCGCTGGCGTGTTGATCAAGCAGCGCTGTGCCCCGCTGAGAGAGTTTCAAGGGGGGCGTGATGTGATTCGTGAAATGGTCGCTCGGCATCCGAGCGGCGATGACGTCGATCAACGTTGCCATTTCTGTGCTTTGACCGAACGTGGCGGTCGCATCTTTGTCTGACGGGATCGGAAACCAATCTCGAAGATCAAATGTTTGGGGCTTCGTGGAATTGGCGGCAGCGACGATCGTTTGCAGCTCAATGTCGGCTTGATGGGCTGCTTTCGAGAGAGTCTCGTTTTGACTTGCGTCTAATTTTCCCAGGATTGATGTGGCAAACTGATGTCGTTGATGATCCAGGTCCTTCGTCGAATCGAAGCTGCGTCCGGGATCAAACTGTGCCAGGAACGACCGTTCATTGAGAATGTCGCTCACTTCCAATTTTGGTTCGGGCCGACCTGATACGAACCAGACAATCATCCAGGCGGTCAGCACTGGAGCCAATACTGCACCAATTCGGCCGCCGAGCGCCACGATGGAGCTCGCCGTACCGCGAAACGACATGGGAAACCATTGACGGATCAGACCCGCTGCGGTCGGGTAGGCACCGGCCTGAGTGGCTCCACAGAGCAAACGCAGCCACAGCATCATCCAGACGGCATGTGCGGCACCGATCCAGGCCGTAACGGCCGACCAGGCAAGGATGTAGACGGTGAGCATGGTCCGCGAGCCGAAACGGTCGCTCAGCCATCCCGCGGGGACCTGACACAACGCATACGACCAAAAGAAGGCACTGATAAACCAGGCCATTTGTGTTTTCGTCATCCGCAGGTCGGCACGGATGTACTCCGCCGCGATATTGACCGCGAAGCGGTCCAGATACAGCAGGACCGACATGAGCGTGGCGACGGTCAGTACGAGATAACGTACATTCGTAGGCCGGGCGGAATTGGGAGTTTGAGAAAGATCGCTCGACATCGGCATCTCCCATAGCGGCAGAGAAATTCGCAAAGGCTCGTCACGGTACGGAGCCCATCAGTGAACGTCAACCACTACGAGTTGCGCGGTTCTGATCACGACGGAAACCCGATGCCGCTTGGCGGTTACTTTGACGCCGGAGTACCGTTGCCCTTCGAGGTGGGGTTTTTCGCCCAATGCCCCTCACCCCGTGACCCGTCTTTGCGCAGACGACCTTTGACCCAGTGATAGTCTGGTCCGGGAGCTTCGGGACGAGTTTCCCGATCATTCATCGACGGGGAATCGTCCTCGTCCGGTGTCGGCTCGGTCTTGGGCGCCGTTCGGTTTTCGCGCACTGGCGCTGCGGAGTGCGTTGCGAAAGAACGGGATTTGGACGAGGCACCGACAGACGAGCCGACGAGATATCCTATTATCAAGCCGGCAACGAGTGCGACGACCACGATCGCCAGCTTGGTGGTGTCGGACAGGCTCTGCCACATTCCGAGCGGAGCCGTGACGACGTCAGTCAGGCCCGGTGTTGCCGATGAACTGCCTCCACGCAGTTTGGGCAGGCAGGCGTCGCAGGCGATTGGATCGAGTTGTGTCACCGACAGCTCAACATCACGACCACATTCGGGGCACTTCCAGATTCGTTTGCCGGGAGAAGCCGAGGCCATGACGTGTCTCCAACCGAAGGGGAATTGCCAAAACGTGGCCGGACAGGATCTCTGTTCGTATCGACACCCTGACGCGACGTCAATTCGAATTGTCCCTGTCAGGCCGACGTCGCTGTGCCGCTAGCTGCTCAACGATTCGGCAACGTCGGTGCGGTATGCCGTCATCCCCGGCAAGAAACCGACCAGAATTCCCAGAACCAGCAAGACGGGGAACAGGATGAATTCATACGGCGAGAACTCGAATGGATTGATGATCAGCCCTGTTCTGACTTCGACAATCGGTCTCGCGATGAAGACGATGGCATGACCCAGCAACAGACCGAGGACTCCACCGCCCAGGCACAGGATTGTGGACTCCAACAAGACGATTGACAACACGGTCTGCCGTTGAGCACCCAACGCACGCATGATGGCGATTTCGCGTCGACGAGCAGACATCGAGTTGTAGATGCTGACGAAAATACCAATTCCGGAAACGAGTACGATCAGGGAGGTCATCACGAGCAGCAGTGACCGCACCGGCCCCAAAACTTCGTTCATCAATTGCTGCATCGGCACGACAGGATTCACGGCTTCCGCTTGATAGCCACGCCGCATATCGGCGGAAAGCAAACTGGCAACAATCGGCGACTGGCACTGAAGCAGAATCGAAGTCACTTCCTTTTGTACGGCAGGCAATGCGTGAATGTGGTTGTGGTCTTCATGACCTGCGTGTGCAGAGTGGTCGTGTTTCGGAAACTTCTTTTCGATTCGGGCGATTTCCGCGGCCAATTCTTCGGGGGATCGCTTTGGTCGGCGATAGAATTCGTCCTCGCGCGTGATCGCTTCGTCCAGTGGCTTATCGTGGCCCTGGATTTGATAGAAGCCGTCCATGTTCACATAGACTGTCTTGTCATGTGGAGTGCCGGTTGGAGCCAGGATGCCGACGACTTCGAACTCTTCGTTATGCACATGGCCCGTTTCCGCGCCGCCGTGAACGAGCTTCAGCTTTGAGCCGATCGTCCAGTTATTCTCTCTGGCCACTCTTGAGCCAATATAGGCATCGAACGGAAGGCGAAATCCGTGCCCCTTGGGGTCCAGCACCATAAACGGGCGTTTGGGGGCGTACTCGACTTCGAAGAATTCGGGAACAGTCCCGACAATCGGAAACCCGCCCTGCTCGGTCGTGTCACCCATCGCGATGGGAATTGCGACCTTGATGCGCTTGTTCTCTTTCAAGTCCAGATAGAACTGGTAGGGCAAATTGGCGATGGGGGGGCTGACGTGGTAGACCGTGCTGAGTACCAACTGCAGTGGCGATCCCTTGGGCCCCACGATCAAGTCGTAATTAATGGAACGCTGGCTGAACGTATTTTGCAGAATGCCATGGATGATGAGAACCGCAACCATCAGCATCACACCGAGCGCGACACTGAGCCCAGTCAGCAACGACGCCAATCCTCGTTCGCGGATACTCTTCCAGGCGATCAATGCTAAATTCACAGGTTGGATTCCCAAAAGTCCGTGGACAACCGAAGACTACGTCGTTTTTCCCAGGAGTGTGGGAGGACCCGCGTGCGAAGTTTACACGACAGCACGACTGAGCGTCTAAGCCACAGACCGCCGAATTCGAGCAATTGTCGCGGAGTCGCTTTAACGAGTTATTGTTTCGTACGTTGCACTATTCCGAATGGACCGAATACGTACTGTCATTCCCCCAAGTCGTACAGAGGATTTGAGGGTAAATCCCCATTCTTCACTGTGTAGCGACAGATCGTTCCGTTTCGATTTTCAGAGCCGCGTGATTCGGTAGCCGGGGTGGTCGGGGGTGAACAGTTCGTCCAACAGTCGGACACCCAAGCCGGGACGCGTTGGCAGGGCGATGTGCCCGGCCTCCACTTTCGGTGGTTGGTCGATCAGCAGTGGGTAAAGTGTGCGAATGTGGGCTCGCACGGTTTCCTGATACGTGACCGCTGCACAGGCGGCCGTCACGTGCAGGCCGGCGAACAGGGTCAGGGGGCCCGTACAGTCGTGCATCAACGACGGGATGTTGAATGCCTGCGCCAATTCAGCGGCGCGGCGTGTTTCGCTGATTCCACCAACCCACGTGGGGTCGATCATGGCATAGTCTGCAGCGCGTCGCTGCAAGACCAGCCGGTACTCTTCACGGCTGACGAGCATTTCACTGACCGCGATAGGGACGCCGGCTCGATCACGAAAATCGGCAATGGTATCCACGCAGTCAGGGCGAATGACGTCTTCCAGCCAAAGTGGTTTCAGCTCGCGCATGGCTTCGGCGATTCGCAGGGCGGCGGGCAACGAGAAGAAGCCGTGGCCGTCGAGCATGACTTCCATCTTCAAGCCGACGCGCTCGCGTATTTCTCGAAATGGACGAAGTCCCTCTTCGAGATCGCCCCAACTGATACGATGACCTCCATGCTGCTTGTAGACCTGGTCGAGCGACCACAGCTTCATGGCGGTGTAGCCTTCGCTCAGCAGTTCCTCGGCCAGATCGCCGGGGTGATGCGCGCTATTGTAGTTGTCTTCAAGCGGTCCGGGTTTTCCCAGGTCGCCATGCCCGGGCCAACCGGATGTCGCAGGTTCTTTGGCCCCTTCGGCGAAATGGGGGCGACGGCCATACGTCGGGCCGCCGCAACTGTTGTAGACCGGGATTCTGTCACGGACCGGACCGCCAAGCAGTTTCCAGACAGGCTGTTGAGTGAGTTGGCCCAGAATATCCCACAACGCCAGATCGATCGCGCTCAAGGCCCGAAGTTCACAGCCACGAACGCCGAAGGCGGTGCCGCGTTCGTACAGAAAACGCCAATGGCTTTCGATTGCCGTGGCGTCGGCGCCCAGCAATCGCCGTGACATCCAGTCGTGCAGTGTCGAGGCCACAGCGTGTGGAATGTAATACGTTTCGCCGTGTCCGATGACCGTTTCGCCGCCGACTGTTCCCGCGTCGGTGTGGATTCGCAGGAGCAACAGGCCGCTCATGATGTCCGTTGGGATTAACGTTTCAATTGCGGTGATGCGGGGACCATTGCGAAAGGCGTGTTCTTGGGTGGGGCTGGAGGCACGCTGGACAGATTCAGACGAGTCGGACATGGCGGTGGGTACTCGTGTTGGGGGCCGTTGAGGTGGGTTCCGGATCGCAATTTCTCGAGGTGCAATGGACCAGATGCGCTTTTCTCTCGTTCCCAAGCTCCCGCTTGGGAACGCTTCGCAAGATTGCTCAGGTCATTTTCTTGATCGGCAGAATCCGTGATTACAAGAGGCGATCCCAAGCGGGGGCTCGGGATCGAGGAAGACGAGAGAGGCTTTCGTCTTGGCGAAGACGAGAAAAATTGTCACGGTGGGTTTGCTGGTTGTTTGGGCTGAGGGATCTGGACTTGCACTTCATCACCGACCACGCGGACGGCGTAGGTTTCGGATTTGATCTTCGACCGAGGATTGTCCATCCACAGGCCGTCTTTGATGCAGAATTTCCAGGCGTGCCAAGGGCAGAGCACGTCATGACCCTCAAGGTATCCCGAGGCGAGCGACGCCCCCATGTGCGGGCAGGAGTCGTTGATGGCGAAGTAATTGCCATCCCGCAGAAAAACCGCGACGAGCGTTCCGTTTAACGGAAACGCCCGCCCTTCCCCTTCTGGAATGTCGCCCTGTTTGCATACGGTTTGAAACTCGATCGCTTCGTCGACCATCTTCATCGATTCCTGGCGGGTGTCTGCGGGGCTGACCGCTACGTGCATCCTGGCGGATGACGAGCGATCCCGCACCGGTTGGGCAGCCCCGTTTCGTCGAGCATCCGCGATGGGATGCTCGACGATGGTTTGCTTGCGCCGGTTGATCATCCCTCACTATTTTGCGTACTCAATGACTTTCGTTTCGCGCAGCACAGTGACTTTGACTTCGCCGGGGTAGGTCAACTGCTGCTCAATCGACGTTGCCAGATCGCGACATAGCTTGGCCGCTTCGCGATCGTTGACGTCGGCGGGATTCACGATGACACGAATTTCGCGACCGGCCTGGACGGCGAAGGCCTGTTCTACCCCTGGGAATCCACAGGCCAGTGTTTCGAGCTCTTCCAGCCGTCGGACGTATTTTTCAAGCGTTTCGCGGCGAGCTCCGGGACGCGAAGCGGAGCAGGCGTCGGCGGCAGCGACCAGAACGGTGTAGATGTATTCCGGACGAATATCGTCGTGGTGCCCCTTGGCGGCGTGGACCACTTCCCCTTTTTCACCGTAGCGTTTGAGAAGTTCGGCACCCACGGCAGGATGTCCTCCTTCCATTTCGTGGTCGGCGGCCTTGCCGATGTCATGCAGGAAGCCACATCGGCGTGCGAGATTTCCGTTGAGTCCGAGCTGGACCGCCATCAGGCCGGTCAAATGAGCGACTTCGATTGAGTGTCGCAAGACGTTCTGGCTGTAGCTGGTGCGGAAGTGCAGCCGGCCCATCAGATCGATGAGTTTTTCGTGCAGGTTGGGGACGTCGGCTTCCTGCGCGGCTTCGGCACCTTGGCGCCGAATGAATTCTTCCATCTCTTTTTGTGTTTCGAGCACAATCTCGTCGATGCGTGTGGGATGGATGCGGCCGTCTTGAATCAGCTTGACCATCGCTTGTTTGGCCGTTTCGCGGCGAACGCTGTCGAAAGCCGACACAACGACGACGCCGGGTGTGTCATCGACAATCACATCGACGCCCGTTGCTTTTTCGAAGGCGCGGATATTGCGACCTTCGCGGCCGATGATGCGGCCTTTCATTTCGTCATTCGGGATATCGATGGTCGAGACGGTCGTTTCGGACGTGTGTGCCGACGCGTACTTCTGGATCGACATGCCGATGATTTCGCGGGCCAGCTTTTCTGACTGCTGCTTGAGTTCGGCTTCGTGTTTCAGGATCAGCGTACCGGTCTCGTTTTTCAGTTCGCGTTCGAGTTGATCCATCAACATGGCGGTCGCGGTCTTTTGGTCGAGTCCGCTGATTTTATAGAGCTGCTCCTGCTCTTGCTTGATGATCTTTTCGAGTTCTTTTTCGCGGGCGTCAACGACCTTTCCGCGCTCCGAGAGTTTCAACTGGGTGGCTTCCAGCATTCGCTCTTTTTTCGCGATGTCGTCCTGTTGTTCTTTCAGTCCGGATTCGCGTTTGTCGAGTTTTCGTTCTTGATTGCGGATTTCATCGCGGAACGAATTCAGTTCCTTTTCGGCCTCTTCACGTCGCCGGAGCGATTCTTCTTTGGCGGTCAACTCGGCCGTTTTGCGTAGGGCCTCGCCATCCCGCTTCGCCGATTCAAGAATTTCGTCACGCGACTTATACGCCGTGCCGCGAACCAATCGCTCGGCGAAAAAACCAACCGCGCCACCCCCGGCGAGGCTCGCCAGAATCCAGACAATTTCCATTACGTGAGCGCCCTTCATGATCCTGGAAACAGAGCGTCCGGACCTCGCGCGAAACGCAGGATTCGTTCGGCGAAGGGCGCGCCGACGACGGGTGATCGCAATCGGAATTGCGTCACTATTCAGAGAGTTTGGCCCGGCATCACGAAAAAATTAGCGGATTGAGCGGCGTGCGGGAACACGAACCCGTGCCAGAGGTGTCGGCCGCAACCACGATCGCACCAATGTCAGCCAGTCCCCTGGGGGGCCGACCGACGATTGCGTTGGCGCCATCGTCTGCTGAGGCGAGTTTTGTGAGTCATCCAGCCACACCCGGAGAAACTCACGGCAGCCGTTCAGCGTCCGGTTGAGTTCTTCCACGAGAAGCCGGGGGAGTCCCAAGAGACATCCCAGCATCAGGCTGAACAATTCACGAAGAAATGAATTCATCCTGGCACTTCCACGTAAAGAATCGCTTAGCTTCAGACAACTGTGGGACAGTCATCATCAAACCATTCTACCCCGAACCCATCGCCGGCCCGGTCGCTTCTGGTAACTCGTCGCCTGCCGACGACAAAAAAACCAAAAATTCTTGCATGAATCTTATCAAATGGATTTTTTCGTTCAACCGAGCGTCCGAGATCGACGACAAGACTGGCCTTCTCCTGCAGACCCTAAGTCCGTTTGGGTTGGTCCGGGACAGCGTGCCGTCTTTACGGGCTGGGACGAAAACACGGGATGGGATGCCGCCCGCAGTCGATGGTCGCCCGTCGATCTGGAGGCCGCTCAAACGAGAACGCCGCAACGCGTTTGCTGACATTCACACGGCATCCGTCGCGTTTATCCATCAGGCAACAGGTTGTGGGCCAGATTGAAATTGCCTGCAGTTTCTGCCGGTCGCGCACTGCCCGCCAGCGCAGTTCACGGAATTTCAGGTGAATTCGCCTTCAGATTTGACATGCATTCGGCCAGCTCGAATTAAATTCTCGGTGTCATGTTCATTGCATGACGCGCCCGTGAGAGACTCGTTGTATGAATTCGTTGTCGTTCATTTCCTTTGCCTTGGTCATGTCGCGGTTCGCTGACCCAATACCGCGTCGTTTGGCAAGGGACTGGATCCGTCCTGTCGCTCGCATCCGCGCAAGCTTAAACGTTGCCGCGATGTGTGGTTGCTTGATCGTCGCATGCGGGTGTGCCACAGACGGTCCGTACCAATACGGTCGATTTCATCCCGATCGTTCCGAAGGGATTGACCCAGAGCCGGTTGTTGTTGAATACGGCAAGCCGCATAAGACCTTGGATCGAATGGCAAATATCCTGGGGACGCCTGCGAAAATCCTGCGGCTCAATTCAAAGGTGGATAATCATCACATCTCGGACGAAACGCTTGAGAAGCTGATTACGTATCTAGAGAAGAACGATATCACTGATGTTTGTGTCGATGTGAATCACTACGCTCCGCGCGAGCAATGGCGACGACTGCGTGAGAACAAACGAATCGCCCCCGGTTGGAAGTATACCGCAGGCACGCTCAGTTGGGTTCGTTACACCGTCCTGCCTGGCCGAGTTTTCGGAGGGACTGGCTACAATGCGTTTACCAACAGTCTGTATGTCAACTCGGACGTTCCCGCGATGCTTCTGTTTGAGGCCGCATATGCGAAGGACATCCACAGCCAGAAGCATCCAGGATTCTATGCCGTCATCGTGAACGATTTTCCTGGCGTCAAGGTGTGGCGGCAGACGCGGGCGGTGAAGGATGTTGTTGGTTATGCCAAGCAGGAAAACGACTGGGAGATCGAAAAAGAGACCTATAAGGTGATGTATGCGCACCTCGGCTCGGAAGCCGTCGGTGGGTTCGGAATTCTCTTAACCGGCCCTACCAGCTCTGGGTCCAACCTCCTCGTTGGTCCTCTTCTGGGGCTTGGAGGAGCGATCGCCGGGCATGCCGTCGGGCACTCGGTCGCCCGCGAACGCGAGGCGGAACTTGAAAAGCTCAAGCCAGATCAGGAGCGTGAAGACGGCTCTGTCGTGCAGGCTCAATATGGATCACAGGTCGAGTCCGAAAGTGACGAAGGCCAGCCACTCAAGCGTGCCAGTTATCACACAAAGTCTGATGACGATGATCGCCCTACAAACGATGTCGAGGACGAAGACGTTGGCCGCAGCAATCCCGATTGACGCTGTGTGAGTGACGTTCTTTCAGTCGACGTAGAGTGCAGCGTTCTCGACGAGCAGCATTTGGCACAAGTCGGTCCATGCACGAGTCCGCGCGTCGGGCTCAGCACCGTACTCTTCGACCTGGTCATGCAGGAACCGCGTGGTGCTGGCAATATCGTCCGCTGTGGGAGGGCGGCCCGTCGTCTGCAGGAAGGCGCGGTGCAGGCGATCGGAGTCGCTGTTTTCTATTTCCTCGAGAGACTTCACGAGATGTTGAGCTCGCCGAACAACGAAGTCGGAGTTGAGCAGGCTCAGTGATTGCAGCGGCATGGTTGAGCGGGCCCGGCGTGTGCTGTTGAAGACGATGCTGGGGGCATCGAAGACTTGAAGCAGGCTGTGAACCTGCGTTCGCTTCTGTTGAAGGTAGATTGAACGGCGACGGACGGCTGGGTTTTCTTCGGGGACAATCGTCTCGCCATTGGCCGTGCGTGCTGTGGGAATATAAGGCCCAAACATCCGGTCATCGAAATCATGGCTCGCGACGAGCAGGCTATCCCGGATCGCTTCGGCGTCGAGTCGTCTGATGGGGAAACGCGAGAGTCGTCGCGCGTCGGGATCACGCTGCAGTCGTGCATCGATTGTGACCGCGGAGTTGGCCGCCTCTGCAGATCTGTGGGACTTCTGACGATAGGCCGCGGAATGTGTGATCAGACGGATCAGCTGCTTGGTGCTCCATCCCGATCGGACGTACTCTGCGGCTAGCCAGTCGACGAGCTCGCGATTGGATGGGACCGGGCCGCTCAATCCAAAGTTGTCCGTGGTTGCGACCAGTCCCAGGCCGAAGTGATGCTGCCACAGTCGATTGACCTGGACGCGTGCCATCAGCGCCTCGGGTTTGGAATCCGGGGCTGTTAACCAGTTGGCCAGGGCGAGTCGGCGACCGGACGTCGCGCGTTCTGGTGTTGCGGCGGAGGCGTTCGCGACGTGCGGTGCGGCGATTGTGAAATCCCCCAGCACTTTGAAGCCGGCGGGTTCCACGACTTCGCCCGGGGTGGACAAGCTGCCGCGTTCGAAAAGGTGTGCGACCGGTGGCTGATCGACGACGTCGCTGGTCCACGAGATCTTTCCCGGACGCGCTCCCTGCAGAGTTGTCTTGGTTTTTGTTGCTTCGTCGAGAGGCTGGCGTCGCGAGGCGAGTTCCTTCAAGAAGATCGCCAGTGGATCGTTGCCATCATGGGGTGCGAACGTTTCGATCACGACATTATCAACGACGAAGCTGCGGCCACAGCAGAATTCAAAACCGAATCCCCCGTTGGGCAAATCGGCTTCATTGAGCTTCAGAACAGGCTCGTCGACCTGCCAGTCAACCAATTGCTGTAACTGGTACTTGCCGTCGCCCAGGTTGGTGATTCGGATGCCGTAGTTGCGGCCCGGTACGTATCCTGTTTTCCCGAGCGTTCCCAGCGGCTTTGCCTGGCTACCGGGGTAATCCAGCGTCACCGATGTGCCCGCCGAGGGATGTCCGTCAATCAGGATGTTGCCACCGGCCACCGGACTATTGTTGTTGAAGTCGTGCAGCGCGAAGAAATAGCCGATACGTTCGGCTGGCGGCGAATTTTCGACATGATGATCGATCAGATCGAATGTCACCTGGATCGAGCCGCCGATAACATCCGGTGTCCAGTCGAACGCCTGTTTTGTCGACAACCATTTATCTCCACCGGGGCCACCTTCAATGAGTTGCAGATGGCCTTCTGCGATTGTCGCGGCGGGGGCCTCACGCGAATTCAGATTGACGGCCGCGGTTCCGCCTGGCTGATCGTCGCCAGGAGCGGTGTTGCTCCAGTGATTGGCCAGTGCTTCCGGGGGATCGTCGAAGCCGTCGGCAAACAGGATCGCACCACGGGGGCGGTTTGCTTTCACCCAATTCGCGAGTTCGTCGTGCAATTCTGTTGAACGTTGCTCGGCATCGCGCAAGGCAATTTCCCAACGCTCATGCTCACCAGGCAACGGCGCATAGACGAAGCGTTCGTTCGGTTTCTTCCAGTCTTCGGGCGGAAAAGCCGGAATCAAGATGGCTTGAAAGCTGTAGTAGTCGCGCTGGGTAATCGGTTCAAATTTGTGATCATGGCATTTGGCGCATTGGACAGTCAGTCCCAGAACGGCGGTCGAGATGTTCTGCATCGTCGTTTCAAGCACGGTGTACCGGTCGACTCGCACCTCATCGGGATTGCCGTCGCTTTCACCCGTGCCGTCCTGGCCATTGCGCAGGAAATGCGTGGCTTCCAGGAGTTCGATGACGCGCTGTGGATCGGGGCGTCCAGAAAGAACCACGGATTCGCCCATGCGTGTGGCGACATGGGCAATTTCGTCACCTGCCAGTTGCTCGCGCAGGAATTCATGAAACGGTTTGTCGGCATTGAACGAGCGAATGACATAGTCACGATAGCGATAAGCCAGGGGGCGATCGGTGTCGGCATTGAAGTATCCGTTTGAATCCGCATAGCCCGCGGCGTCCAGCCAGAGCTTGCCATACCGCTCACCAAAATGCGGTGAGGCCAGAAAGCGATCGACCATCCGCGAATAAGCGTCTGGCTGCGGATCGTTCAGAAAATCCTGAATCGCGTCTGGTGTGGGTGGCAATCCGGTGAGATCGAGGCTGATGCGACGGATGAGTGTGTGGCGATCGGCCTCGGCCAGAAACGACAGCCCGTCGCGGGCGAGATCTGTCAGTAGGAACTGGTCGATCGGGTTCACGGCTGTGCCGTTTGCAGAGTTCGTTTCGGGAACCTTAGGAACCGATGCGGCCAGTGGCCGGAACGACCAGTGTTCGACATCGTCGGTGGCTCCCGCTTTCAGTCCCGGTGTGCCCGCGGCGATCCATTTTCGGAGGAGCTCTTTGTCGGCTGCCGACAACGGAGATTCCGGGGGCATCTCGTCAGATGTGATCCGTTGCCAGATCAAGCTGGCGTCGACATCGTGCGGAACGACTGCCGCTCCCGTGTCACCGCCGCGAATCAAACCTGCAGTGGTTGACAGATTCAGCTGGCCTTCGTGTTTCAAAGGACCATGGCATTTGACGCAATGGCGTTTGAGCAGCGGCGCGATGTCGTGGTCAAATTGCAGCGGTTCGTCGCAGTGCGCGGAACGAGTGATCAGTGCCGCGACGATCATTCCCAACAAGACAGAAATTCGCACGAAACGACCCCTCATCAACCGCCATGGACATCAAATCGACCTTCATCGATACGAGTTTTGTGACGAAAGTCAACGGATCGGCAGCAATTGGCCACGAGAATACCCGCGTCCCAGCTCGTTCAAATCTCGTTGCGAGATTATCCGAGGCGGTAACTTCGTGGCATCGATGACCGCCTCGACTCGTGTGACGGGCCCCCCTACGTCAAAGAACCCCAGGGCCTGAACCCGATAGACATGCCCTGATGATGTGATGTAGGGATCGAGCGAGATCATTCCCGACAGATCGACCAGCCCTTCGCTGTAGAGCCAATGGCTGGTGGTGTGCTGGCTGATCTTGTCGAGTGACGGCTGTCCGTTCGAATCGAGTTGCTGTGCGGCGATGATGGCATTGACGATCTCTTCCGTCATCGTCGGCAGGCCCAGCAGGATTTCACGAGGTGCCTGATTGATGTTGATCCGCCCCTCAAGGTAGTCATCGGTGGCGTTGGCAGTTGTCGCCGTGACCGTCGTCAGTTTCTCTTGCAGGAGTTGCATGGATGTTGCGACAGTCGACGCATCCGACAACCAGGGGCTTGGGAGTGTTGTGATTTTTCCCTTGATCGTTGCGGTGGTGTCGGTGCCAATCAGTTGCCACAACGATTCGATCGGAACCGCACCACCTTTCGAAAGATCAATATCGCCGCGTGTCACCGTGCCTCCGGCCGGCTTGACAACGTTGGTCAGAAACTCTTGCAGCCCGTCGGCGACCTGCTGTTCTTGAAGGGATTTCGGAGCAGTGGCCTTGGCGGCACCGGGGGCGGCCGCTTTGGGGGGATTGGTCTTCGATGCCGGAGGCGGGGTCTTGGGGCCGTTGATGCGAAACCCGATCACGTACTTTGCAGCGACTTCGTCGAACTCCTTCTCGAGTGCGTCGTACAGATCGGTGAGCATCCCATCGTTGATGTTAATCTTGGGCTTTCCGTCGGCGCGGCGGTTTGATTCGCGTCCCTGAACGGTGAAGAAGGCGATGAATCCGCGATCGAGCACTCCGTCGGCGTTGTCCATGGGCGGGCTTAGGTCACCATCGTTCTCGTTCGGGTCCAGCAGTCCATTTCGGTTCAAATCTTCTCCGTAAAGCAGCGTGGGCGTGATCCCGCGAATCATCAGAAGTTCATCGATCGTTTCCAGCGGCCCATTTTTGGCCTTATATGGCGGCTGCAATTGCTGGTACGTCTCGGACTCGGCTCCGTAGGTGCTGACGGTATCGTCCGAGTCGATCCAGTCGAGGATCGCATCGGTGATTTCCAAAGTCATATTGGGAATGTTCAACATCAGGGTATGAATGTCGTCGTTGCTGATGCCCATGTTGGGCAACGCATTCAGATTCAGTTTGGCGGACTCGTCCATCAACCCGTAACGAACCCCGCTGGATCTGGGATCTCGCTCGACGGGAGCAATGATCGAGAAGCGACAGATGCCACGTTGTGAGGTCGATGGTGCCACGATCTGCCCCATGAACAACGTTGGATTGTGGATCAAATTTTCGGCGGACAAGCTCGCTCTGTTACCGAGCAACGTGGCCGCGAACTCAACACCCGAATCGGCAGCGGCACGCGCTTGCACGTCTTTCGTATACATCATGGCCGCTTCCAGCTCGGTCGACATCGACTGGGAAAAGTTGTAAGCGGCTAGTGTCAACATCGCGACGACGACGACGATCAGCAGCATCACACTGCCCCAACGTGGCAGGCGACCGGCTCCAATAGGACGAACACCGAAATACGAGCGTATCGAGGCGGGTGCTGTTTTCGTTTCGAGGTGACGTTTCATGGCAGAAACTCCGGCGGAAACGGATCAGAGATCGGGATCATGATCACGGTTCGAAATGAGTCCAGCGAGCGACTGACGACGACGTTGAACAGCGACGGTTTCTTCTTGGGGGGCGCGAATGCGATCATGACTTCGACCGCACGAGGGATCCGGCCGTTGGTTTCACTGTCCCAAATGTCGAGCCACGTTCGACCGTCGAAATAGCGGAAGTTGACCTGTGCGACTTCAGGAGCCAGCGTTTGTGAAAGGGAAACGGTGGTGCTGGCCCCACCGGTCGCTTCCACCGCTTCGACAGCCATGCGATCCCCTTCCGACCTGACGAATCCTCCCGAATTCACCGTCGTGGGGTTGGGGGATGTCGTACTCGTCACGACCGCGGGGGCGCTACCCGACACCATGAAGCTATAGGTTACAGATCGCAGATCACTGGTTCCGGACAAACCCGTCACTTGCGATGAACCCGGTAACAAATCTCGGCGGGGTCTGGTGACGCTCATCTCCATTCGCTGGTTGGTACCACGAACACCATAACTTCGCGAATTCGGTTCGGTTTCCGTATCCGCAGCCATCGTCGTCGTGGGATTGGTCGCTGGGGCCGCCGCTGCACCCGCACCACCCCCCCCCCCACCACCACCACCACCACCCTGCTGTTGCGGTGCGGGCGTCGGTGCCGGTGCGGCTGCGGCGGTCGTTGTTGCGTCTGCGTCTTCGACAGGTGGGATCGTAAACGTTACGGATCGCAGATCGATTTCGATTCGATGAATCAATGCGCGTGCCAGTTGTGCCCGTTCCATTTCTTCCCGTCCGCTGGCGGTCATACGAATCGATTGGTCGACGGCCGCGTACACGCCCATTAAAAGGAACGCCGACAATGTCAGCGCCAGCATCGTTTCTACAAGTGTGAATCCGGTACGAGCGTCAATCACGTTTCGAGCGGGCGAGATCATTGGGAGTTCGCCTTTTGTGCGGCTTCCGTCTTTTCCTGTGTGACACCTTGTACGAAGACCGATTGCTGCCGAGCCCACCGGCGGATTGTGACATCAATGTTCGTCAGGCTACTGCTCCCGCGATGGGCTACGGTCAGGTCGATCTGCATCAATTCAGGATGGCTTCCGGACGTGACAACCTGACTCCAGGTCCAATTCGGATCATCGGGAAACGACATTCCGGACGCGGTTTGCATCGCTTCCGCACCGGCCAGGACTTCATTCAATTTCGCTTCGCAGCGAATGGTTGCCTGCGTTCTCAGCCGTGCCTGGACCGCGGCGCGGCTGCCCGTCCAGGCGAGCTGCGCCAGTGTCACCACCGCGGAAAAGAAAATCGCCAGCGAGAGAACGATTTCCAGCAGGGTCAATCCGGATCGATCCGCGAAGCGATTCATCGGCGTTTCCCCGCGACCAGTCGTTCCATGCTGACCGAGCCCGTGAACGCCCGCACGCGGAGCGTGACTGATTGTGAATGCTGATCACGAATGATGATTTCGGTGTCCATATTGGCCGAACCATCAGGGTGGAACAGAATCGGGGCGGACCAATTGCAACCGGCCAGTTCGCTGGCGTTCGGCAGACCGTCCAGCGATGACGCGGCCAGCTTCATTGAGGTCGTGGCCGCAACGAGTACGCCAGCCGGGGTCGGTGGCGTACTAAAGACCACACCTTGGTGCATATGGCCCGAGGCACGGCTGGAGAGCATCACGGGTGCGGCGGCGTTGCTTGTGCCGGTTGAACTGCCGGCATGATCCAGTTCGAACGGCACAACGACAAAGCGTGTGCCGCCTGTTTCGTAGCAAAACTGGTAGATCAGGCCCGATTCGATCGCGCGAATTCGGGCACTCGCGGCCAACATCCGGACCGCCTCGGCCGATTCCGTCAGTTTCTGCTGATTGAACATCCGCATGACAGAGGGAATGGCCATACTTGCAAATACGGCCAGTACCCCGAGCACCAGCAAGACCTCCACCAATGTGAAGCCGCGTCGGTGTGAAAGGTGTGGTCGCATCGGCCGGTCTCATTTCACTTGGAGCTGGAACGGCATGATCGTCAGGACTTTTTCGCGGGCCAGAATTTCATAACTGGCCAGATTGCGAAGTTGTTCCGCCAGATCATTTGGCAATCCTTCCAGCCACGTCGCGGCCATGCCATGGGCCAATTTGACAGAAGGATCGATGGGACCAAAGAGCGCCTCGAATGGGCTGGTGGGCTTGGGAAGGTTCAATCGTTCGAGTTTGGAATCGGGATCAAGTTTGGCCGCTTTCTTCGCGTAGGCGATCGCATCGTCCAGGGTCCCCAGTTCATCGACCAGTCCCAGATTGAGCGCCTGCGTTCCCGTGTAAACACGACCACGGGCCAGCTTTTCCAGCTTGTCGTAGTCCATCTTTCGGCCTGCAGCCGCCTTTTGAGTAAACTGAGCGTAGATGTCGTTCATCATTTTCTGCATCGCGTCACGTTCGGCATCCGTCCAGGGTTTGGTCGTGCTGAGGACGCCCGCATTCTTCCCGCGTTGCACGACGCTGGTCGTAATTCCGATCTTGGCGAAGAATTTTTCGAGAGCGACCTTTCCGCCGACGACGCCGATCGAACCGGTGAGCGTGCCCGGTTCGGCAAAGATCCGGTCGGCACCCATGGCAATGTAATAACCACCGCTCGCAGCGACATCGCCCATGCTGACGATCAGCGGCTTCTTGCCGTCGAGTGTCTCCAATTCATGCCACATCAGGTCACTGGCGAGCGCACTTCCGCCGGGGCTGTCGACGCGCAGAATCACGGCCTTGACCGAATCATCGTCACGCGCCTGGCGAATTGCTTTGATCATCGTGGTCGAGCCCATCGACTCGTCACCGAAGAAACCGCTTTGGCTGACCCCAGACACGATGGGACCGACGGCGCTGACGACGGCAATTTTGGGATTCTTGGATTTGAACGATGACGGCTCGACGCCCATCAGAAGATTCATCATTTTGGCCATGCCGGTGAATCCGCTGAAATCGGTGTCGATTTTCTTCTTACCGTATCCCTTAAGCTGTTTGATTTCGGTATTCGGACGCCCTGCCTTGATCAGCGTGCTGAGATGATCTTCATAGGCAACGTGATCAATCAGGCCTTGTTTCTTCGCCTCTTCGGCGCTGAACAACCCGGTATCGATAATGGTTTTGACCTGATCCTGAGTCAGCTTGCGTGACTCGGCGACCATCTCGACGATTTGGCGGTAATAGTCATCGAGAATCGCTTCCATTTCTTCCCGGAACGCGGGGCTCATTTCAGAACGGCTGTAGGGCTCGGCAGCCGATTTGAATTCACCGACACGCAGCATTTCCGGCTGAATCGCCAGCATGTCGAACAGGTTCTTATAGAACGAGATTTCCGCCCGCAAACCAGGCAGCATTAGCATGCCGGATTCCGGCAGAATGATTTGATCGCACGCAGATGCCAGGAGGTAGTCTTTGGTATCGGCGCTTTCCATCCAGGCGAAGACCTTGCGGCCTTTTTGTCGAATCTTGGCGATCCCGCCGCGAAGTTCATTGAGCTTGGCCCATCCGATGTGCGGGCTGCTGATATGCAGGACAACTGCGTCCAGCCGATCATCCGCAGCGGCTTTCTTCAGTCGTGCGAGGGCATCTCCCAGGGTTTCGACCGCTTCACTGAAAAGGCCCCCTGCACCGTTTCCTTCAGAATACTGACCCTTGATTTCAATATGCGCGACGGTCAACTCGACCGGCGTAACCTTAGCGGCATCCGCGGGCACCTGCTGCGCGCAGAGAGTGGAAGCCGTTCCAAACAAAACAAGAAATGCCGTGAAACGGTACATCATGGACTCTCCATAGAATAACGAGCGAACTCTGGATGTGGCGTCGTAGGGAACGAGCCTGCCTGGGCCGTACCTGACTTGAGACAAATTCGTCCAAACAGGCAGCCTCTGTTCTAGCCGTCAACCGAAGTCTCGTCCAGCGGGATCGAAGCTAACCGGATCGCGAGATTGTATCGAGGTTCATGACCTGAATTGCGAATGAACTCAAGCAATGTCGAATTATCGGTGATCGGTTGGGGCGTTGGCGACTGTGCATCAGGGCCACTTTTTCGACCGAACTGAAGTAACAATCTGCGCCGAAGTCACAGCCGTGAGAGAATCAACGACACGTTCTGTCCGCCGAATCCCGAGTTGTTGGACATGACGGTATCGAGTTTCAGATCGCGGGCCGCGTTGGGGACATAATCCAGATCACATTCGGGATCGGGATACTCGTAGTTCATGGTCGGAGGGGCGGTACCATCGCGGAGGGCAAGCAGCGACAGGACGGCTTCGAGCGCACCGCAGGCGGCGACCAGATGTCCCGTCATACTTTTGGTGCTCGAGATCGGGACCGATTCAGCGTGCGTTCCGAGTGCGTGCTTTAGGGCCTGGGTTTCCGCCTTGTCGTTGGCGCCGGTACTTGTCCCGTGCGCGTTGACATAACTGATGTTGTCGGGATTCAGACCGGCATCGCGCAACGAGTGTTGCATGGCGCGGGTCAGTCCGTTGCCGTCAGAGGGAATGTCGGTGATTCGATATGCGTCCGAGGCGACGCCGTAGCCTCGCACTTCGCCATAAATCTGCGCGCCGCGTCGACGCGCCGATTCGTACTCTTCCAAGACCAGCATTGCGGCGCCTTCACCGAGCACGAAACCATCCCTCTCGCGATCGAACGGGCGCGAGGCGGCGGTGGGGTCGTCATTACGCGTCGAAAGTGTTCCCAGCAGACAGAATCCGGTGAGCCCGAAGGGATGGATCATGCTATGCGAACCGCCGACGATCATAATGTCGGCTTTATCGTTACGGATCAGGTCGGTGCCTTCGCCGATCGCCTGGGCCGAAGCTGCGCAGGCGGTCAATGTATTCAGATTGGGGCCTTCCGCTCCAAACAGGCCGGCAATTTTGGCGGCAAGAACATTTGGTTCCTGGTTGTATTCTTGTTCGGCGTTCAGGGCATTCAGGCTCAGCCTGGTGAACTCTGCAAGATCGAACTGATTGTTGTCGCCTGTCGCCTGCGCGATCATGGACATCAGCAAGTCGAAGTCTTGCATTCCTTCGCCGGCACCCAGGTAGACACCAAATCGCGTGGGATCAGCCAGACCGCGGACATCAATTCCCGAGTCGCGAACCGCCTGTACGGCGGCTGCGATGCCAAACTTGACGTTCGGTCCTGTTCTGTCGAAGGCATGAACCTGATCAGCGTCGAGCCAGGTCGCGAGATCGAATCCCCGCACTTCTGCAGCGATTTGCGAGGGAAATCCCGTCCTGACAAAGCGCGAAATCGGCGAAACACCGGAGACACCTTCGCGTGCCGCCGCCCAGACTTGATCAATGCTGTTTCCCAGCGGCGAGATACATCCAATCCCTGTCACGACAACTCGTCGTCGCATGATAATTCCTTTGGTCGTTCTGCGGACCCACCTGTGATGTCAATCTGTGGTCAAATTGGCGACGAGGGTGTAGTCGAGTATCTACTTTTAGCCGTTAAATGATAGGCTGCGCCGATTTAATTCAAATAGCAAAGCGAATCTTCGGACGCTTTCGGGATGGCGGAATCAAATTGCGCCGAATGCCAGACAACTATTGTGACCTCCAAATCCGAAACTTGTCGCGAGTGCATAGCGGACACGAAGGTCGCGTGCCCTGTTCGGCACACAGTCGAGATCACACGCGGGATCGGGATTTTCATAGTTGATGGTGGGGTGAACGACGCCGTCGCGAATCGTGAGCGCACAGACAATCGCGGCGACCCCTCCACTCGCACCACACAAGTGGCCAATCATACTTTTCGTGCTGCTGACTACGCAGCGTCCGCTGTGGTGTCCGAAGACGCGTTTGATCGCTTTGGTTTCGGCTTCGTCACCCAGGGGCGTACCTGTGGCATGCGTGTTCACGTATTGAATGTCTTCGGCATTCAATCGTGCATCGCTCAGTGCTTGCTGGATGGCCTGCGAAGCGCCGCGTCCTTCAGGGTGCGGAGCGGTGATGTGATGTGCATCGGCGCTTTGCCCGGCACCCAGGACTTCGCAGTAGATCGTCGCACCGCGGCGGCGCGCATGTTCCAACTCTTCCATGACAACGATGCCAGCGCCTTCGCCCAACACAAACCCATCACGATCGCGATCAAACGGGCGACAGGCACCTTGTGGATTATCGTTGCGTTCCGAAAGCGCTTTGGCCGAACAGAATCCTGCCATCCCCAGCGGGGTTAGCGCCGCTTCAGAGCCTCCGGCGAGCATCACGTCCGTACGCCCGAGTCGGATCGAATCGAGCGCCGTCGCGATCGCATCCGCGGCCGAGGCACACGCCGTTGCGACGCATAAGGCCGGACCCTGTAATCCAAGAAAGATGGAAATGGCGGCCGGGGCCGCGTTCGACATCAATTTGGGAATCAAGAACGGACTGACGCGCGAAGGCCCCGCCTGCTGATAGCGGACACACTCGTCTTCGAAGACGGTCATTCCGCCGGTTCCACTACCAATGATGACCCCGCAGCGCTGCGGATCTTCCGCGTCCCAGTTCAGACCGCTGTCGGTCACCGCGTCCAATGCCGAGATCAGCGCGAATTGCGAGAATCGGTCGAGGCGTTTTGCGAGTTTCGCGTCGATGCGAGTCTCGGGACGGAATTCACGGACTTCGCCCGCAAAGCGGACTTTAAATGCCGAGGCATCGAATTGTGTGATTGCGCCGATGCCGCTCACCCCTTCCCGGAGGCGCGACCAAAGTTCGACCGGATTCTGAGCCAAAGGGTTTACGGTTCCCAGGCCGGTGATGACGACTCGACGATTCATCGACGTAACTCCATGAGATGTGACTCCATTAAGGAGCGAGCTTGGCTGCTGCCTGAGCGACATCTGGCAGCACGTTCACTAGATTCTGCCACTGATCCTCAGGGAGCACGGACTTCATTCGGCTCTGGGCACGCGTCCAGGCCGGTTGCGCTTCCAGAAGCTTGCTGCGACCGGCTGCGGTAATTGCCACGAGCTTTTCACGGCGGTCGGTCCCGGCGCGGATCGTGACCCAGCCACTGTTCAGCAGGGGGCGGATGTTGCGGGTGACGGTGGTGTCTTCAAGCAACATCAGCTCACCGAGATCGCCCTGTCGGACTTCTCCAATGCGACTGAGGTACACGAGCAATGAAAATTGGGTCGTACGCAAGCCGACCGAGCGCATTTCGTCATCGTAAACCCGGCTGACCGCGCGCGAGGCTTTACGCAGTGCGTGGCACAGGCAAGGAGTGCGAACGGAAGGTGGCGTCGGCTCGCTCATGAATGATGTATATGCATGTAATTGGGTTTCGTCAAGGCGCGGGATGTGAACGGAATGAGTCGTTCCGCGAAGAAATGGGCCGATGACCTGTTTGTAAAGTCTTTTCAGATAATTGCTTGTGCGAATGTTCAGTGGTGCGGATGTTCCTGTGAACGAACTGCTGTGGCAAATTTGCCAACCTCAAAATCGGAGGTAGAGTTTCGTTGAGGTTTGGCGACATGGTTCGAGTCCTTTTTACCTCGTTCTGACTCGAATCTCACTCGGGCGGTCGTCAATCCATATTGTCGGTTCGTATCGCTCATTCCGCAATCAGGGCCTGCAACCCGTTTCTTAGCTTAAACTTCGGTGAGAACTCACGGTGTTAATTTTTTCGATCTTGTGGTTCTGCTTTATCAGCGGTTGCGTTGGGTGTGTGATCGGATTGGCATTGGCAATTCGGTTTCAGCACTTGGCGTATCCACACACATCTCATTCGACGCCTGAGCCCGAAGCGGGGCCCAATCGTGATGAAATCAAGGCATTGTTGAGGTCACTGGTGGAGATCAATTCGCAAGTGGACGCTCAGGTTGGGCGTCACACGGACCGGATCAGTGAGATTACCGAGTCAATGGACCAGAGCGAGCAATCGGAGCCACTGGCCCAGACGGCGAAGCTCTTGGTGGCCGCGAATCAGCAACTGCAGATCGATCTGGTGCAGACGCGATTCGAGCTTGCGCATCAGCGCGAGTTGGTGGACTCATTCAAGCAGGAATCCAACACCGACGCACTGACGAAACTGATGAATCGCCGGGCATTTGACAGCGAACTGCGCGAGCAATTGGAGAAGGTCGCGACAACGGAAGCAAAAGTCTCGCTCCTGTTTGTCGACATCGATTATTTCAAGAATATCAACGACATTCACGGGCATTTGAACGGCGATCAGGTCCTTTCGACGGTTGCTGAGTGTCTGAAATCGAGTTTGTATACGGGCGCTTCCGCGTTCCGCTATGGCGGTGAAGAGTTTGCTGTCATCCTGCCGGGTAGCGATGCGGCCCGAGCCGTGCAGGCGGCCGAACATGTCCGTCGCACGATTGAACGCCACCGCCATATGGTCGATGGGCAGGAACTGACGGTCACCGTCAGCATTGGGATTGCCGAGGCCTTGCCGACCGATACCTGCGCGGCATTGATTCAGCGTTCCGATCAGGCACTGTTTACGGCAAAGAACTCGGGGCGGAATCGTTGCGGCGTGCTGGAATCGGTTCCGGTGAACGCGTCTGCCATTATCGGGTCGGCCGTCGTGTCGTGCTAGCCCGACAACGGTCTGTTCGTCAATTCACGCAGAACCATAAGTTGGGCGTTGCGGCCATCCCTCTGGGGAATTCTCAAAATCCTCTTGGCGTCCGTAGGGTGTTTGATCGAGCAGCCGATAACTGTCCGTCAGGCTCTCACAGCCGCGGGCATACGTCGAATTCGTATGGAACACTTCGTCGTTCAGACGGAAAAAGACGCTGAGTCCGTGTGTTTCTCCCTGATAGAACCAGGGTTCGCCATTTCGTCGCTGCTCGATTTCGGTCTGGGTTCGGTAGTTGTGTTGGAGCGGCTTGACGGACTTGTCCAGGGTGACATGAAAGTCATAGTTGAAATCGGAATCGAACGATGAGTACCACGGATGGCTCCAGCCCTGCTGTTGCTTGAACTTCTCAAGCTTTGCCAGTGGAGCACGAGAAATCAGGACCAGCGATGTCTCGCGTTGGGACAGCATGCTCAGATCCCCCCACGCGTTAACCAGGCCGGTGCATCCCGAGCAGCCTTTTTCCCAATTGGGATCGAACATGAAGTGATAAACCATGAGTTGTCGACGTCCTGCAAACAGATCTGCAAGCGACGCTTCGCCTGTGGGGCCTTCGAAGACGTACGTCTTTTCAAGTTGGACCATGGGAAGCCGTCGGCGGGCCGCGTTGACCTCGTCGTACACTTTCGTCAACCGCTTTTCCTGTTCCAGTAGTTGCTTGCGGGCGGAAAGCCACTTGTCGTGCGACACAATCGGTGGATGAGCAATATTCGCAGTCATCATTCCTCATTTCTTCAGGTATGAATGTTGTTGTGTGTTCTTCGTTCAGTTCCATCTGCGATGAAAATGAACGCGCCAATTCGCGAGATTGCGAGCGACGATCAGTAAGAGCAACGTGATGCTGGTGATGGCGAGACCCGTGTGCCAAGCGGACGCGGTGCTCAGTGACAGTCCAATTCCCGTCCAGAATGTGAAATAGACGGCAAGACAAACAGGACACTTGGGAAGCGTCAGCAGGATCGTTCCAGGAATCAACAACCAGATGGAATTCATCCCGGTTTTCCTGTGTCTTTCGACGGTGACTTGTTGGCAACATCGCGTCATTTCGTGTTTTTCCCGTTCTGAATGACCGTCGTTGATTTTGCTGAACGAACCAGCAGAGTCATGCCGATTTGCATTCTATTTTCATCGCAGCCGTGTCTGGGCGCGACGATTCGTTCTGGAGCTGGTCGGGCTTCTCGCGAAATCGAGAGCGGCATCAATCACCAGGCTGCCCCTCATCGAGGGCGTGCGACGCCGGACATTGAGTTATCGAACGAGACTCCGAGAAATCGACAGGAGAGGGAACAATCTTCAAAATCTTGATTCGAATCGGAGGTTTGGGCCTTCGGTCTCATCGTGCTGCAAACGGGAACTGATCTTCAGGCCGACTCCGATGTCGTGTCGTCATGGTGGAGCAACGGTTTGCGGAAAACCACAGGCGATGCCGGAGCTCATCGGATCTTGCATGTCACGATCACACCGTTTCGACATATTGCGGAGTTGTTCGTGGCTCTGCCGATGGGCTATAAACAATTGTTTATGTGGCGTGGCCACGACATCCCTTTCATCGATGCTTCAGTCAGCCTGGAATCGGTGATGCAGAATTTTTGTGATTGCGGGGCGTGCGATGCGAGTACGCATCTGTTTGCTGTTCATTTTTCTGACCGGGGCCGATCTGATTGGCGCTGATCAGATTGACTATGTGCGTGACATCAAGCCCATCCTGTCGCGCCGATGTCATTCATGTCATGGTGCTTTGAAGCAGGAGAATGAACTGCGGCTGGATACCGCGGCATTGACCATCAAGGGCGGTGGTAGTGGTGCGGCCATTCTGCCGGGGAAGCCGACCGAGAGCCTTCTCATTCAGGCGGTCAAGGGGCTGAACGGCGTGTCGAAGATGCCTCCAGAAGGGGAGCCGTTGACGGCACACGAAATCACGCTGCTTGAGCGCTGGATCGAGACGGGTGCGATTGCTCCGCCAGACGAAGTTCCTTCAGACCCGGCGAAACACTGGTCGTATCAGACACCGCGGCGCCCTGAGGTTCCTGTGGTGAATGATTCTGTGTGGTCGGCCAACCCGATTGATGCATTTGTCGTTGAACAACAATCGCAGCGAGGTTTGCATCACAGTCTGCCGGCTGTGCGGAACGTCCTGTTGCGACGGGTCTATCTGGATCTGATCGGTCTGCCGCCTTCGGCTGCGGAACTGCAGGCGTTTCTGGCTGACAGTTCACCACTCGCCTACGAGAACGTGGTCGACCGACTTCTCGAGAGCCCTCAGTATGGCGAACGGTGGGGCCGTCACTGGATGGATGTCTGGCGGTATAGCGATTGGGATGGTTACGGTCAGGAGATTCGCGAAAGCAAGCCGCATATCTGGCGATGGCGCGATTGGATTGTGGAATCGCTGAATGCCGACAAAGGCTATGACCAGATGATCGTCGAGATGCTGGCCGGTGATGAGGTGGCACCCGACGATCCGGCGACGCTGCGCGCGACGGGATACCTGGTTCGCAATTGGTACTCGTTCAATCGTCATGTTTGGCTGGATGCAAGCATTGAACACACCGCCAAAGCGTTTCTCGGGACGACGCTGAATTGTGCGCGGTGCCATGACCATATGTATGATCCGATCTTGCAGACCGACTACTATCAGTTTCGTGCGATTTTCGAGGCGCATGATGTCCGGACCGACCGTGTTCCCGGTCAATCCGATCTTACGAAAGACGGGCTGGTTCGTGTGTACGACGCGAATGCCGAGGCCAAAACGTTTCTCTTTCGTCGCGGCGACGACAAGCAGCCGAATACCGAGCATCCGCTTGTCGCCGGTCTGCCAGGGGTGTTCCGGACTCAGGAGTTTCGTCCGCAGCCCGTCACGTTGAATCCGACAGCGTTCTATCCCGGTTTGCGTTCCTACGAACAAGAGGAATCGCTTCAGCAGGCTCAGGCCCTATTGGACACCGCGCTCAAGCGACGTGCGGACGAGGATGCGAAGCTGCAGACGGCGAAAAAGTTACTGAGCGAACAACTCGCAGCGAAATCGAATGGCGAAGCGGTCAAGGTAGAAGACGAGGCGTCGCTTCAATCCAGCGTGGCGGCCAGCGAGCAGACGCTGCAGCGGGCCGAGTTGTCGCTGGAGACGGCGATCGCCAATGAAGTGTGGGTCCAGACCCGAATCCAGGCGGATCGGGCGGCGTACGCGGCCGTCCCCCCTGCGAATTTGGCCGCACTGGTAAGAACGGCTTCGCTGGCTGAACGCACATACCAGTTGCGGCAGAGCGAGCAGAAGGTGCATGAGGCGGAACAGCAGCTTTTGGTTGCCAAACGGACGCCGGACAAGCCAGACCCGATCGCGAAGGCTGAACAAGCCTTGGACGCCGCCAACAAAGCGCGCGTGGCCATCATGGAGACCGTTCAGAAGCCGGCCGATTCGTATACGAAGTTCGGTACGGTGTACCCGGCCACCAGCACCGGACGGCGGTTGGCCCTGGCCCGGTGGATCACTGATCCGGCGAATCCATTAACGCCGCGGGTCGCGATCAATCATATTTGGCTGCGTCATTTTGGTGCCCCGCTTGTGCCGACCGTCTTTGATTTCGGACTCAATGGGAAACCACCGACACATCCAGAATTGCTGGACTGGCTCTCGACAGAATTGGTTCGTCAGGGTTGGAAGACGAAGGCGATTCATCGGTTGATTGTGACCAGCCAGACGTATCGTCAGCAGTCACAAGTCGGTGCGGACGATGCATCGAACCTAGCGCTCGATGCCGACAATCTGTATCTCTGGCGTGCGAACTCGCACAGGATGGAGGCCGAAGCCATTCGTGACGCGACGCTATGTGCATCCGGGCGACTGGATCTGACCCGCGGCGGCCCCGAACTGGATGAGAACGCGGGGATGGATGTTCCGCGGCGCAGTTTGTATTTCCGGAACAGCAAAGAGAAAAAGATGACATTCCTGGACACGTTCGATCGACCGAATGTGGTGGACTGCTATCGTCGCACAGAAAGCATCATTCCCCAGCAGGCTCTCGCGCTGGCCAACAGCAGCCTTCTGTACGCGGAATCGCGTCGGTTGGCAGGTGTGTTGTCGCAACGGGTTGGCTCAGACGATCAGCCAGGGACTACGAAACAATTCATCCTTGCGGCGTATCAACAGATTCTGAGTCGCGATCCAAGTGAGAGTGAACTGCAGGAATGCGATGCATTCCTGACGGCGCAAACAGAACGATATCGCCATCCGGACGGGCTGCAGAAATTTCCAACGGGCACGGCGAACTCCGTGGCCCCGTCAGAGATCCCGCATCAGCGTGCACGCGAGAACCTGGTCCATGTGCTGTTTAATCACAACGATTTTATTCACGTTCGTTAGGCTCATGCTGAAGTGAGTGGAGTGTGTGTTGATGTCGAAGCCAATTGCAAATCACAGCGGATCGACGGGCATTCATCGCCGTACGTTTCTGGCGGATGTCGGCATGGGATTCACGGGGCTGGCGCTGGGGGCGATGCTCGGAAAAGAGGACGCTGCCCTTGCGAGTAGTGCTCGTGAGCAGGCCGTGAACGATGGGGTGGCGCACCATCGCCCCAAAGCGAAAAACGTGATCTGGATCTTCCTGATTGGCGGGATGAGCCAGATGGAGTCGTTCGATCCCAAGCCGGAATTGAATCGCTGGGCGGGAAAGACCTATGACGAATCACCATTCAAAAACGTGCTCGATTCTCCCTATTTGAAGAAGAATCTCCGCGAACTGGTCGAGGGATTGCATAAAGTGCATCCCAAAATTTACGAAATGCAAGTGGGCTATCGCCGGTTTGGCGAAAGCGGCCTGGAAATCAGTGACTGGTGGCCACATGTCGGTCAACATGCCGATGACCTGGCAATCGTGCGATCGATGTGGACGACAGACAACAACCACGGCGCGCAATTGCAGTTTCATACTGGACGTCATGTCCTTGAGGGGCAATTTCCGACAATCGGTTCATGGGTGCACTATGGACTGGGGTCGCTCAACGAAAACCTACCGCAGTTCGCTGTGATTGGAACTCCGATTGCCGACTGTTGCGGCGGTGTTGGGGCACACGGAGCCAACTATCTGGGACCTGAGCACAACGGTGTTCAGCTTGCGATCGATCCCAAGAACCCCCTGCCCTTTGCCTCGCCGGGCCCCGATGTCTATCGGGAGGAACAGATCGAATCGTTCGGACTGCTGAATCGATTGAATCGGTTGTCGGCCGTTGAGTATCCCGAAGATCGAGCACTGGCCGCGCGAATTCGATCGTACGAACTGGCATTTCGGATGCAGACCGCGATTCCCGGAATTGTCGATTTTGGGCAAGAAACACAAGTCACGCACGAACGTTATGGATTCAACAATCCCGCGACGAAAACATTTGGCGAACAATGTCTGGCCGCCAGACGATTGGTGGAACAAGGTGTTCGATTCGTTCAGATATTTCACGGCTCCAACGGAGGGGCCGGGGCCTGGGACGCGCATGGCAGTTTAAAAGCCGGGCATAGCCGTCTGTGCGGGGAAGTCGACCAGCCGATTGCGGCCTTGATCGCTGATTTGAAGCAACGTGGGTTGCTCGATGAAACATTGATCGTGATTGGAACGGAGTTTGGTCGAACACCGGGGGCCCAGGGGTCAGACGGACGCGACCATCATCCGTATGGCTTCTCTGTCGTGCTGGCCGGCGGCGGTGTTCGAGGTGGGATCGCACACGGCAAGACCGATGAACTGGGCTTCCACGCCGTGGAAGATCGCCACTATGTCACTGACTTGCATGCAACCGTCTTGCATCAATTGGGGCTCGATCCACGCCGTATGGAGATCCCGGGGCGCAAGCGCCTGGATCTGGATTTCGGCAAGCCGATTGATGCCATTCTCGCGTGACGCCTCACTAATCCCAGTTCATCACTTCGGGGACTTGTTTGGTGCTGGTGACGACCATCACGGCGCGGCGGCCATCCGTAAAGTAGGGATCGCCGGTCAGGTTTCGTCGAGGAGCCTCGGGCGTGCACGGAACTGTGCTCTGCAAATAACCCGCGCTGGCAAGGCGTTGGGCTTCAAAAAGATCCTCCAGCAAGTAGTCTCGCGCTTCGTCGACATCGGGATCGATCAGGTGAGTCGTCAAGTTCCAGGTCATGGTGGTGAAACGCACTCCGATATCGCGACTCACTTGCCCGACCCAGACGGCCTGTCCACCACAACGGAAATGCGTTCTCCAAAGCCGCAGATGGAGTCGCTCGTTGATCGAGCCGCGGACACGCTGCAATGCAAAGTCTTGAGCACGGCGATACAGATACAGTGCGCTCACCGGGCTGTACCGATACTCGGAGCCGAAGAGAAAAGCCTTGGCAGTCCGGTAGCAAGAACCAAGAGTGATTAGCTCGGTTTGATCCCAGCGTGCCGCCAGGACGGCAATGATCAGATCGAAGTCTCCGATCACGACCAGATTCAATGGGTCGCCGTGTCGCGTACCCGATGCATTTGTGGTCGTTGGCGGCAAATCGGCCAGCTTCTCCTTGAGCGTCGCAAGATCGCAGTCAATGATGTCGCCAGCCAACTGCTGCTGTGATTCGTTGAGCAGCCGGTGATCGACTGTCGGGCTTGGGATCGAAACGGTGAAGAGATACTCCCGCATGGATTTGCCAATCAGAAGTCCGACATCGATGACTTTTGTCCCAAACTCTGCAGGAATAAACACCAGTCCTTCTGCGGTCTTTCCCGGCGAAATCATCTTCAAAGGGAAGCCGAGTCTCTGAAAGCATTCTTTCATTTGACGATTCGCGCGACGCACCGCCCAGATCTTGAATGGCATGATCAATGCGAATAGCGGCAGAAACAGCAGAAACAACCAGATCAAAAATCCGTACGCCAGGATTCGCTTGATAATGGAAAAATGGCAATTTCCGGCCGCTTCACGCGCGGTGTAATAGTTGGCCGCAATTTTGGAGGCCAGCAGTCGGGCGGGCGAGTCGGAGTGATTGACGACGCGAATCCAGACCGCCTGAATCCCCCGATTGGAGAGCGGGACTCCCAGCATCTGCAAACATTCCGTCGGCGTCAGGACGGACACCGTGACGTCCACGAGTTCGTCCCGCTGTGTTTGTGCTCGTTCTGGATCGGGCCGCACTTCGGGGTGCGGGGTGTAGTTGAGTCCAAACAGCGAAAACATTCGCATTCCTATTTCAAAGTTGAAGGCGTCGCGTCGCAGAATCGAGCGATCGATCGTCGAGTATCGGCAGTTTGTGCTGCCAAGGACAAACCTCAAAGTTTGTCGAAGCAGAACAATCCCTACAACCGATATCTCTTAACACGGAACTCATTGCGAGGAAAATCCGAACCGGTTCAAACTGTTTGTACGAAGGATGGGCCTGATGAGCTCTCTACATCGAGCTGCATTGAGCGTTGCCTTGACGGCTGCCCCCGTGTTGGCAATGGGGTGTGCACAGATGCCTCGACAAACCGTCTGCCATCCGGCGGCATCGGCATCTCCGCCGTCTATTGTTGCGGCACCTCCGATCAACGCGGGAAATTTGAACCTTGCACGACAGGAAGAAGGCCGGGGTAACTTAGTTCAGGCGAAACAGCTTTATGAAGATGTCTATCGGCAAGATCCCGGTAATGTCGAATGTTGTCATCGATTGGGTGTTGTCTGCACGCGATTGAATCTTCATCAGGACGCAGATCACTACCTGCGCCAGGCACTTGCGAAGACGCCGAACGATGCGGAATTGCTGGCCGACATGGGGTATGCGGCGTTCATGAAGAAAGACTATTCACGGGCGGAATCGCTGCTGGAACAGTCGGTCAAATTGAATGGCAGCAACCCGCGATCGATCAACAATCTGGCGATCGCAAAAGCCTGGTGCGGAAAAGACGATGGCAGCCTGGCAATGTTTCGAATCGTGAGCAACGAGACCGAAGCGCTGCGCCGGCTGGAAACGATTCAAATTGCGCGAGGCGATCGCGCACGCAGCAAGCAGGTTGCCACGCAGGTGATTGATGTGCCCCCTGCCCCTGCAGCACCCGAGTTTCTGGCGAAGTACAAAACCCCCAGTCTGAGTGTGCAGACCAGTGAATTCACCCTGCCCGTTTCCACCGCCAAAACGCGGTTGCCAAACGAGGCCGCCATCGTACCGAATGCATCAATTGAGCTGACGAACCACACGGTATTGAGTCCTGAAGTACTAAGCCCTGAAACTGTGAGCCCTGACGTCGACGTTCAGATCGAACTGCCTCCACCCGAACCAGAGACGACGGTTGCTGATGTTCCGACCGTCGATCGCCGCTCGTCGTTTGAGGTGACCGACGAACTGGAAAATGTGTTTGATCAAGAGGTTGAAGTCAAAACTCAACCCGATGAGCCAATCGCCGCACACGCGAATACCGCCGAGCCTGTGTTGCCGGTGACGGAGACTCAACTGGTAACGGAGACTCAAGAGGAACCCGCTTGGGAGGCCATTGCGGCCGAACTTCAGTCAAAGAGTGAGTCCGACTTCGTGACCACAACGGAGTCGGTTGTTGAGCCGCCGGTAACAGAATCGCATCCCCCCGTTCTGACGGCATGGCGGAAGACGCCGCATGCCCATCGCGACCAGCGGGACAGCCGATCACCCGAATGGCACAGTCAGGGTGTCCGTCGTTCCGTTATGACCGACACGGCCATGTTTGATGACAAAGGAGTTTGTCGGACCTGCCTGGTCACACTCTTCGAAGAAAGCCGAATTGTTTCCGGGACGTCGACGTATACGTTCGAGTATCAATCGCGCCGCTATCGATTCTCGTCTGCCGAAGCGCTGCGAAAATTTCAGGCGACACCGCAACGCTATGCCCCTGCGGCTGGCGGATTGGACGTGGTCGCGGTTCGAAACGATCGCCGGGCGATTCAGGGGACTCTTCAATTCGGTTTGTGGCACCGCCAGCAACTGTATCTCTTCAGTTGCCGTGAAAATGCCGAGGCGTTCTTCCGTGCCCCCAGCAGATTTGTCGCCATTGATGATTGAAGTCGATGGGTGCCTCGGAGCGGGACATCGCTTGGATTCGCGCAATGCGATTGCCAAGATGACCATGGCCATCTTTGTGTGAACGGCGTCGAGTCGATCGTCGACGCTGGTGATGGGCGGTCAGATGATTTCCTGGATCGGGTCGACATGTTCGACGCCGACCAACTTCTGGTCGAGCCCGCCGTGGAAATAGCTGAATCCATTTGGATTCAGTCCCATTTGGTTCAGGACCGTCGCATGCAGGCGTTTGACATGGAATGGTGATTCAACCGCTGCGGAGCCGATTTCATCCGTTGTGCCCACACTCGTCCCGCCTTTGATACCCCCGCCGGCCATCCACATGGTGAATCCGTAGGCATTGTGATCACGGCCTGTGCCCGCTGCGTATTCCGCAGTCGGCTGCCGTCCAAACTCACCACCCCACACGACGAGTGTGTCTTTGAGCAGTCCGCGCTGCTTGAGATCTTTCAACAGGGCCGCGATCGGTTGGTCCGTATTCCCTGCATGGAAGTTGTGGTTCTTTTCGAGATCACCATGCGCGTCCCAGTTCGCGTCGTTATGACTTCCGCCAGAATACAGTTGGATGAAACGTACGCCGCGTTCGACCAATCGTCGCGCAAGCAGGCAGCGCTTACCGAAGTCTTGCGTCCGCGGCTGATCGAGCCCGTACATTTTTTGCGTCTCGGCAGTCTCTTGTGAGAAATCAACCGCTTCGGGGGCGTGTTTTTGCATCTTGAATGCGAGTTCGTAACTGTGAATGCGTGCGGCCAGTTCCGAATTGTCGGCGCGCGTGGCGGCGTGCGTCGAGTTGATCGCGTTTAATGAATCGAGCAGTTCCCGCTGGACAGCCCGCGTGGTTCCCTCGGGCGTATTCAGATCGATGATCGGGGCACCTTTGGAACGCAAGATGGTTCCCTGGTACGTTGCCGGCATGTAGCCGCTGGACCAGTTCTTCGCTCCGCTGATCGGTCCGCCCGACGGATCGAGCATCACGACGAAACCCGGCAGGTTTTCATTGTTGCTGCCCAAGCCATAGTTCACCCACGAACCCAGGCAGGGACTTCCGGACAGAATCTTGCCCGAATTCATCATGAGCATCGCCGAGCCATGAATGGGCGAGTCGGCCGTCATCGAATGCAGAAACGCGATATCGTCGACGCATGTGGCCAGGTGCGGAAACAAGTCACTGACCCACTTGCCGCATTCGCCGTACTGCTTGAAGTTCCAGCGCGGCTCGACAATTCGCCCCTGATTCTTGTGGCCGCCGCGTCCGAATGTCTTGACTTCGATTGTCTGGTTGTCGCGCCCCTTCATCGCGGGCTTGTAATCAAATGTGTCGATATGGCTTGGGCCGCCGTACATGAACAGGAAAATCACGTTTTTCGCTTTGGGGGCGAACTGAGGTTCCTTGGGCGCCAATGGGTTGTGGTGGCCTTCGGCCTCTTTCGCCAGCAAACACGAGGAAAGGAAGCCGTCACGCTGCAGCATTCCCGCCAATGCCGTCCCACCGAAACCCGCCCCTGTCTGCCAGAGGAATTCGCGTCGTGTTCGGCCGCAGAAATTGGGGGTCGTCATCTACTGTTCCTCGACGTGTCAACTCAGGACTGAAGCTCTACCAGACACAGCCGATTGTAACCAAGTCAGGATTCGTGGCGAAGCCTTTCAGCCGTCTCGACGTCGGTTTTGTCCGTCGACAGATGTCAACCTTCAGCCGATTCGACCGACGACAATGGTTCGATCGTCGGTGGGCGCGCCTCCGGAAGTAAAGCGTTTTACGGCATGCAAGACGGTCTCGATAATCTCTTGCGGCTCGGATGTGCAGTTCGACAATTCCGCGTCAAGTCGATCTGTGCCGAACAGTTCTCGATTCGGGTCACCGGCTTCGACGATTCCGTCGGTGTAGAGAACCAGTTGATCACCCGCGTGCATTTCGACAGTCGCCTCGATGGCGTCAAATTTCGAGTCAACCCCCAGCGGAAGATTCTGAGCATGTTCCAGTGATTGGATGGGGCCGGCAACGCCGGGGCGTAAACGCGGCGGATTGTGCCCTGCTGAGGAATATGTCAGTCGAAGCGAGACGGGGTCGTAAACGGCGTAGAAGGCCGTCACAAACGTGCCGGTATTTCCAACATAGTAGCTGCAGAGTTTCTCGTTGAGATACGTCAGCATTTGTCCGGGTGACAGGGGCGGGCCAGGATAGGTGTGCGCGATATTGTGAACGACCGCCATGACGACGGCGGCGGGGGTTCCATGGCCGCTGACGTCGGCGATTAGCAATCCCCACTGACCGTCTGTCAAAGGGAAGAAGTCGTAGTAGTCGCCGCCCGCGCGCCGTGCTGTCTGATAATGTGCGGCCAGCTTGAGGCGTGAGATTTTCGGGAGCCGAGAAGGCAGTAGTGATCGCTGAATACGTGCAACGGCCTTCAGCTCACGATCGATTTCTTCATAGGCGGCTTTGAGTTGTCCGGCCAGAACCTGGCTGCTTGTGGCTCGTCCAAAAAGATTGGCCAGCCAGACCGCTTCGGGAAGATGTTCGTAGGAAAATCCATTCGCGATGCTGCGAGTGTGCAGCGACATGTTTAACGATTTCCCCTGCTCCATCAGTGGAATTGCCTGCAGCGAACGCTGACCTGTCAAGTACTCGGCTGCAGGATCGTCTGCGGCAAATACCAGATCATTGATGATCCGGGGCTCATCGGCATAAATCAGTTCTGCAAGAATTCCGCCCGACAGCAGCGGCAATCGATCTGGCTCTTTCCACGGATTGACGTCATCGTTCCACTCGCTGTACCGCGTGATTCGAAATTGAGGATAGACCAGTCCCCGACGACTCATTGCCAGTCGTCGATCAATTTGCGGATTGACCTGCCGCATGCGGGTGTAATACTGACGAACCATTGCCTGCGGATCGGTTTGAACGCTGAGTTCTCGCATGGTTTCCATGATTTGAGCCAAGCGGTGTTGCCAGCTTTGCTCACCCAGGGAAACCAGGTCTTGATGCATTCGAGCGATTCCTGATCAGTTCGACGAGATAGAGACGTTCGATCGATTCGCCAGCGTACAGATGCCGAAGCTGGTTTCTCGCAGAAATTGCCTGAATATTCGCTCGGCGGATCGAAAGATGGCACATCTTCCTGCATGCGTCGAGCGATTGACTCCAGTTTATTCCGTTAGAAACCTCAAATTGTCCTTCGTTCACCTGTTCTAAGAATCGGTTGACTCACCCCGCGAGGTTGTTCCAAAAATGTCAGACACTTCGGTTTGACGCAGGTTCGGTCTACGTTTTGTCAAACCGTCATCCATCAAACGCGATGGATGACCTGTTCGCTCGTGCAACGGAGAACGCCTTCGGAACAGGCAAGAAGTCGTTCCGCGTGGATCAACGCAGGGTGATCGCGATTGGATCAAACACGAAATTGGTGTCGGCGATATCGGGACGACGGACTCATGGCGACGGGCTACTGCGGCCAGAGCGTGATGGGCCAATCGCTGACGTTGGCAACCGACCGCGCGGCGGCGGTGTGAGGAACAAACAGAATGACGTCGTCGGCGGTCAATTCCGACAAATCAAGATCCCCGACATGTCTCCATTCGTTCTCAACCGACCAGTCGATCCCCGTGATGCCGGTCGCGAGTTGAAAGAAGGGACGATCCTGTTCGGCAAGTGCTTGCCAGTGTTCTTCATCGCCGTACGCGACGGGGCGTGCGCCGCGGCGGCACAACCAGTCTTTTCTGAGGCAAAGGCCGAATGGTTCGAAGTCCCAACGGACGCGATGAGGTCGAAATTGATGGAGTCTGGGAAGGTCTTGTAACGGACAAGCGGTAAGGCTCACGACGGAATAGCCACCCCGAATTGCACGTCGGGACGCGATCAGACGACGCTGTTGGAGAATTCGAAGCAGCGATCCCAGTGGAGAATGGTCGGCTGACGGTTGCGATGCAAGAAGTTGATTGACGTAGGTCTCGAACCCATCACCTGGCCAAGGACCAGGGCAGGCGCGCGTGGTGTGCGTCAGAAACTTCCAGTGTTCCGCATCGGGGAACGGAACGATTTCAAGGATCTCGGGTTGGCGCGAGTTCGAGCGTTGTTTGTCGAGGTCAGTGGTTTCGGCAACGGTATCGAAAGGACGGCATTGTTCTGTGGTCGGTGCCCAGGTTGTTGCGCCGAGTTCGCAAAGTTCCGTGCGTGCAGGCTCGGATTGCAGATGCGGGAGATCGACCAGAACGACAGGTCCACTCTGTTCGAGCAGTCGCTGGCGGAGAAGCTGATGCAGATTGCCGCCCGTTCGAAGCGTCAGGACAAACACCGTCTGTGCCGACTGGACGACGATTCGGTCTCGTTCGGGTGGCCCACCTTCGTCGGGCGATTGCGGGTGTGCAAGAGTGAGGCTCTCAACGGGGATCTGCAAACGAGAAGCGGCATGCCGCACGAAGTCAGAGCCAGCCGTTTGCTGTCCGATGATGAGCCTGACGGGCTCGGTTGCCAGTCGGCGTAGTGTGCCGCGGAGAGCGACAAGCCACGCGTCATCAACCGCCACCAGTCTCGCGAGTCGAGACATCACAACGGTGGCGGTGTTCGCGGTAGGCATGCCTGGTCAATTCAACAGGCTCAGGGTGCGGTCGACAGACGCGAAGACGAAACGAACTCTCGCACGAACTTATTTGGTGCTCCAGTTATTGATGTCGTCCCCACCGCCGTCTTCGTTTTGTTTATTCTTGCCTGACGACCAGATCGCGGGTTTGTCGCTGTTCGAGGACTTACTGTTGGGATATTCGTAGTACAAGGGCTGATTCCAGCCGTCTTTGGGCACGACATCCATGTACGGTGCCCGATTCTTTCCGTCCGAGTCCTGACCGGGGTTCATCATCGAATTGATGTCGCGAGGCCACTCGCCTTCGTGGTCGACCGCATAGTTTTGCGCGATTCGCTCAAAACTGGTGATATTGACCTTAGTCTGTCGATTCAGCGCTTCCTGTTGTCGTGACATCAGATTTGGCACCACCATCGCTGCGATGACGCCCAGGATTGCGAGCACCAACAAGACTTCCGTCAAGGTGAAGCCGCGACGTTGCCGCGATGGAGATTGGGGAGCAATGCGCTTCATGATGACTTTCATCCCGATCGAAGAACCAAATGATATGTCAGTCCGTTATGGCGGATTTTACTCGTAAATGACGAGCGAGGGAACGGCGGAACTCAAGGGAACCGCACGCTACTGTCGAGTTTGCGATAGTCCTACTCGACGTACAATACAGACATCCTGTCGTTCAGTTTGAATTCAGGTTTTTTGATATGATGGCGGCCCCGCCCCGCCAATTTCGATCAAGGCGAACCGATGCAGAATAGATGCTTTTCGCCGCGAATCAGAATCTGGCCATTGTGAATTGCGGGTGAGGAATAGCTGGCTTCACCCAGGGGATTCTTCGCGACCACTTCGAATTCGTCGGAGGCTTTCGTGACGTGCATGTTTCCGTCGTCATCCAGGAAATAGACATGCTCAGTAGTGGCAACGAGCGAGGAACTGTGATGGCGCCCGAGTCGCTCCTGCCATTTGATATCACCCGTTTTCGCGTCGAAGCAACTGCCGATTCCACCATCGGAAATACAGAAGAAGTAACGACCCGCCGCAACGGGTGACGGGACGTACGAGACTCCCTTATTCAAGTGGTGCCATTTGACATGACTGGCATTGTCGATCTTGCCCGAACCGCGAGGATCGATCGCCAGGATGTGTTTATCGGGAAACCCGCCTGTGATAAATACCAGTCCCTGATTGACGACCGGTGACGCGACAAACTGCTCGGTGGGGCCGTCAAGAATCCAATGCCGTTGACCGGTCCGTGGATCGTAACTCGCCACGCATTTGCTTCCCGATAGGATCAACTGTGTACGGCCATCGATCTCGCGAATGATCGGCGTGCAGTAACTGCGCGTTTTGTTTTCGCGCGAAGTCTTCCACAGAGTCTCTCCTGACGCGCGGTCGAGCGAAACAAGATACGCTTCCCCATCGTGGTCGCCATTGAGGATCACCGATCCTTCAAACACGACAGGGCAACTGCAGAAGCCGTGGACGCTGGCGAAGACTCCAGGTTTGACGAACCACCGTCGCTCGCCCGAGAAATCGTACGCTGCGACGACCATCTCACGCTGGTCAAGAAACGTTACATAGACATACTGACCGTCCGTCGCAGGGGTTCCCGACGCCCAACTGTTCAACTTGTGTTTGTGTTCCAACGGTGATTCACTGACGACCTCTTCCCAGAGAAGTTCTCCCGTTGTTCGATGGAAGGCCATCAGCATTCGACGCAATTGATTTTCATCGGCGCCCGTCACGAACACGTGATCGTCCCAGACAATGGGTGACGAATGTCCCGTGTAGGGAATTTCTGTCTTCCATGTCAGGTTCTGATTGGTTTCGACGTTCCATTCGGTCGGAACGTTGGTGTCGAGACTGCTGCCATCGCCGCGTGGACCTCGCCAGCCTGGCCAATTCTCGGCGAAGGCCAGTGGTACGCACGTGGTGGCAAAAAAAGCGACGATGAACCAGCGAATCATGATAAAACCTGTCCGATTTCGTGGAGCGGAGGAATTTCCTTATAGCGAACATGCATAGTGACCAGCTACGGTTGGCAGTTGAGTGAACGGTTGGTGCCGGGGATTTTAAAGCCTCTTACGACCTGGATGCGCAATTTGCGAAAGCGGAATTGGCCAATTAAATCGAGACTCTGTAGAATCGAAGGGGCCTCGCGACGAAGGGAACGCATCCTGTCCCGCATCCGATGCCTGCGTCTCAAATCACAAGCCGCATTTTTCCCTGACAGATTTTTTCCTGACAAGTCGCGAAACGGAAATAATGACTTCGTCCTCAGACACAATCACGCATGAAACCCTGGCGAAGATGGAACAAAAGCGGATGAATTCGGATATTCCTCCTCAGCAGCGAGACGTTCATAAGACCGAACTGAACGGTGAAGCGCCGCGAAAAAAACGCGGCGTTCCCGAAGGTCTGTGGATCCAGTGTCCTTCGTGTAAGAACACCGTTTATCGGAAGCAGGTCGAGCAAAATCTGTATCTGTGTCCTGACTGTCGGCACCACTTTCTGGTTCCGGGTCGAGTGCGGATTCAGCAACTCTTGGACGAAGACAGTTTTGAAGAATGGTTTGGCAACCTGACTTCAAAGGATCCGCTCGGTTTTGCGGACTCCAAGCCGTACAAAGAACGTCTGGTCCTCGAACAGCAGAAGACGGGAATGCGCGATGCGTGCATTGCCGGGCGCGGATACATGCGCGGTCGCCCACTTGTGTTCGCGTTGACCGATTCGTCGTTCATTATGGGAAGTATGGGATCGGTCGTCGGCGAGATGCTGACCCGGTCCGTCGAAGAAGCAACACGCCTGAAACTGCCGCTGGTGATTCTGAGCGGATCAGGCGGTGGCGCGCGAATGCACGAAGGAATTCTGTCGCTGATGCAAATGGGTAAGGTCAGCGCGGCGCTGGGGCGATTCCAAGCGGCGGGCGGATTGTATATCTCGGTGCTGACGAACCCGACCATGGGGGGCGTGGCGGCCAGCTTTGCATCGTTGGGCGATATCACATTGGCCGAGCCCAAAGCGCTCGTCGGCTTCGCGGGGCCGCGTGTCGTGCGTGCGACATGCAAGATTGACTTGCCGGCGGGTTTTCAGACCAGTGAGTTTCTGCTGGAGCATGGATTCATTGATCGAATTGTGCCAAGACCCGAATTGAGAACGGAAATCTCGCGTTTGATTGACTATTGCGGAATGTAATCACTGTTGAACGTCGAACGATTTCCCTCGTGGTGGCGAAGCGAGTTCGTTTCGTATTCAATCCCATGTTGAACTTCCTCAAAAAGTTGCTTAGTCCCCGGCGCCGCGTTGCCAAAGTCGATATCGGTGCGCGGTTTCAATTGGTGTGCCGAGTGGGACAAGGCAGCATGTCGAAGGTCTGGCGTGCCGTTGATCAGCGCACGGGCAAGACGGTGGCGGTCAAAGTTCTTGATCGCGAAAAGACGAAGCGATTGGAATCTCGCTTCTTGAAGATGAAAGAACCGAAGCCGATCGAGGGCGATATCGCAGTCACTCTGAAGCATCCCCATATCGTGCAGACCTTCGAGCACGGGGTGACGAAAGACAACGAGCAGTTCCTGGTGATGGAGTTCATCGAAGGAATGTCGCTGAGTTATCTGGTCGATGTACAGAACGAAGTGATGAAGAAGAATCGCCTGCGCTTTATCGTGGAGCTGGGAGAGGCGATCGAATACTTCCACCGACAGAACTGGATTCATCGCGATATCTGTCCGCGGAATATCGTGATCAGTCAGGATCTGTCACTGAAGTTGATCGATTTCGGTCTGGTGGTACCGAACACGCCTGAGTATCAGGCTCCGGGGAATCGAACGGGGACCGCCGTCTACATGGCGCCGGAGTTGATCAAGCGTCAACGTACAGATCAGAGAATTGATATTTTTGCCTATGCTGTGACCTGTTTTGAAATGTACACACGTGAGCTTCCCTGGCCCGGTGGTGAGACATTGGAAGCCGTTGTCCAGCACATCAATATTCCTCCCAAAGAATTGCAGAAGCTTGTTCCCGACATCGATCCCGTCGTTGCGAACACAATCATGCGCGGTTTAGCGCGTGATCCGCGCGACCGTTGGCCGACGATGGGACAGATGCTCGTTCCCCTGCGTGAAGCCCTCGCCCGATCGCGCGGTTAGAAGCGGCGTGACGTTGGTTGAATGTCATTTCCAATTGTCAAGTTACTCAACCTGCGTAGCGCGAATCTGGGGGAAATAAAACTTCCGGGGTCGTTTGACAACGAGTATCTCCCTGATATTCTGCACACGACGTAGACGGGAAAGTCGGAGAATACTCTCTAGACTGACAACTTTTTCACCTGCGACATCAACCGTTGAGAGTCTCAGGCGAGGAATGAATTGAGGAAGCCGATGGTCGGTCTTTCTCGTGTTGGTCTCCCGTGATTTGTGAAGGAGTGAGATATGAGTCGCGCATTTTGTATGTTGGCCGCTGCTGCGGTCCTGTTCTCGGTCGCATCCTCGGCTGAAGCTCGTTGCTGCAAGCAACCACGCGTTCGCTGCCATCGCACCCGTTGCTGTGCCGCTCCGGCACCATCATGCGGTTGCGCCGCTCCAGCTCCAGTTTGCAACACCTGCAACACTGGATGCAACACCTGCGGTACGACGGCTGTCGCAACCGGTTGCACCAGCGGCTGCAGCGCTGCTCCAGCAGTAGCAGCTCCAGCGACGATTTCGTCGCCAACGCCAGCTCCAACCAACGCTCCGGCTCCTCCGCCAGCCGAAGCTCCGAAGCCAGCCAGCAACTGATTTCGGTTTCACGAAGCGATCGTGAATTCAAAGGGTTCGTACTGATCCAGTGCGGACCCTTTTTTCTTTTTCCAGGTTACGAAGTACACTGCGTTCGCCATGATCGTCAGTCCGCGAGGCACTGCTGGTCGGCCCTGCATGCTTCATGCAGCGTTCTGTGTTTCATCTTGTCTTGCAGGTATCGAACCGCACGATGGAATCGAATCCGTTCGCAGTCCTTTCGCTGATCGTGGCTCCTGCCATTCTCACGAACGCATCGTCGTTGCTGATCATGAGCACCAGCAATCGTCTGGCGCGCAGCGTCGATCGTGCACGAGAGATTTCGAAGCAGCTTGAAGAGACGAAAGACTTTTCTGGAACGGAGCCACAGCGGCGCTTGCGTGAACTCGCAGCGGCCGAGCAACGGGCATTGCTCTTGTTGCGGTCACTTCGCAGCTTCTATGTGGCCCTAGGTGCGTTTGCGTCCGCCGCGTTCATTTCGCTGCTCGGTGCGGTTCTGGCACCTGTGGATGGGGTGAGGCTTGTGATCGTTCTGGAAGTTGCCGGGGTCGCCACGGGGCTTGTCGCCGTGAGCGCGATTATTTACGGATCAATCCTGCTTATGCATGAAACGCGTATCGCCGTTCGTGTCGTCAGCCAGCGGGTCGCGAATGTTCGCGAGCGTGTTGATAGTTTGCTAAGTGGCGCCCGGATTGGCGATCACCATCTGTAGTGAAGGTCACATGGCAGACGGCGTTCATCGCGACCAAAAGGCAGATGATGCTTCACTCGTGCGATGAAAACAGGCTCTTCGTGATTTATTGAAATGGCAGGGACTGGCTCCACCTGGATTCTGGCGCCGTGAAGGTTCAGGTACCTGTCCCCATGTTTCAACAGGCTGTTAGCCCGCCCAGACTGGCATCTGAAACCAGGCTTCTTTCAAGCGACGTCGCGCCATCCGATAGTCGGGGTAGAACTGACCGACTAGATTCCAGTATCGCTGCGAATGATTCATCTCGCGCATGTGGCACAGTTCGTGGATCAGCACGTAACGCACCAGGTCGGGATCAACGAAAAGCAGTTTCTGGTTAAGACTGATTGTTCCACTGGATGAGCAACTTCCCCAACGGCTTTTCTGACAGCGAATCGCCGTCTGAACGAACGCGATTCCCGTTTCGACGCTCAGGCTGCGAATCCACGGTACCAGTGCGGTAAATGCCTGTCGTCGCAGCCATCGCTGCAGGACCGAGTGGCAGGCCGGGATGCTGTCGATTGGCCCGGAAATCTGTAGCCGACCGTCTCCATGATCGACCAGAGAAACCTGCTGACCGGCCTGCGGTAGATAGTCGACAAACCAGGTGCGGCCGATCGAAGGCAGCGTGATCTGTGTTGGCAAGACTTCGGCGGGAGTCGCCGTGCGACGCTCTCGTGCCTGTTCGACCTTGGCCATTGCCGAATGAACCCAGTCCAGTTTCTCGTTCAGAAACGAGGGGATCAGTTTGCGATTGAAGCCCCGCGGTACCACGACTTCCAGTCCGCGATCAACACTGACGCGAAGGCTCATATACTTCGCGCGAGCACTCTCACGAACACGATAGTCAAAATGTGGACCTGCCATACAAACGCTTTCGGACGAGTTGTGTTTACCAAGGCGAAGGACCGCGAGATTCCTGAGTTTCAGGCGACCCGATCGCTCGGCAAATTGCGGTGGCATGTTCTAGAGAAAAGTTGGATTTGAAGGAAGAGGCATTGGCCAACTCCGACGAGGATGTTGAAGGGATTTGATGCGTTGAAACGATCTGAGCGATTGCTATTGCGACTCAGGTCGCCGACAAGCGGTGATTCAACGTTCGTAACTCAGCTGGCTGACAAGTGGGGGCGATCTAACAGCCAGCTGAAGTTACGGGGACTGGCTCCGGCCAAAGTAAAAAAGGCCATGACATCGTAAACGCCAAGGTGCCTGTCCCCCTTACTTCAACGGGCTGCTAAACTGATGTCGTCCGGTATGCTGCCGTCATTCTGCAGAGAAACGATGAACTACTTCGCGCATGCGCTGAATCATTTTGACCGCCCGTACTACATGGCCGGAACGGCGATTCCCGACTGGCTGTCCGTGGCGGATCGAAAAGTCCGCTTGCGACCACGGCTCCTGGAACCGTGGCTGACGGCCGAGTCGACGGTTCAGGCGGATGTCGCGGCGGGGGCTTTGCAGCATCTGAACGACGACGACTGGTTCCACGCGACTCGCGGATTCGTGGAAGTGACAGGCGAGCTGACTCACTGGTTTCGCGAACACTTGGGACGCGACGAACAATATCATTGCGGCTTCCTGGGCCACGTGGGGATGGAATTACTGCTCGATGGCGTTCTGGCGGAAAAATATCCGACTCAATTCGAAGAATACTGGCGGATTCTCGACGGAGTGGATCCCATCACGATTCAGACGGCCGTCAACTGCATGGCGAAGTCGCCGACGATTCGCCTGGCCTGGTTCATCGACATCTACCGCCGCGAACAATTTTTGCGATCTTATGAGAATGACCAGGCGTTGCTACGGCGTTTGAATCAGGTTTTGCAACGCGTCAAATTATCTCCCATTCCCGATCATGCCGTTGCGGTCGTGTCGAGTGGACGAATGCTTGTCCGGCAGCGGCTGCGAGACCTTTTGCCTGCCGAGCATTACCGAATGCTGTGACGTCGAATGCCGCGATCGAATGCGGTATCCCGAGTCACGATCGCCTGGTTCCAGCAATGGAACTCGTTTTGCTTCAACTGATCGATCAGCTGCCCTCGTCAAGCGAGGCATTGCGTCGTCGCTTGAATCGAGTCCTTGAGCGAGTCAAACTGTCGCCGGTTGTCTGTGCCGTCAGTGAGTGCGGCTTGTCAACGACGTGTCGGTCGAATCCTGATTTTGATGTTCTTGAGGAAAGTTTTGCTATGAAGTACGGACTCAATATGTTGCTTTGGACGTCCGACGTGACCGAAGCGCATTATGGCATTCTCGAGAACATCAAGAAGTGGGGATACGATGGCGTTGAGCTTCCTGTGTTCGATCTCGATCCCGCGAAGTTCGCGAAACTGGGGAAGAAACTCGATGAACTTGGATTGGCTCGCACGGCTGTCACGGTCTGTGCCGACGCCGAGAATCCAATTTCGCCCGATCCCGCGATTCGCGCGGCCGCGTTGACTCGTTTGAAAAAAGTGATCGACTCGGTTGCCGCCGCGGGAGGGACCCTGCTCTGTGGTCCGATTCATTCGGCACTGGGAACGTTCTCGGGAACGGGGGCGACCGGGGATGAATGGAAGTGGGCTCTAGAAACACTGCATCAGGTGGCTGACCATGCCCAGCAAAACAAGGTGATGCTGGCCTGTGAATACCTCAATCGATTCGAATGCTACTTCCTGACCAGTGCCGCCGACGACGCACGATTTTGTCGCGAGGCGAACCATCCCTATCTGAAGATGATGTACGACACCTTCCATGCCAATATCGAGGAAAAAGATCTAACAGCAGCGATGCGCGGCTGTTGGGATCAGGTGACCCACGTGCATATTTCCGAGAATGATCGCTCGACACCGGGCGAAGGCCATGTTGACTGGAAGACCACATTCCAAACCTTGAAAGAGCTCAAGTATGACGGGTGGCTGACTGTCGAAGCGTTCGGCCTGGCCTTACCCGAACTGGCCGCCGCGACGAAAATCTGGCGTCGCATGTTCCCCACGGAAGAATATCTGGCTCAGAATGCGCTGGCCTTCATGAAGAAGAACATGGAAGGCTGAAACGCGCAAAGCGACAGGTCATGTCTCTGTTGAAACTGCTGCTGCATCACGTGAAACGAGGGCAAACTTCGGCAATCAGGTCGACAGGTCTTGAATGGTGTTCCACGGAAGTCGTGGACGAATCACGGGGCCCGACCAGTTGCCGAAGAAGTCCTCGTGGATCGCGCCGGTATCGTGGACGTCGAATCTCACTACGTCGTCTTCTTCGATGATTGTTCGCCCTGGAACCTGGCCCACGATGATAGAGACTTGGTACTGGCCGTGGTTCAGAAAGTTTCCGGGGATCGTACAGGTGGCATGATAAAGTCCAATCGGCTGCGACCGGCCATACCATTCGTCTTCCGTCGAACTGACGGATCGGGCGTTTGAGGACCTGAGGACGAACGTGCCGTTCGCGTCCTTGAGAGACATCGCCGCGTAAAGTTGCTGATCGGGTATCAGGTTCCAGTAGCTGATCTGGACTTCGATCTCTTTCGAGATATCCACATCGGCCGCCGACCCATCGATTCCCTCTTGGAGAATTCGAACGGCGTGTAGCCGGATTTTCTCGTTACCGGGAGCCTGTTCCTGGGTTTGCCAGACGGCCTCACCGGCCGTCGTTCGCATGCTTGCCATATACTGACGGACGACATCGATCACGTCACCGTTGGCGGTCACGCGTCCTCCTTCGAGGAGAATTGCGCGATCGCAAAGGGCTGTCACGGCGGCGAGACTGTGCGATACGATCAGAATTGTCTTCCCCTGGCGGCTGGCCGCGCCCATCTTTCCCATGCATTTCTGCTGGAATGCCGCGTCGCCCACGGCGAGCACTTCGTCAATGATCAGAATTTCCGGCTCCAAATGAGCCGCCACAGAGAACGCCAATCGCACATACATCCCGCTGGAATAATATTTCACAGGGGTGTCGAGGAATTTTTCGACTTCCGCGAACGCCACGATTTCGTCGAACTTGCGACGGATTTCACCGCGCGACATTCCCATGACGGCACCGTTCAGAAAGATGTTCTCACGACCCGTCAGGTCCTGATGAAATCCCGTTCCGACTTCGAGCAGACTGCGGACACGACCGCGAATTTCGATCCGACCGTGCGTTGGATAGGTGATCCGGGATAGCAACTTGAGCAGTGTGCTTTTCCCCGCGCCGTTTCGTCCGACAAACCCGACGACTTCTCCCTGCCGAACTTCGAACGACACATCTTGCAGTGCCCAAAACGTCGACGGATCAGATGATTTCGTGGCTGGCGTGCCCGAGGGCAAATTGGAATGAACTAGTTTGCCAGGCAGCCTTGCCGCGGCTTTCGCCACGTTTTCAATGAATTCGGTGAAGCGGTGAGAGGACAGATGATGTCCCAATCGAAATGATTTGGACAAGCCTTCCACACGAATCGCAAGATCACTCATGAATCATTCCTGCGATCGAACGATCGCATCAAAATACCAGAATCGGATGGGTGAGCCATGTGGCAACCTGATGACATCATGGGGACGTGCACCTGTAGCGTATCGAAGTGCACGAGGATTTCGACGCCTGGGGAACCGACTCCCATGACTTCAATTGAAGGATAGCTTCGACGAGGCCGTGTCGGTTGGCAAGTCTACTCGGATCTGCCGTCCCAATCGGGCGACTGCTCGCAAAGTTCGCCGAACGGTCAACATGAAGCGGCGCGTGAGAGAATGGGATGTTCTGTTCGTCGCGGACGCATTGAAGATTGACTTGGCGTCACGTCGGCGCCGTTTGCAGGATTTCCTGCAGCTCAACCGCTCGATGCTCGCGTGCCGATTGATAGCAGGCTTCGACGAGAGCCATCGTTTTCAAATTGTCTTCACCGCTGATTTCCGGTTCCGTTGAGTCTTCAATTGCGCACAGCAATTGAGCCATGGGACCCACAAACGCATCGGGAAACCACACTTCATTCCAGCGCGGCGTGTTCCACTCGGCGGCGGCGGTTGTGGAGTAGTCGAGCGTGCTGGGGGTGCGTTGCGGGTAACTTGGCCACCCGATTGTGCCTCGCGCGAGACCGCGTGTTCCTTCGATGCGCCAGTTGATGCCGATATCCGATGCCGAACCCTCTTTCGCGGGGCCACTCCACACATCATCGCAACTCATCGCCCGCAGTCCGTTGGCGTACTCGAGAATATACAGGCAGATACCATCGTCATGCGGAAACGAGGTACGTGGATCCGGTCGCACGCTGGCGAAGACGCGAACCGGGTCTCCAAACCAGAAGCGAAACGTGTCGAGGTGGTGAATGCTCATGATTCGAAGCGTGACCCACCCCTGTCGCGACTGCCAGGGCATCCAATGAGGAATCGCACGCATGTCGATCGTGGCCAGCACCGGTTCGCCAAGGGCGTCTTGCGCCATCAGCGATCGAGCCGCGCGGACCGACTGGTCGTAACGCATGTTCTGATTGACGGCGAGCGTGATACCGGCATTACGGCATAGCCGTGCGATCTCGCAGGCTTGGCGGAAGTCGACACCTAGTGGCTTTTGAGCCAGCACGCCGCGAATGTGGTCTGCATGCCGCACGACTTCACGAATGACTTCAATTTGATGATCGGGCGGAACTGCAATATCGACGACCTGAACTTCCGGTCGGCGTAGCAGTTCACGATAGTCGGTCTCTACCGCGGGAATTTGATGCCGCCGGGCAACCTCTTCCGCCTGTTCGCGACGACGCGCAGCGATCGCGACCGGGTTGAAGCCCGCCTGCCGGTAGGCGACCAAGTGGCAATCGGCCATGATAAAACCGGCACCAATGCAACCGATTCCGATCGACTTGTCACGTGGTAATCGTGGTAGGTAGTCGAGTTGATATGTGGCTTGAGGTGGCATACTTGGCTCCAAATCATGGTCACGTATTGGACCGACAGGTGATTCGCCTGAGTTTTCCCTCGGATGGAAATCTGTTCTACGAAAATGCAGTCAGGCGTTCACGGCAGGCAGAACTTCCTCTGTCAGATGTCCCCGCGCAGTAGCCATGCGGAGGGATTTTCGATCGCCTGACTGACGGTTTGCAAGAAGCGCGCCGCAGGGGCGCCGTCGACGATGCGGTGATCAAACGTCAAGCTGAGCGACATCTGATCACGGGCGACGATCTGGTCATCGATCACAACGGGTTCGCGTCGGATGCGTCCGAGACCCAGTACGGCGGTTTCCGGCAGATTGATAATCGGCGTAAAGGCGTCGATTCCGAACGAACCGAGATTCGTGATCGTAAAGACGCCACCCTGCATGTCGGCCGCCGAGATCTTGCCCGTACGTGCTTTCTCGATCAGCGACAATGTCTGTTTGGCGAGATCAAACAGGCCGAGCGTTGCCGCACGGGAAACCACCGGAACGACCAGGCCGTCTTCGGTATCGACCGCCATGCCGATGTAAATGTCATCCGCGGACGCAGGAACGATCCATTGCCCCCCTTCGTCGCGTGTGGCCAGCGTGGGATGTTTTCTCAGGGCGAGTGCGACAAGTTTGATGATGAGATCGGTGTACGACGGAATCGGCGAACCCTCTCCCGCTTGTTTGAACTGCAGCCTAAGTCCGACGAGATTTGTGGCATCAATCCGCGTTGTCAGCGTGACCGGCGCGGTCCTCTCGCGGCTGGCGATCATCCGATTGGCGATGGTTCGTCGTCGCGACGAGATCGTCGTCGGCGTCGATGTCGACGCGGGACGTGGCTGTGACTGGGACGTGCGGACGTCCCGCTCTCGGACACGACCGTCTCGCCCTGTACCCTTCACGCCCTTCCAGTCGATGCCAAGTTCTTTCGCGACACGGCGTGCGCGTGGACTGGCGATGGACGACAACACATGGTTCGCAGCGACTGTAGACGGACGCGAGCCGGTCGTTCGCACGTCGTTGGCGGTGATGCGACCTGCGGGGCCACTGCCTTCCAAGGACGCCAGTTTCACACCCATCTCGCGTGCGAGTCTCCGCACTGAGGGAGCCGCGGCGGGTTCTTCGAGAGTGCTGGTGTCGGCCGCGGGCGATGGATTCGCGGGGGCGCTTGTCTTGGGTATTGAACTCGTCACCGAAGCGGATGCACCTGTGACGACTGCGGGGGCGGCTTCCCCTTCGGCAACGAGATGACCGATGACGGCCCCCACGGCGACAATCGTTCCCGGTTGCGGCGCATTCGAAGGAATGACGAGCAATCCACTATCGACGGCTTCGATATCTTGAGCCGCCTTTTCGCCTTCCAGTTCGAACAAGGCATCACCCGCATTGACGAGCTCGCCATGCTTTTTCAGCCAACGGACGAACGTGCCTTCTTCCATCGACCAACCGAGTCGGGGAACTGTGATTTCAAATGGCATGAAACGGCCTCGGCAGCATTTTCAAATGGGAAGATCGAGACATCGTAGGAGATGGCATTCGCTTGTTTTAAACGAGCTCGGTTATTCGTTGACCAGGTCGCGGATTGCCTGTGCAATCTGTTCCGGTTGTGGAACGACCGCTTTTTCCAGCGGGGGACTATAGGGCGTCGGGGTGAACGCACCGTTGATCCGCTTGATGGGGGCGTCGAGATCGTTGAATCCCCGATCGGCAACTTGTGCGGCGACGTCGACTGCGAAGCCACATGGGGCGAAACCTTCGTCGACGACGAGCAGTCGTCCGGTTTTTTTGACGGATTGCAGGATGGTGTCGATATCGAGAGGAAGGACCGTGCGGGGATCGACCAGCTCCACCGAGATTCCGTCCTTCTGCAATTGATCACACAGTGAAAGCGTCAGAGGGACCATTCGCGCCAACGCCACGACGGTCACATCGCTTCCTTCGCGAACGATATTGGCTTTCCCAAACTCGATCTCATATTCCGTTTCGGGAACGGGCCCCTTCAGCGACAGAATCTCGCGATGCTCGAGGAACAAGACAGGATCGTTGCTGTTGAGCGCGTACTTGAACAGGCCTTTGGCATCGTAAGGCGACGAGGGAACAACAACCTTCAAGCCGGGGATCTGGGCGTACATGGCGTAGTAGTTGCCGGAATGGTGCGTCGCGGCCGAATGCCCGATCCCGATGCATCCGCGAAGCAGGACAGGCATCTTCAGGCGCCCGCTGCTCATGTACTGCATCTTGGCGATCTGATTCACAATTTCGCCGACCGAATCGAGAACGAAGTCGGCGAACATAAAGTCGATCACCGGTCGCGTACCGGTCATCCCGGCTCCGCAGGCGAGACCAACGAAGCCGCGTTCGCAGATCGGCGTGTCGCAGAGACGCGTGGGGCCATAAATATCATAAAGGCCGGCGGTGGTTTTGAAGTTACCACCTCGTTTGCCGATCCCTTCGCCCATCACGAAAATATTCGGGTTCTTGGCCATCTCTTCCGACAACGCTTCGTGAGTCGCCTGCGTCATTGTGATTTCTCGCGGTGACGTGTTGGGACGCACGTTCTGGATCGGCGATTTGGACGCGTGAGGCAACTCTGAGTACGCATGTTGCATCGCCGTTGCGCCCTCTGGATAGGGGCTTGATTCTGCGAACTTGCGGGCTTCGTCGACGGTGCGTTTGACGTCCTGATCGACCGCGTCCAGATCCGTCGCGGTCAAGTGCTTTTCGGCGATGCTTTTCGTACGGAAGCGTTGAATGGGACAACGTTGCTTCCACTCTTCAACTTCTTCACGCGTACGATATCCAAAATCCCCCATCCCTTCGGCGTGGGCACGCGTCCGGTAGGTGACGCATTCGATCAGCGTCGGGCCGCCGCCGGAACGGGCTCGTTGAACGGCTTCACCGGCGACACGATCGATCTCGAGTGCATCATTGCCATCGACGGTCAGTCCGGGCATGCCATAGGCGACGCCACGGCTGCCGACGCTGGGATTGCCCGCGGAATAGGCGAAGGGGACTTCAGTCGCGAATTGATTGTTCTCACAAATGAACAGAACCGGCAGCTTCCAGATGCTGGCCATGTTCAGGCCTTCATGGAACGCACCGTTGTTAACGGCGCCATCGCCGAAGAAGGCGACGGCCACATTGTCCGTCTTCATCAACTTGAAACTATAGCCACCCCCGCAGGCCTGCAGGACACAAGGGCCAACGATGCCGCTGGTGCCCATCATGCCAATTTCGGGTGAAAAGATATGCATGCTGCCGCCGCGACCACGCGAGCAACCGGTCTGACGTCCGAAGAGTTCGGCCATCAATTCTGCTGGAGGAAGGCCCTTCGCCAGCGCATGACCATGGCCACGATGTGTGCTGAAGACGACGTCGTCTTTTCTCAAATGGGCACAGACGGAGCTCGCAATTGCTTCTTCGCCGACATAGGTGTGACAGGCACCATGAATCAAGCCCCGCTGGTGACAGCGAGCCAGTTCTTCTTCCGTTTGACGAATCGTCTGCATCGCGCGGTAGATGTTCAGCAGGTGAGACGTGGTCGAGGCGTTGCTCATGGGGCTTCCGAAATCGGGTATGAGTGCGTTTGTTGTCTGCGGTGATCGAGAACGATTCGGAACGATGTTCGAATCATGGTGTGCGGGGAATGGGCTGCATTGCCGCGCGGGTGTCAACGGCATGGCTCGAGATTTACTGGGGCTCGACGTAGCGACGCGTGCCGCCGCCGTTCATGGCAAGATTGCCTCCATCCATCGGGATCAGTGCTCCCGTAATCCAGCTCGACGCATCCGAGGCCAGCAGCACGGCCAACCCTTGAATATCGTTGGGTTGACCCATCCGACCGGCGGGGATGCCCTTCAGGAATTGATCTTTCAAGGCGGGGTCGGCGGCGATCCGTTTTTCGAGACTGGGATTCAAGACTTGTGCGGGCAGGATGGCGTTGACGCGAACGCCGTGCGCGGCCCACTCCGTACTGAGTTCCCGAGTCATTTGTGCGACCGCGCCCATCGCCATGCTATAGGCAATATGGTTGCGTCCCAGGGCTGTGATGCTGGCGAGCGATCCGATGTTCACAATGCTTCCGCGCCCGGCCTTGATCATGCGGCGTCCGGCTTCCTGACACATGCAGAAGCGTCCGAATACCAGATTTCTCCACGTTTGTTCGACATCGGCCAGAGGAATCTCTTCGGGCCGACCGAGGATCCCTTCTCCAGCGACGTTTGCCAGAAAATCGATCCGACCAAAGTCACGATCGAGCTTGGCGAACATCGCGCGAATGGCATCGGGCTGTGCGATGTCGCACAGCACAGGTTCCGCACGGCGGCCGAAGGATCTCACGGCCGCTGCGACATCCTGCAAGCCGGCGTCATTGAGATCTGCGAGCATGAGGTCCGCCCCATGTTCCGCAAGAGCTAGAGACATCGCGCGTCCCATTCCGCTTGCGGCACCCGAGACGAGCGCGACGCGGCCAGTAAGATCGAAGAGTGCCGTCACTGGAAATTCCTTATCGAGAGCTTGGCCTGATATTCCAACAGGTATCGATGGCGTGATTCACGTTTTGCCGTTGATGCAGGCGTCCTATTCAGGGCCGCATTCAAGAGCGGAAAAGCAATTGCTGGAAGGCCGGCCATTGCCGGGTGACAAAGACTAACGTTGAAAGTCCGAGATAAAACAGACCACAGGCGACCATACCCGCCTGATGGTACCAGCGAGGTCGTAGTTCTTGCGGAAGCAGCGTCAGGTTGACCCAAAGCAACTGAAATGCGGTGACTCCAATCGCCAGGTTGTTCAGGTTCGCGACGATATCCGTCATCAGTTTGGGGGTTCCGTAAGTACTGAACAGGTACGCGGCGACCATTGTCCAGAGCACGTAGGAAAATAACAGCGTGTAGTAAATGTATTTGACCTGATCATCGCGTAGCTTCTCTCGTGCATGAGGGCTGGCGGACCAGATGACATCGGTCCAGCGCCGACTGAAATCTTCGACGATCGACATCTGGCTCGGCAACAGAACCATCAAGCCGACGAACAGGGTAACCAGCCACAAGATCGCACCGGTGGCCGGGCTGAAATTCACGGCATGGCGAATCCCGTCCGCCGTAATCATCGCCCGCGACCAATCGAGTTTGTCCGTCTGGTTGTAGAGCTCCGAATAATGCGCGAACTCGAGTGACAGCAGTGCGGGAAGCGCCATTCCCATGAAGCAACCCGGCGCCCAGACGATCAGTTGATCGGTCAGGATGTACTTCCACCAATTTTTCCAGCGCCGCAGATTGTCCGGAGTAATCAGAAAGACCTTACCAAGATGGCTTAGCGTGATATCGCGGCCACCGACGGCACTGGCGATGGCGCCGACCTGCTGACCCATGCCCCAGCCTTTGTCGCGGACATAGTTACTGTATGTGGAATTGGCGAGCCCTCCTCCGCCTGCGTAGCCGGCGAATGCGCCCAGGACGGCAATGTTGCCGAGTTCAATCAGCGGCCATGATCCCTCGCGCCATAGATGGAGAAAGACATTGCTGAGACCGTCCTTGTCTCCGTTCTTGATCGGAACATTGCCGAACTGCACAAAGCCGCTGAAGACGTTCCACCAATGGGTCGGACTGACGAACAGAGCCCCAATCGTGAGACAAAAGCCCAGCACGATCGCCACTTTCACCGTCATGATCGTTTGCAGCATGTTGTAGACTTTGCCTCCGATCAGCACAGGCAACGCCACGAGTAACAGGCAAATGTAGGCCAGCATTGTGACCAGCCATTTGTCTTCGACCCCAGGTGGGCGGTCGAGGTAGATCGCCGCCATGACAGCGGCCCCGTTGGTGGAAAGCGCCGGGATCAAGGCCGACAGATTCAGGATCATGACGACGGCAATCCAGGCCATGGGGCCGGGACGTTTTCGCATGAAACCGGTCATGACCGGTTCGCCACAGTAAAGGGCGTAGCGGGCGCATTCCAAGTTGTAAAAGACTTGCAACACGATGGCGACGGTGGCGATCCACATCAAGCCGCCGCCGTAGCGAGCGGTGACTTCAGGGCCCAGCAGCCATTCGCCGCCGCCAATTTGGATTCCCATCATGACGATGCCGGGGCCAATAAAGCTGGCCCAGTTCCTTAACCCCAGTGGTTTGGGTTCTGGTAGCTCGGCCACGGACCATGTCGGCAAACACGTTTCAGGCAGTTCAGTCGTTTTCGTCATCGGTGGTGAGTCGCTTAAAATTCGGCCGCAGGGAACGGTCAGGAATTCAGCCAATCCGCCTGAAGGCCCAGGTCGGTTGCCAGCCCGGCGAGTTTTCCGACAACGTCGGAAGGAAGATCAATTCCTTCAGCGAGTGCTTTGCGACGCAGATTCCACTCGCGTTCACCCGGAAGCAGAACGCGTTCGACACCATCGGCCGTCGGCGCTTCATGAATTTCGTTCGCCAGGTGGGTGACACGCGCCTCGAATTCGGCGGGCGGCATGATCGAAGCGATGTCGATGGCAATGAACGCGGCACCATGATTGGTGGGTTTGGTCGCATCACCCCAGATCCAGCTTCCCACTTGCCAGGTCACCGACGCACCGGTGAGCAATCCACTGAGCGATTCAATCAGCAATGCGATTCCATAACCCTTATGGTTCGCCATCGGTGCGAGTGCCGCTGATGCGGGATAAAGGCTGCTGTCTGTGCTGGGACACCCCTCGGAATCGATGATCCAGTTGTCAGGAATCGGTTCGCCTCGCTGATAGGCGGCATACACCTTTCCCCCGGCGACGGTACTGATCGCAATGTCGAGCAGAATCGGATCACCCGATCCGACGGGAACTGCGTACGCGATCGGATTGCTGCCGGTGACACATCGGCGTGAGCCCGCGGCGGCGACGCTGGGAATATCGTTGGCCATCGAGATGCCGATCAAACCGGCTTTGGCCGCGAGCCACGCATAATAGCCTGCGGCTCCGAAGTGACACGAGTTTCTGACACCCACGTAGGCGATACCCGATTTCTTGGCACGTTCGATCGCGTCCAGCATCGCAAACGTCGACGTCACATGTCCCAGACATGACTCACCATCCACGATCGACCACGCCGGGCCGCTAGCGACAACATGAGGCTCGGCGTCAACTCGCAGTCCGCCCGCGCGCACGCGTTTGATGTAGTCACGAAGCAGTTTCGTTCCATGTGTAAAGACACCCCAGGTATCCGTCGTCACGAGCACGTCTGCCACGATCTTGGCGTGTGAGGCAGACACCCCGGCTTGTTCCAGGGCTTGAAGGCAGAACGCTTCCAGCTTTTCAGCAGACACTCGAGTCGACACGTGCAGTTCTCCGGTAGGGGCGTCCATCAGTTCGTCGCGGTGAACGCGGGAACGATCACGCCCATCATCTCAATCATCTGACAATCTGACAATCCGATCGGCAACAACCCGGCTTCGCCGTGAATCGATTTCAACTGATTAACCAGGCGTCGCGACAAGCGACACACCGTTCACCGTGTTGGGAAGTCGCTCGCCGCGTAGAGCCATCGCCGCGATGTTGGCGGCGGTTTCGCGCAGTGTTCGAACGGCTTTCGCGCTGACGGATGCGACATGCGATGCCACGATGACGTTTTCCATCTGTCGCAAGGGGCTGTCGGCGGGAATCGGTTCGGGATCGCAGACGTCGATCGCGGCGGACGACAAGTGTCCCGATTGCAGTGCCTCGATCAGTGCGGCCGTTTCCACGAGATCGCCACGTGCAAGGTTAATCACGATCGATCCGGGTTTCATGCGACTGATCGACGACACATTGAGCAGCCGTCGTGTTTGAGCCGTCGAGGGACAATGCAGCGTGAGAATATCCGATTGTTCGATGATCTGATTCAGCTCGCACGGCTCACCGCCCGAGGCGCGAATCAAATCGTGCCGCACGACCGGATCGTGAACCAGCCGATGGCATTTGAATGGGGCGAGCCGATTGAAGACCTCGCGACCGATTCTGCCAAATCCCACCACACCTACGGTCAAATCACGCAGGGTACGCATCTGGTCGAGCGGGACAGGTAGCCCCCACTGCCCTTTGCGGACAAAAAGCGTGTTGGGGACAACTTGTCGTGTCAGGCCAAGAATGAAAGCCAACGTGTGATCGGCCACTTCGTCGATGCAATAGTCCGGCACGTTGCAAACGGGAATCCCGCGTTCGCGTGCCGCGACCAGATCAATGTTATCGACGCCAATTCCATACCGGACAATCACGCGTGCTTTTTTCATCGCCGCAATGACGTCTGCTTTGATCGGAGCGAACTGTACGATGACCGCATCGGCATCCTGGACAATGGGAATCAGCGTCTCGCGTGTTTTACATTGCCCACTGACAATCTCGTGACCGAGCGGGCGTAGAATCGCCTCTTCGATCTCAAGTGACGGAAACGAAAAATCCGTGACGGCGACCTGCATGGCAGCGCCTTTCCTGGGGAGAGAAAATTGTCGTCGCGAAGGAGTGAATGACGACACGGTATCCCAGTTGTGCGAAGGAATCAAACGCGATGGATATGATCCGCCGTGACGGACAACGCGTGGGTGATAGAATGATGGGGAGTGGAATTCTTGTTGAAACGAGTCAAATCGATGTCGATTGCGATTCTCTCTCGTGTGGCTGACCGCGTCACAGGGACGCCCGCCCCTTCGTTTCCGACGGGCCGCACCCGTGCGGGAATCTGGCGAAATGGATCTTTCCGATCTCTTTCCACAGCGGCAAGCGTTTGGCTTTTAACGCTTTTGCTTCCGCTGCCTTTGATGGCGGACGATGCACCGCTGTCACGTTCGGTTGTCGAGGAATTGATTCGCGCGCTCGACGCGCGAACCTTGTCGGAACGGTCGAAGGCCGAGCGTGAACTGCTGGATCGCGGTCCCGAGGTGTTGCGCTGGTTGCCGGCGCCGGATCTGGTGGAAAGTGTGTCGGCACGCGAAGCGATTCGTCGTATCCGTCCGCGACTCGAACGAGAGGCCGCCAAAGAGACGTCGGCGGCGGCAGTTGTCACTCTTCGCGGCGAACGAACGCTGGACGAGATCATTGGTGAGATTCAGCGACAGACCCACAATCGCGTGCGATTGTCTTCAGCTTTGGACGATGCCAGCGCATCGCGAATACCGACAGAGTGGGATCGGGCCACATTCTGGGCGTGTCTTGATGAACTTTGCAGCCGGGCGAAGCTCCGTTGGCAAATGACGACCGACGAACCTGGGATCGAGATTGTGGCGAGGGATGTTTCGAGCCCGCCACAACGGGCCGTTCAGCATGCCGGGCCGTTTCGCATTGCCGTCGAGAGACTGGAAATTCGGCCGCTCGTGGGGGATGAGCAGCAGAAAATTGTACGGCTCGTCGGGCACCTCTCGGTCGAACCCCGCTTGCGTCCCCTGTTTGTCTCGCTGGTGGCACGTGATCTGTTGGCGGATGCCAATCAGGAACAACCGCTTTCGCCGTGGAATCCTGAGGCGAAATATGAATACCCCGTCGGCGACGGTGGTCGCGACATCCCGATTCAGTGGGATTTTCGCCTGCCCGCCACTGTGCAACTGAAGACGATCTCTGTTCGGGGGACCTTCCATTGTCAGATTGCCGCCGCCACCGAGCGAATTGTGTTTGATCAGAAGGCGCAAAGCCGCGGAACCATGCGTCGCCGCGGTGGAGTCACGGTTCGGATTCGACAGATCCAGTTTGAAGCCGGTGAACAGGGACGCTTGAACGGGGATGTGGGACTGACGGTCAGCTATGACGTGGGCGGACCGGCATTCGAATCGCATCGATCGTGGATTTTTCACAACGCGGCGTATCTGGAAACAGCCGACCATGCGCGGACCAATTTCACGGACTTCAATATGGATCAGCAGGCCGATGGCGCCGTGGCGATCGACTATCATTGGTCGGGGCTCAATGACCCAGTGACTCAGTATTGGCTGGTTTACGAAGCTCCGACTCTGATTTTGGATGTCCCGATTCAGGTCGACTTGCGCGAAATCCCGGTTGCCAACGGCGGCTGAGGCCGCTTCGTTGCGGTCATCTATCCGCGGGGCATTTCTTCACCGGGCGGCGTCAGGGCCTTGTCCAGTTCCGAGATCAACAGGTCCAGGCGGAACGGCTTGTAAAGGGCCAGCTTGAAGCCCATCTGACGCGCCTTCACCATCCGATGCGCACCGTCGTAGCCGTACCCCTTCATCAGGATCACGGGAACATAGGCGTGAATCGCACGAATCTTTTCCAGGGCTTCGATCAGGTGGATGTCGGTCATTTCCGCGTCGTACAGAACGACGTCATAGTGAAAGCTGCGGATCATCAGCAGCGCTTCTTCGCCGTTGTGCGCCGTTTCGACTTCGCAGCCAAATCGCGCCAGCAACTCGTGACCGGCGGCACGGACCGACTCGTCCCCGTCCGCGATCAGCACGCGTTTTCCACGCAGTTTCGGTTTGGAAACGAGCAGCGTTGAGGTCGGGATTGCGACTTGAGGAGCAACCTTCTCGCCAATTCCGTGAATCAACTGCCGAATCGTGCGCGTCTGCTTCAGCATTCGCTGCAGTCGTTCGGTCGCCTGCGGATCGAATCCGACGAACTTGTTCTGCAGCCAGGCAATATCATTCAGGATTTCATCGACCGGACGAGCCGCTTCGCGCAGAAGCACCGTTGAGCTTTCCGACGCGACGGTCGCTCGTTCGAACACAAGAAGTTCGAGGGTATTCAAGGCGACGGCCAGATCACGACAGAACAGTTCCAGAAACTGCTGGTCCTGTTCCGAGAAGGCATTGGCGTGCGTACTCTCGACATTGAACGTTCCGAGCACTCGTTCGTGTCGTTTGATGGGAACCGTCAACGAGCTACTGGCACCCGCGACCCCCATCAGATACAGCGGATCATTCGACGTGTCGCGGCACAAGTAACTGTTGCCGGTGGCCGCGACATACCCTGTTACTCCATTTCCCGTCGGGGCCGCAAAGAGCTCGCGTTCCGCCGCTTCGGGCATCATGCCGACATTCAGCAGCGGTTCCAGACGATTGGTTCGCTCGTTCAGCAAGCGGACTTCAATGGTTCCGAACTTCAGCACGTCTTTGGTGTAAAGAATGATCTTTTCACGAAGCAAGATTTTTCGAGCGTCGACGGTCATCGTCAACAGGTCTTCAGGGGCAATATCCCCCAGATCTTGTCCCGCTTCATGGATCGCGGTCAGCTTCTCACCCTGCTGGTGTTCGGCAGTGACATCGCGCACGGTCACGACGACCATCGACGGGAACTCGTTTCCCGCGACGAAGGCTGGAGCCGCCACCACGTCGAAATAGGTTGACTCGCCCGTGCGGTACTTGGTTCTCGCGGTCATTCCCGACCCGAGTGCCGTGTTGAAGGGCGCGAAATCGGGGCCGACAATCTGGGGCAAGGCAAACGCATCGTCAAATGTCAGGCCCTCGGGAGAAGGAAGACCAAACGTGGCGCGACCTGTCAATTCGACAAAACGGTCATTGCACCATTTGATCTTGAGGTCGGTGTCGAGAACCGCGACCCCTTCTGGAAGATGCTTGACGACGCTTTCGAAGGCCAGCAGTGTCGGCAGGCGTCGCAAGGGTTCGCCCAAGACCAATGCGGCATTGAACGCGTCCTGGTTTTGCTTGGTGAACCAGTTTGAGTCGTCCGTCAAGGCGACGATGGAATCGGGCGTCTGCGCAGATGCCCAAAGCAAGCGACCGGCCTCTTCATCTGCCCCGAGCAATAAAATCCGAGGAGCCGTAGACACGACTTGAAGCTCTCCCTGACGACGCATCAATTACGGCCACGGATTATATGGGCGAAGTGCGGTATGAGCAACACGTTTCGCGGTAATGACGACAGACTTCGTGGTGACAATCATTGCCATCAGATTGTTCATGATGCGTGTTTAAATTTGCGGCGTGGGTATTCTAATGGAACGACGATCGTAACGGCTTAAGCGTGAATTCTGGAGTCTGCAGACGACCAATGTCAAACAAATCTCATCGTCCGGGCGGCGTCGAAAGACTCCGAAAATCTCTGGTGACACACGGCAGATTTTTCAAGAAAACGAAATACTGACGTACGAGTCTGCGTCGATGAACTGACTGGGCTTGAGAATATCGGGTTGGTTCGGGGACAGATTCCGCAGCAGCGGCCCCATTGTCATGGTAAACTATGTCCACTGCCGAAGTCGATTTTGTGACGGCATTTCGATGGTTTTGTCAAAACTTTGACGAGAATCCTTGGTAAATGGCCACCATCGCCGAATTTCGAGGCTGCCAGAGACGTTGATCGTCTCAATGCCTCATTGTCGTAAGAGATGGATGGCCAACCCCGTGTGGAGTGAATTTTGACTGAACCGCGACGAGCACTCATTACTGGAATAGCGGGGCAAGACGGATCATACTTGGCGGAACTTCTCCTTTCGAAAGGATACGAGGTTCACGGGATTATCCGTCGATCCAGCAGTTTCACGACCGGGCGGATCGACCACCTTTATCAAGAGCCACACCAAGAACATTCAAAGCTGTTCGTGCACTTTGGCGATTTGGCCGATGGTCAGTGCCTGACCAATCTGGTTCAAGAGATTCAGCCGGACGAGATTTACAATCTGGCGGCCCAAAGCCATGTGCGGATCTCGTTCGATATGCCGCTTTACACGCACGACATCACGGGCGCCGGCGCACTGCGAATTCTTGAGGCCGCCCGTCAGCTCAATAAGACGAAGCCGGTGCGGGTCTATCAGGCCTCATCCAGTGAGATGTTCGGCGATGTGCTCGAAACACCGCAGACGGAGGCGACACCCTTCCGACCGTGCAGCCCGTATGCCTGCGCCAAAGTCTTTGCCTTCCATCAAACCGTCAATTATCGCGAAGCGTACGGCTTGTTCGCGTGCAATGGAATTCTGTTCAATCATGAATCTCCGCGACGTGGAGAGCAGTTTGTCACGCGAAAGATCACACGCGCGGCCGGCCGGATTCGAGAAGGACTTCAAGAGAAGCTTTATCTGGGCAATCTGGAAGCGAAACGGGATTGGGGATATGCCAAAGAATATGTCGAGGCGATGTGGCTGATGCTGCAGCACGACGACCCGAACGATTTTGTGATCGCGACGGGCGAAACGCACAGCATTCGCGAGTTCCTGGATATCGCGTTCGAAAGCGTTGGCTTGAACTGGCATGACTACGTCGAAATCGATCCGCAATACTATCGGCCCACAGAAGTGAATCTGTTGCTCGGAGATGCGTCCAAGGCCAAGGACATCCTCGGCTGGGAACCCCAGATGACCTTCCGAAGTCTTGCCCAACTGATGGCAGAGTCTGACCTGCAGCTTGCAGTGAATGAGCGTCTTGTCCGTGAAAACTCGAACACCCTGACCTGACGTGGCCGACGCGTAGCAAGAACGGGGACTGGCTCCCCCAGGTGCCTGTCCCCGTTCTTGCCGCGCATCTCTTCGAACCAAACATGCTTGGGAACGGGAAAAATCGTCGTCAGCACTACTTACTCTCGGCGATGAAATCAACGCGCCGTAACGGCGACGAAGTGACTGTGATTTCCATGGTGCCAATCGTCGCGAAAAAAGGGGGACGGGCTCCGTCTGGTGCCTGTCCCCCTTTTTTCCTTCTACAATCGCGGGATCTGCGGATGGACCGTTGTCTATTGATCACGATCAACGCGATCGAGGCACGCTCGCGCGATCACTCGGGTTTCTGAATCAACGCTTTGAAGTGTCGCCTCGATTTCGGGACGCGCGGCGGCCGCTGAGGGGCCGAATTCCGCCAGTGTCAGAAGCACCATTCGCTGAACCTTTGGGTCGTCGGTTACCAGCAGAGTCCGAAGATGGTCCACCACCATCGTTCGGTAAGGCGATGATGCATTTCTTAAGGCAAAGGTGGCCACCCAGCGGACATTCGTGTCCGTCGAACTGAGGCATCCAACCAGTTGTTCGATCGCAGCCTGATTCTCGTGATCGATTTTCAGAATCGCTTCCGCGACGATTATCTCGAAGAAGACGTCGTGATTGCGTTGGAGTTCTTGCTGCATGGCGGGGACGGCGTCGCGGGCCTCAGGACCGATCGATCCCAGCAAGAAAACCGCTCGGGACCGCATTTCGGCACTGGTAAAATCGTTCGTCACGAGCCCAACGAGTTGCCCCTGGAGTTTTTCGCGGTGTGCCCTGAGCTTCGCGATCAGTTGCACATGGAACGGCCCAAAAAAGGGCTTGAGTTCCAGGTTGGCGATTTCACCGGCCGCCATCAGCGGTTCGAAGAACGGTGTTGAATCGGGACTCGCGTCATGGATTAGGGGGGCCGTCTGTGTTGCTGTCGAAATCCAGCCATGATTGCGCGGCAATACGGCGTCGACGGGCAGTGTGGCGGGTGAAGCCGCGATGCGTGGAAGCACGAATTCCAGATTCTCTTCGTTCGCGGGATGGCGGTCGTGGGCCGGTTCAGCAGCAGGCTCTGAACTCATTTGCTTCGAACTCGCTTCGTGATGCGACGCGTCAATGACCTTGGGCGCCTCGGGCGCGGCCAGCGGAAGGACGGGGATCCCGGTCTCGATCGCCGGTATCGGCGACGATGCGATCGCTGGCGGTGATGTCGCTGGCGGTGATACCGGTGGCTCGATGCGTGCAATTGCGGTGTCGAGAGGGGGAATCGCGATCGGTTCGAGATCGGCCGGCGGCTCAAGAATGACTTGCGGCGCAGGAGCGTCTAATGCCGCCGTTGGCGATGGGGGAATATCTTGCGGATCGTGTTCAACGCGAACGGCTACTTGCACCATCGAAGGAGTGGTGGATAGCTCAGGAACGGAGGACGGAACGGGTTCCGGACTTGGGGGCTCTGGTGCTGTCGCCGTGGCCAGTTTGGAGTTGGCGTCCTGCCGCGCTAGTTCCTGCAATTGCGCCGCTCCCGAGGTCATGGGAGCCGGGGCCGGTAGAACTGGAGGAAGTGGCGCGAGTTCCGGTTCGACGAGGACTGGCCTTGTGGGGATTGACGACAAAAGCAACCCGGTGTCGGCGAGCAATTCTCGGGGAGGAGCGGAAACCTGTTCCGCGGCACTCTGATGCGATGGATTCTGTCTTGCCATCAAGGCATCAAGCGACTGCTGTGCGTGATTGTTTCCAGGCTGTACGGCCAGGACTCGCTGGTAGATCTCTTGTGCCTGTGCCAACTGGCCCTGTCGTTCGTACGCCTGGGCGATAGATATCAGACGCTCGGGCGCATGTCGGCGATGAGCGCTCGAAAAGGGACGGGGCGCGACCGAACATCCGGCGGATATTAAAAGGATGGGGGCGGAAACCACTCCGATCCAATTGCGTACCTTCGCCATTCGAGCCTCCATGCGCATTCGCTTTTCTGACGCCTCGTGAGAGACGCCAAAACGGCACGTCCGTTCAAATCGTCAAAAAGCGATCAAGCGGCACAATCGCTACCGTTTGAATGGTCGGCTCGTGGCCTGGAATTCAGAAATGGTTTTAGAAGAGTTTTCCGAATGAACGCCGCGCCAGGTTCGCGGGAAAGGAAAAGTCACGCGCAGAGCGCCTCATTCATCGTTAAGCGTGTGACCCGTTACCTCGCAAATCGGGCCGAACCCCCTGTCCTTCTACGGATTGATCACGCACGGACGTAATGGCGAAATCCGGTGGAATCCTGATCTCTCCGAACGGATCAACGCGGCGCGACAAGGGGATGCCGATTGTCGTGACCTTTCGGCACCGGCAGAATCTGCCGATGCCGCCAATCGACCTCGATGTTTTCGTTCCGATGTCGGAATTCGTGTGGGCGGATGTGTGCGCCGACGTGACGGATGAGCGGCAACACCGGATTGATCCCGGCGGCCCGGCAGAGTCGCGCCGGAAATGAGTCGGGCTGGAAATTCGCATTCTGCGGTCACATCATAATTCACTTCTCACGGCCGGTCTCGAAGGTGGCGCTGAATGAAGTGTCGCCCAGAGGTGCGGGATTCCAACCAGGAATGCGCATCGGCTCACTCCCACCGTGGTGGGGTGATTGTCCGTTCGTGACGGAACGGGTCCGTGTGCAGGCTGGCGACAATTTTTCAGTGAGTTAACGTATGCCCAAGATCAAGATTGGTCAGATTGGAACGGCGCATGGCCACGCGGCAGGCAAGCTTGAAACCTATCGGGCCTCACCGGAATACGAAGTCGTCGGAATTGCGGAACCAGATCCCCGGCTTAAGAAACTGGCGGAAACACAGGCGGCCTATCGTGACCTTCCGTGGCTGACTGTTGAACAACTTCTAGCTGTCGAAGGGTTGCAGGCCGTCGCCATTGAAACCGAACCGCGTGATCTGCTGAAGTACGCGGAAGCTGGGATTGAAGCGGGGCTTCATGTTCATCTGGACAAGCCGGCGGGCGAATCGTTGATTCAGTTTCGACGCATTCTGGATCAGGCCGCCCGGAAGCACTTGTGCGTCCAGATGGGATACATGTTCCGCTACAACCCGGCGGTCGTCCTGATGAAAAATCTCGTCCGCAAGGGTTATCTCGGTGAACCGTTCGAGATGCACTGCGTGATGAGCAAAGTGGTTGACGACGCATCACGGGTCAAGAATGCCGCCTATCCCGGTGGCATGATGTTCGAACTGGGATGCCACATGATCGACATCGTCGTTGACCTTCTGGGCACTCCGACCGGCGTGAGTGCGTTTCATCAGCACTCCGGGAATCAGGCTGATGGTCTACAGGACAATATGCTGGCGGTCATGACCTACCCGCGGGCGATTGCCAGCGTCAAGTCGTCTGCGCTCGAGGTGGATGGCTCCGCCCGGCGACATCTCGTCGTGTGCGGGACCGAAGGAACGATCCACATTGAGCCGATCGATTCCCCCAAATTCGTACGTCTCACACTGGCGAAAGAACGCGGCCCTTACAAGAAGGGGACGCAGGAAGTACCGGTCGAACCTTACAAACGCTATGTCGCCGACGCCGCCGACTTTGCCAAGGTCATTCGCGCGGAGAAAATGCTGGATTGGTCGATGATGCACGATCTGGCTGTTCAAGAAACCGTGCTTCGGGGCAGCGCGTCTCCCCTCGACGTCGCTCCTTGATGGGTAAGCACCCGCAGACGTCTGACCGCGCCGGATCTCCGGCCGATGTTGACTAATGTGCATGCTTAGCATGGGGTTTTGGCCAGAGGGTGGATTTCTCGCGTTTCCGCCACCCGAACTTTCGTAATTGCGCCGTGGATTCGGCGTAAACGTAACTGCTTCAGCGTTCTGCGTCACGGGGGCCAGCCACAAGCAGAAATCCGATTGGCAAAGTTTGACTCAAAGCATAAACTTTCTTTGTTGCGTTTAGCAACCTGTTGAAATAACGGGGACTGGCTCCGATGAGCTTAAAAAACGCCATGACGTCCTCAACGCCAAGGTGCCTGTCCCCCTTACTTCAACAGGTTGTTCGTGTTCGGACGCATGCCACAAAAGAAAGAAAATGCCGAGACCATCGATGAAGCATCGCGAGTCCTTGTTATGGCCGTTGGATCAATCGGGACACAAACGTTTCAGGTATGACGTTGATCAGATTGAGCGACACGCGTTCTGCTGGACAGTGAAAGGAAGCTGCCCATGCTGAACGCCTTTCAGAGCGAACGCCCAGCCTCTCGCGGCCTGCGCATTCATCGACCAACGATCTCGGAACGCGACATTGCTCAAGCGAATTTGTCGAAAGTCCTGACTGACCTGAATCTTTCACAGTACGTGAAAATCGGGTCCGATGACCCCGATTTCGTATCCGTCGAATTGAAATCCGAATGCGTGGCGGAATGGATGCCCGACGGAGACACCGCGGGTGTCACTTCCAAGCTGAATTTGGATACTGTGCGGAATCCCCAGGATCTTGAGCGTGAGATCCTGCTCACGATGCTCGCCTGCCCGATCGTGTTCGAATTCCCCAGCTTTGAAGAATTCATTTCATCGGTGCGAATTCGTCAGAAGATTGTCGAGGCGGCTCGGAAAACCTCTTTGTCGTTTGCCACACATGAGGCAGAACGTCCAGCCGACTATTGGAGCTACGACGAAGACCAGGGATTCATTGTTCGGCCGCAAAAATCGCTCATCGATGCCTTGCGATATGCCACGCAGCCCGAACTCTCGGGGCAGCGGTATACGTTCTCGTGCCGTCGTGCGGGCGAATATATCGTGCTGCTTGCCGTGGCGCGGGAAGCGGCCGAATTCCATCAGGAGCTGTTCTACGATCTGCAGAAACAGGCCGAAACGCGTGCCGTGAAGGGCCGAGAATTTGAATCGATCTTCCAGCGGCAAATCGGCTCCTGGGACAACCCCCTGCCCGTGAAATTCTTCATTCCAGGCGACCGAACCTGGTTCCGAAACCCGGACGATGCCTCTGGCGAAATCACGGGATACGAAGGAAGTTGGACCTTCTATCTGGGAAATGGCGTCTTCGCCGATTTCTGGCGTCCGAACCAGTTCTACAGCCTGACCACCAAATGCCTCTCGATCTATCACTGGCGCAATTCGACGTTCTTCGATGCGAATGGCGAACTGCAGATCGATGAAAGCCGGGTCGAGGCGCAAGTCGAAAAGTCGTTGAAAGATCCGCTGGAAATGACGCAGATCCTGAACGAAATGCTCCGTCTGCAAGTGCCCTCGGGCGGCCAGGGCGGTGGCTGTGTGGAACCACATCGCGAATATGTCCGTCAGGTCTGCCGAGGCACCGCCGACCTGAATCTTCCGGATATCGCCCGCCCCCTGCAGCTAAAGACACCCCTGCAACTGAAGACATGAGTCACAATTGATCGGTTCCGCGCGAACCAACTCACCCGAGCGTGCATCCTTGCTGACACCCTTCATTCAGGATACAAATATGTCCACGCGGCCCCGGCCGCCCACGGGCGATTAACTCAGCGGCTAGAGTGCCATCTTCACACGGTGGAAGTCACTGGTTCGAATCCAGTATCGCCCATCTTTAAAGCCTTGTCCTGACGGTAGTTGGGACAAGGCTTTTTTTGGGTAGATCTTCGAACAAATCAGGAAGTTCAAAAGGGAGTTTTGAATGACAGTCCATGTTGACGGTGTGCCGGGGAACTTCCCCAAGATCATGTGCTCAAAAACGGATGTTGGTTTAATAAAGCAGGCACTCGAGAAGACCGGTTTCATCTGCGGCGCCGAATTTGGGTTCGACGGCGTGCCCCGCATGGCAAAATTCAGCATTTGGAGAGACCCGAAAGCCATCGCAACAATTGATGAAATCAGACCATCACTACTAGCGGCAGGGTTCGATGTCGATCCACAAGAGAAGCCAACTGATTCCGCAAACTGAAAAAGGCCAGTCCCGAAAAATGGATTGGCCTTTTTTTAGTTTTTAGACTTAGGTCTGTCATTTCGCGAGTGAAAACCGGTCAGGTTTTGTGGGGTGAATTGCAGTTGAATTCGTCTGATTGTGCTGCGGATGGTTTGGCTCGACCCTGTGAGCGGGTTTGGCCGGTTTTGAACTTCCGCAGCTTTCAGTCGCTGCACGGCCCGATTCACCGCACCGCGATCCACGCCCAGAAGACGAGAAATCTCCCGGTTCGAACGACCTGATCGGTGCAGTGTCTCGATAGAATTGATCGTTGCCATTGATCATCGATTCGACATGCAGGTTCCTCCTGCACTCAGCGTGCAAGATGAACTCAGACATGACGCCTCTCAATGGCCGGTTTTCACCCGCAAATTGCTGGCCGGTTTTGACTGCGAAATGACAGTCTGCAATCGATTCGTTTGGTTGACGACTGTTGCGTGGAAGTGCAAAGTGAATCGGGGGGAATCGTCGGCATACACCTTTGGGCTACGAGGCAGAACGCGATGAAGCAGGCTTTGTTGGTTTTCTTGGCTACGGCGTTGATTGGCTCGAATGCCTTTGCCCAATCGCTGAATGTGATGACCTGGAATATTCGGTATGACAATCCGCAAGATGGCGTCAATGGCTGGCCGAATCGCAAGGATTGGGTGGCTGAGATCATTCTCAAGAGCAAGGCGGATGTTGCGGGGTTTCAAGAGGTGCTGGCTGGGCAGTTTGACGACTTGAAACTGCGACTGCCGGAGATGAAGGCTTACGGGGTCGGACGGGACGATGGTAAGAGTGCGGGTGAGTTCTGTCCGATCTTCTATCGTCATGATCGGTTTGACCTGCTGGCGCAAGCAACATTCTGGCTTTCGCCGACACCCGAGGAAACCGCCAGTAAAGGTTGGGATGCCGCCCTGCCCCGGATTGCGAGTTGGGTGAAGCTCAAAGATCGTACGACGGGCGTCGAGCTGTATGTGATCAATACCCACTTTGATCATCGCGGCAAACAGGCTCGTACCGAGAGCGCCAACCTGCTGCTCCAACGCCTGCGTGAGACGTTTGCAGATCATCCCGTCATCCTGCTCGGCGATTTCAACACGACGGCCAACTCGCCGCCGTACAACACGCTGGTCGGACGAGGCACGCAGGGGCAAGAGGTGTTTCTCGATACCTACGTGCATTCCGCACGGAAACCAGAAGGTCCGGATTCGACGTGGAACGGCTTCAAGGCCATCGTGCCTGAACATCGAATCGATTTCATCTTCACGACGAAGGCGGTCAAAGTCCTGCGGCTTCAAATCCTGGATGATCAAAGAGAAAAACGCTTCCCCTCGGATCATCTGCCCGTTGTGACAGAACTGACGATGAAAGAGTGATCCATTCGCGAGCAGGTTCGCGCGATCGGTCGCGCTTACAGCGATACGAACGTCATGCGGACGCAATCGCATGTTGGAATGCGGCGAGGAACGTCTCGGGCGGTTGCGCGCCGGACAGCCGGATTTCGCGATTGATGATAAAGAATGGCACGCCGCTGATGCCGATCTGGCGAGCTTTTATTCCGGCATCTTGAAGAAAGTCCAAGCCCTCATCGCCATTCAGCAAGTCCTCGGTCCGCGTGCGATCGAGTCCCGCTTCCACGACGACGTCGATCAGAATGTCTCTCGCGCTGATGTCCAGCGCCTCGGTGAAGTACGCTCGGAACAGCCCTTCCACCACCGCGTCTTGGATCGCCTGCTGTTCGGCCAACCAGATCAGTCGATGGGCATCCCGCGTATTCGGGGTTCGTTCGATCCGATCGAATGCGAATTGCAGTCTTTCGGCAGCGGTCGCAGAGAGAAAAGTGGCCTCCAATGCCTGCGAACGTTCCAAGCTGCCAAACTTTCTGGTGCGATATTCGATTCTCCCCATTCCCTCCTGCGGCATTTCGGGATTCAACTGGAACGGCAGCCACCGCACTTGGACGGGGTGCGCCGGCCCCAACGTCGCGATGGCTTTCTCCAGGCGGCGCTTGCCGACATAGCACCAGGGACAGATCACATCGGAAAAAATATCAACCGTCAGCATCATGTGAAAATCGCCTTAACAGCTTGTTGAAGTCACGGGGATGGGTTCCCTCCTGATCAAAATCCGCCAAGAAATCCTGACGACCAAGGTGCCTGTCGCCCTCACTTCAACAGGCTGCTCACACCGGAAGCTTGTATCCCTCCAGCATACCGTCAGTCACTCTCGGAAGTCATTCCCTCTCTGTCACGCCCGCATTCTCACTGGTGCCCAGTTACGGACGGGCACAGGCCAGTGGCGGATCATATCGACGCCACGTCGCGAGCGGTCACTGATTCGTGACGCTCGTTGGAGCTTCTAGGGCGGCTGATGACGTCGGCTCAGGACCGATACATCAAGACACTCGCGAGTGATCCCTTGATGTGCACAGAAGGGACGCAACGGCGGAGGAGTTGACCCGTCGTTGACTGCGTTCAGTATACAGCAAACGACGGGTTCTCTTATGGAAGAGACCTGGCGCGTGTTGTGAGGCCGCCGCCGCCGCCGTCACGATCTCACGCATTCGAAGGACCGAATCGTTACGCCGCCACGCGGTCGCGATTCGTGTCTTGCCGTTGCTGACGGTATTGCTCTGCGACGTGTGAATCATAGTTCGCATGTTCGAGCATCAATTCACCGGCCTGACGACCTGTCACCAGCGATTGGATGCCGGTCACAAGGCTCTCAAGCCCCAGGATGACGCTCGAGGCCACTTCGCCGGTTGCGACAAGGTCGCCGCGCGAATGCACGGGCCAAGGAGGCGTGATGAATTCGCGAAGACGTTGCGGGAACCGTCGAATGCCGCCTGTTCGAGGGTGAAGTCCTTCGAGCAGCCATACGACGTCCATCAAGACCGTGTGGACGCTGACGCCTGTTCGTGCGGTCTGGACGGCTGGTGTCTTGTCTTTCGCAATGTCAAAAATGAGCTGGGTCCAATCCAATCCCGAGCAGAATCCTAAATGGATTGCAGGATTAGCCCGGACGTTCGCGTCGATCACGTAGGGAATTCCCGTTTCCCGTTCGAGCAAGAAATCGAGACCCAAAAAGCCTGACCATCCACTGGCGGCGATCAATCGTTTCGAAATACGCGAGATCTCGGGGTGTTCGATCGATTGCCGATGTGCAGATGTTCCGCCCGCTTCGGGAAACATTCTGAGGGTGCGATAAACAACTTCACCCAACTTGTGACCTTGCGAACAGAAGCTCAGCGTGCAGATAAGATCACCCTCGATCTTTTTCTGTACGAAGGGTTGCCCGGACCCATCTTTGGCGTGCAAGGCCGCCTGCTGTTCGAAGGTGCGTTTCAATTCATCAGAATTGTTGCAGAACGATCGTCCGACGGAGTTGTTTCCACCAGGCAGCTTGACCACAACTGGAAAGCCGAGTTGATCCGAGATCATCGGCAATTGATCTGAATTTTTTGGAACCAGGGTCGGCGGTGTGGGCAGGTCCAATGACTGGCAAAGCTTGTGTAAGCTTGGTTTATGGTGCAGGCTGTACATCGACGAGAAGTCAGGTAGTAACAGCCGGGTATACGGCCGCAACTCAGACTCGTATTCCGACAGCAACAGCGACTCTTCGAACGTGGGCAGCAGTAAGTCGTACGGCTGCGACCGCAGTTCTTTAACCAATGTTTCCAGGTAGCGACCGGGGTCCTGGTTGACGCGTGGCAGTTTCAGGCGACGCTTCGTATACCGGGAAAACTTGCCTGCCGAAAATGTCAGGCTGTCGGCGGCCGTCACCGATGCTCCTCGCCGACCCAGGTCGTGGATCAACCGTGCGGAGAAGAACAGGCTCGAACCGGTGACGAGGATTCGGGGGGAGCGCGATGACATTGCAATGCCAATGATGAGATGAGGTCAGCCCATGCAAGCACTTCGACGAAGCGTTTGCGTTTTCCTCATCGGAACCACTGGCGCTAGTTCATTAATTGATCCATCTAGTTCAAGAAAAAGTACTTCAATGCCCTATTGTGAAATAGTGAAGTGGGAAACCCACGTGACCGTGCGGTCCTACTGGACTGCTGCTCCTTGATAAGAGATTCAGATCCAGTCTTGTTCGGCATAACCGTTCACAGGCCGGGGACTGGTTCATTTTCCCGCGGTAAAGGGAAGACTTGCCCTTCGTAGATGCACTGTGGATTCCAATTGAACCGGGAAAATGTGCCTGTACCCCTCTCTTCGGGCTATGAACGGCAACCGGTTCGGCAGGAGTCGCCGATTAACAGCATGGCACTGCCTGATTCCAAGCAGTGCCATGCTGGATCGGGATCAATCTATTGTTTCGGAGGATGGGCTTCGCGAACCAGAGCCCCTTGCTGATCGCTGAGGATCATAATGGAGAACTTCACGGCGACGTCCAGGTCGTTGGTGTTGAGCGAGGCGAAGTCGAAACGGCCCCGGAGATCGGTGTACCCGTCTTTGTAGAACTTCACCTGACCGTTGGCCATTTGAGCATAGACTTTGACGTAGGCTTTGGGGATTGGTTTTCCCGTGCCCTGATCGGTGACTTTCACCTGGCCGTAGGTCTCGATGACCTGCACCGCCAGCGAATGGGAATAGTGCGGATGTGTCTTCGTTGTACCGGCGCCGACGATTTCGACCAGGATATTCTTGTTCTGCAGTGCGGCCGGTAGGTCGATCGACTTTACGGTCGATTTGCTCTTGGAATCGGTGGCGGGCTTGTCGTCGTCACTCAGCGTCACGTCGAGTGACAGGTTGGGTTTGATGGAACTGAACTGCCCCTGAAACTGCTGCGCGAACGGATTGCGGCTGAACAACAGCTCGACATCCATCTCATAGAAATTCACGCGAACCGATTTCAAATGCTGGTAATCCAGTTTGATCTGTCGTCCTTCGACCGTGAACTCAAAGCTCGGTTCCGTAGACGCCAGTTGATCCTGCTGGCGATTGCGATCCTCATCTGTGGCGGGGGCGACACCCTTCCCTTCGGCTTCGTCCAGTTGGGTCCGAATTGTCGCGAACGTTTGTCGCCATCGATCAACGGGGTGACTGGCGTATTTGTCGGCAATCGAGCGGGCTCGTTGATGATCATCGGTGAAGAAATCGAGGTACGCGGCGCAGTAGTCGTACTGAATCTTCGTGGCGACCTTGTCCGGATTGACCCGACCGAACGTCTTGATCGCTTCTTCAATGCGATCCTGTAGCAGCAGGTAATACGTCACCGTCAGCAGGTCGTCATCAGCCAGCGTTCGTTCATACGCGAGTTGCTTCAGCGTCTGGTGGTACTGAAGATGCAGTCGATCGTTGACGATCTGTCGGCGGCGGCCCAAGGCATGGCTGCGCGCGTTGACGAGGGGTTTGTATTCCAGGTGCTCAAACGTTCGCCGTGCGACCGGATCGATCGTGAGCAGCGAGCTCTTGAGTCGTCCGCCACAATCATTGACGAATTGTTCCGAGTGCAACAGGTATTCGCGAACGGCTTCGGCCACATTGTGTTTCAAGGCGTACGACCAAAGCGTGTTGTTGTAAACATGACGCTGTGTCAGTTTCGTCACCACGGCCGCAAACACTTTTGCATCCTGCATTCGCCAGGCGATTCGCGACAGGTTCAGAGCATCCACATTCTGCTTGTCGAGGAAATTAAGCAATTCATCGGTCGACGCGTATTGCGAGACATAGTCCCACGATCCGGTGTCCATCTTGCTCGGCTTGTCGACAACGTTAAAAGTCAACGGCGCGGCGAATGCGATCAGTTCTTCAGTCTTGGCGACATGAACGGGGAAATGGGGATACATTCCTGCCGCGGGGAAGTAGAAGTGGTATTCGACAGTCTCCGTATCGAACGCATCGAGCTGCAGATGAACGGTCTTCGTCGACTGGCTGTTCAGAACCGGAATCGCACCGCGTGGGATTTGCAGCAGCAAATTCAACTTCTGCCGAGTCGACGAGGGATTTGTGACGACGATTTCGCAGCCGTAAACCACGTGAACGAGAAATTCGTCTGAAACAAACTTATCAACTTCTTCGCCGTCTTCGATCCGAGTACGGTCACCCTCACGGAAAAAGTTCTGGCTGACCAGAATCTTGGCTGTGGCGTCCTTTTCTATGGACACGGTCTTGACCTCTTCGTGATAGACCACCAGAGGACCACCGGCGGTGATTGTCAGCTTCGCTCCGTCAAGTTTGGATTCGTGCTTAGGTGATTCGAATGGCAGATCGAGCACCGCCAGCGCGAACATCATTTCCGGGAAGTTCCTCGACGCGTCCGCCAGATTTTTGGACAGGAACGGTTTCGCGGGATCGTGCTGGGCGAAATCTCTCCAGAAGGCATTGGTGGTGATCAGATCTGGGGTCTGTTGATCGATCGTGATGTGATGATAGTTGTTCTCGGCCCACTCCATTGTCTTGTCGAGTTTGCGGTAAAGAGCGCGAACGGCTTCAGGCAGGGGGCTTTGCGAATAGAATAGGTGGTGCGTGGGTGGTTCGTTCACTCCCGCAATGCCATTCCCTGAGTTCGTTTCTACTGCTTTTTTCAAACTGCGGCTCAGCGGTGTTTTCGAGGGCACTGCTTTGGCCGCATCCTGTTCCGTGGATTTCTCGTCCTGCTTCATCGCTCGATCTCGGACGGAATGGCTCTTCAGTCCAGACATTCCTCCACCCATCCCTCCGCCCATCATTCCGGGGACGGGGTGAGCTTCTTGGCGGCCCGATTGGCGGCGTTCGAATTCAACCTCTCTCGCCGAGTCTGCTCCAAATTCATCGTCTGTTTCGAGCGAGCTTCGTTTCACGGCGGTGTCGAACAGGCGAATGAAATTGTCGATGTCGGGCGGCAGTTTGGCATACAGATCGGCGACGTGTCGCGCGGTATGCGATCGTTCGTCTTGCAGGCGTCGGGCCAGCAGAATGCGTTCAGGAATATTGAGCTGTCCATAACGCCACGGCGATAAGAATTCGGAAAGGTCGTCTTCGAGCAGGAAGCGGTCGACGAACGTCTTGTCCTTCTTATTGGCCAGATAGGGTTTGATCACCGCCTGGAAGAATTCGGGATCTTTCTTCGACAGGAAGAGCGACAGTTCGTGGCTGGCGTGCTTGGAGTACAACGTACGTTTCTCGTCGTCTTTCAGTTTGGGCCAGTTCAAGAGGAACGAGAACTCGGCCAGTTTTGCGTCTTTCGACAGCGTCGCATACAGACTATAGACCCGTGTGAGACTGTCGTAGACTTCAAATTTCGAGGTCGTGATGTCGTTGAATGTCAGCGATTGACCCATGGGTACGACGCTGATCTGCTTCTGCTTTGAGAAGTGTTCCTTCGGATCGAGTCCGGCGATCAGCCGCAGATCGACAAGGTCGACCTTTCGTTCGGCGAGCGCGACGCTGCGAGCGGTCGTGTTGATCGGGTCAACGGCGACGACATGGATTTCCTGATGCTGGCCCAGGGCGGCGAATGGAATCTGGATGATGCCATCCTCGTTGGGCATCAGATTGACCAGGACCGCCGATGTGTGTTCCAGAAAATCCAGATTGGCGAATCGTAGTTGGTTTCTGCCGATTCCCGCTTCCATCGCCGCCATGGTTCGCTCAGAGGCGCTAGGAGCCGATTGAGGCGTCGCCCCGTATTGGTCGCCCCCTGCCGCTTGTTGTTCTCCCGTGTCGGTCGCGCGAACCGACCACGGATTCAGCAACAATGACGGGCGGTCGAGCGTGTTGCCCGGGAACTTCGTGGCGTATTTGCGATCGATGATATACCGATACTCATCGCCAATATTACGACCTGTCAAATACACAGATTCGGGAGGAGTTTGCTGGAAGAGATACGGTTCTGCGCCCCGAACGTTTCCGAGTTCGACCGCCGAATTGTAGGCGGGACTATATCGTGTGGCGAACACATGGACGCGACTGAATTTCGTCGCGTTCTGCAGCTTGACCGTCAGGACGTCGTTCGCAGCTTTGATCGATTCGATCTGCAGCGGTGCGAGTGGCGGCGTTTCGAGCTGTCGAGACTGGCCGAGCACAAAGTGGTCCAGCACGGGGCCGTCTGTGACGCGAATGCGAAGGCGCTGGTTCGTGGCCTTCAACCAAAGTTCGAAGTCTCCTGCGGGAAGCTTTGCGATTACGATCATTCCGTTTTTGACCGACACCAGATCGGTTCGATCGATGACAAACACATCGTTGCGAACTTCGAGCAGCGACAGTTCATTGCGAATGGTGAGGGCTTCCTCACGGCTGGCCGATAGTCCATTGCGTCCCAGGAATGGCAGTGTGATGGGCTCACCGACTTTGCCATGGACCGTCTGCCGATACGTGTGTGTATCAATGGAGAGTTTCCAGACCTCCGGGATGTCGGAGGAACTGCCTTCACCACCGGATGCAATACCGTGAGCCGTGATCGTCGCAATCTCGGCGAGGGGACCAAGATTGATGCGCCCTGCGGCATCGGTTTTCAGCGTGAACGACAACGATTCGCGGAAATCACGATGTTTGAACTCCAATTCGACCGGACGCGACGCGCGAGGTTCCCCCGTTTTCCCTCGTAATTCCACCACGTAACCATCTGGTGTACGGACGAGATGCAGGTCTTCGATTTTTTCGGTGCGATCGATGCCGTTCAAGGTCACCAAGCTGACCGCGGACAGATCGACTTTGGTTCCGCCCGCACTTAGCTTTTTAACTTTCGCCGTGAGCTCGAAGTTAAGCGATGCGAGACGTTGTGGCACCTGGAACTCATGAATCGATTCGCGATCTTCGAACAGCTTGAAGTCCGGCAGTTCTTGTGACGAAGCGATGCCGTCCAGGTCGGTCGAGATGATTTTCAACTTCACCTCGTCCAACAGCGACAGTGACAAGGGTGTGCCACCGCTTGCCAGGCCCGCACGGACCAGCAATTGAGCCGTCTTTCGAGTCAGCAAAGACTCGCGATCGACGTAAAACCCGGCCGACAGCACGTAGGCCTCGACTTCGTGTTGGAAAAAGTCCAGCGAAGCCTGAGTGCCGCGTGAGATGACAATCGGTTCACGCTGCGCCTGATTCGTAAAGGGCACGACGATGGTTCCATCGGCACTGGACGTGTACTCGTGGCCACTCATCCACAGAACCGCGTCTTTGACGAGTTCGTTCTTCTCATTGAGGATTGTGAATCGTTGTCCGGTGGGTGTGGTCCGGACGAGATGTCGCAGACGTCCTTTTCTGACAAGAGCGCGGCTGCTGCGGCCGTTGCCGATGAAATCGATGATGTAGACGCCCGGTTTGTCGAGTTGAGGAAACTCAAACGACTTGGCAACGCGTCGCAACGGGCCTTCCTGAATCGAATACGTTTGTTCGACGTTCGCCACGAGGCCGTCCAGACTCATGTCGGTATCAACTTCGCGACGCTGCTCGCGGTAATAACTTTGAGTATTGATCTCGTAAACTTTGACGATCAGCGTGCCCGCGTTCTTGATGAACAAATCCAGCTTTACGTGTTCATCGGGATCAAACTGGGTCTTGTTCGTGACGGCGAAATCCAGGTCGACACGTTCCTTCAGGCGTTGAAAGTCCGCCGGTGGCAAGAGGGCCGCCCACTGTTCGGCGTCGCCCAGGCCGTTCACAATTTTGACTTCCGCGAACAGAAGTTTCAGATAGACGTCATTGACGTAGGGTTCAAACTCTTTGGTATTCGTCGCATCTGTCAAGAAATGGGCGAGATAGCTTCGGACGAGTGGTTCGTCGTTGACGATGGGCGCCAGCAGCGTCACGCCGTTGTAGTTCGCGTTCAGATCGCTGGGGAAACGTTTCAACTCGTCCGACGCGAGCATTTTCTTCGAGAGATAGGCGACATTTCGGGGCAGTTTGAGATATTCGATAAACCGCTCTTTGCTCAGCGTGCCTCGCATCCGATCGAGAACCAGACGGTGATAGAGTATGTGCGACTTCAGTGAGTTATGGGCAGGTGAAAGGCGATTGACGAATTTCTGCAGGCGATCGAGATAGGCTTCTAGTTGTCGTGGATTATGACGCCAGTCTTCATCGGCCGTGGGCTGCAGCTTGGACAAATAGGTGATCACGAAGTTTTGTTGATTCAGCAGATCTGGCTTGGCTTTGACCAGTTCTTCCAACTGAGGAACAAGCAATTGCCGGTGAATGGGCAATGAGCCAAATCCCCCGGACCGTTCGCTATTCAAGTCGTCAAGAATCAACTGTGCGAAGCGGTCATAGTCGGGCCGAGTGATCCGCGACAAAAGTGCCCGGCGCAGGATCGGATCCAATTCGGTAGAAACGAGCCAATCGAGTGCGCTGTCTTCGAACGCATTAAGATTGCCGGGCGACGTTGCCTTGGCTCGTTGCAGATACGCTTCGCGCGAGATCAACGTTGGCTCGAGCGCTGTGGGCAGGTTGGGCTCGGCATCGAGCTCTTCCTTCTGGTGCGGATAGGTGACGCCCAGTCGCGTTCTGAGATACTCAAGCGTCTTGCGCGGATTCTTGTCGTAATTGGCGAGTGCGAATCGCGTCCGGATTTCCACGACACGTTGAGTTTCGCCATGTCGCTGGACCCACGCCGTCAGCAGCGAATCAAGTTTGTCGAATTGTTCGGTCTGAATGTAGTGCAGCGCGTGGTAGTAACTATACTCCTCGGTTCCCGGGACCAATTGCTTCAGCACGGCCGCGCGATCCTGTGCCAAGGCAAAGTCCTCGACAAAATCAATTTCGCCACCATAGCTTGTGGACATCCAAGTCATTGCCAATGCTCCGACGAGTGCGAGACGACGCATGACGACTCCTCATTACGTGCGCTGCTGCGCGTGAACAACGGTGAGTGTGATCGAACACCGTGCGAGTGGGTATTTGCCAGGCAATGGTGATTCTCGTCATCCACACTGGGCGAAATCCAAGGGCCGCTCGACGATTTCTACTGTGACGGGGACTGTGGTAGCCGAAGCGTAATAGACGAACGACGATTGCGGAAGTTCCCGAGTTTCCGAACTCACGCAAAGGTTTTTTGGAGATCGGATGGGGACCGGACCGGATTAATCGTTGGGCTGCAATATCCCTTGCGAGTCCGATTGCGGCACTATACTCGGTCTTTGTACAGCAAACGGGCAATTCTCATTCTGTGGCTGATGGGAAACCGTTCCGGCTCGGATCCAGTGACGAAACAATGAGAAACTCGTTCACTTTTCTTGAGCGGTGCCATACCATTCAAGGCGGCAGGTGAATTCGCGACCTGTGACGGACACCGTGCGGTTGTCCGAATTGAGACCATCAACGCCGACTGTTCTGACGTTGCGAACGAGTGCTGGCCGGTATTCAGGCTTACGGAAATTCGTCAGATGACCGATCCAATTCGACCAGGAGAGGTGGGGCGCGGCGCTCAAAGCAATCCCACCAACCGTTTCGCGCGGATTGAGGTGGTCGTTGATGAAGATTCGTTCGACGAATCGTCAGAGGAAAATCCGCCTCGCACCAAGACGCAGTACTTTTCTGATTTGTCGAAGTCGGTGGTCACCGAGAACGACAGCCCGGATGTCTTCTTTCGTTACAGCATCAACCCGTACCGCGGGTGTTCTCATGGGTGCAGCTACTGCTACGCGCGACCGACGCACGAGTATCTGGATCTGAGCGCGGGGCTGGATTTCGAGACCAAGATTTTTGTGAAAGAACGCGCACCGGAACTGTTTCGTGACTGGCTGGCCCGTGACCGTTACCGGCCGGAAATCGTGATGATGTCGGGCGTGACAGACTGCTATCAGCCTGCCGAGCGTCATTTTCAATTGACGCGAAAGTGCCTGGAAGTCGCACTTGCGGCACGTCAGCCGATCGCCATCGTAACGAAGAACGCGCTCGTGACTCGCGACATTGACTTGTTGCGGCAGATGGCCGAACGGAATCTGGTCAGCGTTGCGATCAGTATTACGACATTGGATCAAGCACTCACACGCAGCATGGAGCCTCGAACCAGCAGCCCGCGAGCACGATTGCGCGCACTCCGTGAATTGACGGATGCCGGCGTGCCGACGCATGTGATGATCGCACCGGTGATTCCCAGTTTGAACGACTCACAGATCCCCTCGGTTCTTAAGGCCGCCAGCGAGGCCGGCGCGACATCCGCAGGGTATGTCCTGCTTCGTCTGCCTCACACGGTCAAACCGGTGTTCCTGGATTGGCTGGCCGTCGCCCTTCCCAACCAACGAGAACGGATCGAATCCCGGTTGCGAGATACCAGAGGGGGAAAGCTGTACGAAGCGGACTTTTCAACGCGGATGACAGGCCGTGGACAAATTGCCGATCAGATTCGTCAGACGTTTGAAGTCTTTGCTAATAAATATGGACTCAACCAAAAGCACGAAGAACTTGATACGTCGCAGTTCGTGCGGCCCATCCCGAAATCCGGACAGATGTGGCTGTTCAACGATTGAAAACAGCGATCGAGGACACGCCCCGATCGCTTGAATGTGTCGTTCACGGCGATCGAATCGTAGCGATCAACCGCCAAATCGTTTGATGAGCAACGCGATCGTGAAGCCGCCGTAGGCGAGCGAGCAGAGGACCAGGCCGATTCGTCGCCACAGTTTTGGTCGAACGGCTGGCGGCAGAAATGTCGTGTTTACTCGCAGGATCTGAAGTGAGGCAATCGCCATGATGGGGCAGGCGACGACACCAAGGATTTCAAACAACTCGAGCACGCTGCCCCAACGAACGGCAAACACGGCCCAGGTTGTCAGCAGGACCAACAGGACCGCATAAAGCCGACTCACAGGCCAGCGGCGGATCTTGGGGAATGCGACCCAACTGATGTCAGAGACCAGCCGCACCAGAACGTCTGTGTTGCCGAGGTGAGTCGAGAACAAGATCCAGAATCCATTCAGCAACGCGAGATACCAGAAGCCCGACCACATCTTTTCGGACATGTACTGGGCCTGGAATGTGCCCGCGGCCATCCCTTTCAATTCGACATCGGGTGGAATCAGGTAGGCGGCCAGATTCACATTCAAATACATTCCAATCACGCAGCCGAACGCCCAAAGGGCCACCTGATCCAGAACCGCATACCGCCACCAGGTGTGCCAGCGTCGCATGTTCTCGGGCGTCGTGGGAAATGTGGTTCCGATCGCACGCACGGCGCTTTCTTCACCAGCCAGTGCGTTGCCGATCGAGCCCGAGAGCGAACCCATCGCAAAGCCCTTGTCGCGGAACCAGTTGGAAATCGCGAGGTTTCCGAGTCCACCGGATCCGGCCGTCGCGGCGAATGTCGCCAGAAGAACTAGATCCAAATTGCCGTGGGTCGGTTGCATTCCGATGAACCCCAGGGCGCTTCTTAGTGATTCTTCCCTGGGAACGAACAAGACGTTGACGATGATCAAAAATCCGAAGATGAACACGATCATGATCCACGACAGCCGTTCGAGCACTCGCTCGATCGATTTTCCGGATAAGAGCAGCGCGACGGCGAAGATGATCACGCCGGTCGCGATCCAATGCTGCGTGGCTTGCTGGTCAGCATTCTGAGGCAGATGCCCCAAGAACGCCGCGTACAGAACGGCACCACAGCCAGCGGCCAGAGCCGGAGTCGCCAGTTGAGCGACGCCGATCAGGATATAAAACCAGGCCCAGAACAATGAACCCGGTTTCAGCCGCATGAAACCTGTCAGAATCGGCTCACCCGTGTACATCGTATAGCGGGCCGCTTCGAGATTGAAGATCGTCTGCAGAACGACCGCAAGCGTGGCGATCCAAAGAATACCCCGGCCAAACTTGATCGTGGCCATGGGGCCTGCGATCCATTCGCCTCCTCCGATCGCCGCGACAAGCAGAATTGCGCCGGGGCCAATCGTCTTGAACAGGTTGAAGAAGCCAAACGGCAACGGCTCGGGCAGATCGGCGCGGTCCCAGGCAGGAAGGCAGCCAGGATTGATCGTCTCGGACGAATCAACGGATGAGGTCTCGGCATTCACGATTCGGTGTGCTCCACGAGGTGTCTCTCTCGGCGACAGAGTTTTTTGAGACTGCTGAATGTACCGAGGTGAGCGCCCGTGTCACAGTGATCGAACGGAAGCGTTTCCTGCCAGCGAAACGTCGTCGGTCCGTCGACGACGTCGCAAGTGGATTGTCCTGCGACTGCGGAAATCGTCGCATGCCGTGTTTTCACTAGGCCAGAAGATCGACCGAGCCACCGCTTGAGGCGCTGTTTGCCGACTGAATGGCATTGAGTAGCGTTGACGCCAGGTCCGTTGCGGACGATGTTGAACTGGACGATGAAGAATTGGAAGCGCTGTTCGTGCCATCGCTGTCGCTGACGGGCGGCTTGCCATGATGTCCGTGGTGTGGCTTCGCGGATTTGAGATCCGAAGTCAGCTTGGTCAGGGCGGCTTTTGCGGCATCGGTATCACCCGAAGCGAGCGCAGATTGCACCGCGTTCAGATCCTTCTGAATCGGACTGGTTGAACTTGATGACGTGGATGCTGTCGCGGCGCTGCCCCCACCTGGTGGTGTCGGCAAACTCTGAAAATCCTTCTGCAAAGTCGTGAATGCGGAATTGGCAGAGTCCAGGTCGCCTGAGTTTAAGGCCGACTGTAGCGCGTTCAAATCCTTCTTGATGGCGTTGAAGGGATTGGAGGTACCGCTGGGCTGATACGAACTGATCCCAGATGAGATCCCAGAGATCGACGACATGACATGAAGCTCCTCGCACTGAAAGAATGGGGACACATTCGCTCACGCGACTCACGCTCCCATGAATGAAGAAGCGACGCGCGTTCGAACCAGAAAGGCCGTTGACGTGTTCGGCCGTATCCCGAATATCGGTTGGCGATCTCGAAAATCGTCTTCGTCGGCGTTCACGGCCCGTCAGATTTCGTTTTTGTGACGCAGGATATTCCGTTTGTCGCATCCTGAAATCTGGCGGGATAAAGAAGCTGTTACTTTCCTGCTGTTTGCCGATGGGACGCATGAAAAAAACGTCAGAAATCGACGCCTCGTGAGTCCGACCGATGAGACCTTTCCACGGTGGACAGATCACCCTTAAGATCGGTGACGGGCTGGCTGAATTGGGCGGAATTCGATAAATCAACGTTGTTCCTGACATTATCAACTTGATGGTTTTTCCATGCCCCGCCCACTTCTGATTCTCAATGTTGTCGGCCTAACTCACGAAATGCTGGGCGAGAGTACGCCGCATTTGAAGGCGCTGGCGGATGACGGTTTCTCCCGCCCGATGGGAACGGTGCTTCCCGCAGTCACCTGCTCGGCCCAATCGACGATGTTGACCGGGACATTGCCACGCGAGCATGGAATCGTCGGGAACGGATGGTACTTTCGTGATCTGGCCGAGGTCATGTTTTGGAAGCAATCGAATCGACTTGTTCGCGGTCATCGCATTTATGACGAAGGGGTTTGGCGCGATCCCGCCTATACCACGGCGAAAATGTTCTGGTGGTACAACATGTACGCCAGCGTCGATTGGTCGATGACACCGCGACCGTCCTATCCTGCGGATGGCCGCAAGATCTTCGATTCCTACAGTCAACCTGCCAGTCTGAGGGATGAACTGCAGGCAAAGCTGGGGGTTTTTCCGTTGCCCCGATTCTGGGGGCCGATGGCCGATATCACCAGTTCTCGCTGGATTGCCGACGCCTCGATTGAAGTCATGCAGCGAAACAAACCGACGCTGACGCTGGTCTACCTGCCACACCTCGATTACAGCATGCAGCGGTTAGGACCGGCCGATCCTCAAATCGCACGTGAGATCCAACTGGTCGATGCTGAAGCGGGCAAGTGCATCGCCGCCGCACGAAAATTAGGGGCCGAAATCCTGGTCGTCTCGGAATATGCGATCACACCCGTCTCGAAGCCCGTGCATCTCAATCGGATTCTTCGTCGACACGGCTATGTTCAAACGCGGCTGGAACCACTCGGCTGGGAGACACTCGATTGTGGCGCGTCGAGGGCCTTCGCCGTCGCCGACCATCAGGTGGCGCATGTCTATATTCACGGACATGACGACATCAAGGCGGTGAAGTTGCTACTGAACTCAACGGATGGCGTTGATCTGGTGCTGGATCGCTCCGAGCAGAAGCAGTTCGGTCTTGATCATGAACGCTCGGGCGAACTGGTCGTGGTTGCCGCGCCCGACTCTTGGTTCACCTACTACTTCTGGAACGACGACCGCCTTGCCCCTGACTATGCGCGTACGATCGACATTCATCGCAAGCCGGGATATGACCCGGTGGAACTGTTCGTCGATCCCAAGCTGTCCTTTCCGCAATTGCGGATTGCGCGACGGCTGGCGCAGAAGTTTCTGGGGTTCCGCTACTACATGGACGTCATTGGGCTCGATGCGAGCCTCGTCAAAGGCAGTCATGGACGATTGCCCACACCGGGGCAGGAATCACGCGAAGCGCCTGTCTTCATTTGCTCACGCCGCGATCTCGAAGTCGACGAAATTCCCATGACGGCGGTGAAAGACCTGGCGCTGAAGATGCAGTTTGAATAGCAGCCCCCCAATCACCAGGTATCGACCACGTTTTCCATGGTGGGGCTCATCGATTTCAACGCACCGTTTCGCGTGGAAATCGCCTTGAAGATGCTGGGATCGATCCGTTTCGAAACCGATTTGACCGATCCATCCACGAGTGAGAAGTTACAGAGATCGCCGTGCGCGCTGCCGAAGCTGAAGAATCGCAGTGTGATCAAGGGGCCGTTCACGGTTTGAACCTGGTATGCCCAATACGTATCCCACAGGTCAGGGTGCGTTGAATCCTCCCAGACTCGGACGCAGCAGCTGAATCCATCGGCCCAGAATCCATAAAGAGAATCGCCGACCAGGATAGTGTTGGACTGCCCGTCGGAAACATCCGCAGTCCGCACGGCGCTGTTGCGATACAGCATTCCATTGGGATTCGTGGGAGCGTTGACCGGTCCGCTGTTGTTCGTGTCGTAAGCGCCCATCGATCCCCGGTAAGTTGCGTAGGCCCAGTTCTCGGGACGAGTCCCCGGCAGTGACTGCGCGCTGGGGCAAACGTAACTTGGAATCTGGGTCTTCACATAGGCTTCATTGGGGGTGAAGGCGAAGTCGGTCATATTGAACTTCCCCTTTTTGAAATCGATCGAGATGGTCCCTTGATCCATTTGTGGCAAAATGAAGCTCGGCCAGCCCCAGTCGTCGGGAAGCACCCACGTGGGAAAGGTGGACTGCGTACGCACTTTGTTGATGACCGTATCGAAGACGGGACGCTCCGTCAGTGGTGTTTCTTCGACAGGCTCGATGGGATGAGAGATATACCCTGAGGGAAAGGTGCGAAACGATCCCTCGTAGTTGTGCATGGCCAACGTGATTTGTTTCAGATTGTTGATGCATTGGGAACGCCGACCGGCTTCCCTCGCCATTTGAACGGCGGGCAGTAACAGTGCGGCCAGCATCGCGATGATGGCGATTACGACCAGCAGTTCAATCAACGTGAATCCAGAACGTGCTGGGGGGGCAGACCGACGTGACATATCAAGACTCACCTGCTGACGGGCATTTTCGAGGGGACTGCAGGCTGAGATTGTAGGTTGCGAATTCATTTCCGCCAAATCCACCGCAGAAACCTGTGTCAATGCGCAGCAGTGATTCGTCTGCGCGTTCGCATGACCGCTGAATCGCGGAAATCGATGACGCTGTCACGTTGGGGCGACTGATAAGACGGTTTCTGGTCGCTTTGCGAGCATCTCGCGTTTCTTCACAATTGACGAACCACGCCACCAGACGACAAGATCCTGCTTCATTGCGCCTGTTTCAACGATGACGAAGACGAGGCTTTGGCTTGACCGCACCCGATGTATCGCAACAAATCATTGACCTACAAATGACCGTGGCTCATTTGGAGCACGATCTCGCGCAAATGCACCATGTCCTGCTGGCGGTGCAAGCCGACCTGAAAGGAATGCGCGATCAAATGGCCAAGCTCGAACGGCGCGTCGTTCAGGCCAGCGAACCCGCCGAACAACGCGATCCAAATGACGAACGCCCGCCTCACTACTGAGACGAGCGTTTGCATCGGCGACGTCGATTGCCGTTCAGTGACAGGACTTGTCGAACGAATCGATTTCCAACATCTTCCAACATCGGTCTGTGGCGCATCGCACGCGCCACAGACGGACTCAGCTGGCAAAAACCACTACGATCGAAAGACTGTCCGCCGACCGGCCAGACGTTTCAATTTATCGAGATCAATGTCGATGCCTAGTCCCGGTGTCGTGGGGATTTCCAGGAAGCCTTCACCGTCAATCTTGAATGGCGTCGTGGGCAATTCCTCGATATAGGCACAGGGGGTCAGATATTCGACAAATCTTGCGACGGGAATGGCTGCCGAGAATTGCAAGTCGGCCGCCAGTCCCACGGCGGTATTCCAGCCGTGCGGTACCAGCGTGATGTTATGATCGAAGGCCATCCAGGCGATATGTCGCGATTCCGTCAGGCCGCCGTTCTTGGTCACGTCCGGTTGAATGATGTCGACGGCGCGGCGTTGCAGCCACGGCAGAAACGCTTGCCGTCGAGTCAGAACTTCTCCGCCCGAGATCGGGACGGGCGAGACGCGTGTCAGTTCGATGTAGCCTTCGATGTCGTCCGGCGGAAGCGGTTCTTCAAACCAGGTGATGTTGTAATCGGCCAGCATCTTGGCGGTTTCGCGAGCCCAGTTGGTTCCGTGAGGCCAGAACTGTTCGCTGCCGCCCGCGTCGACCATCAGTTCGACCGAATCGCCGACAGTCTCGCGTGCGGTGCGAACGAGTAGTTCATCGAACTGACGATTGCGTCGTCCGAACGGGCGCCAGCCCATCTTGATTGCCTTGAATCCCCGTTGGACGACGCTTGTCAGAGTCTCTCGCAGGGCCGCAGGCTCATCAAACAGGATGGACCCGTACGGCATGATCCGCTGGCGATAGTTTCCACCCAGCAGCCGTGACACCGGCTGGTTGCAGGCTTTGCCCATGATGTCCCACAGGGCGATGTCGATCCCGCTGATGGCATGTTCGACCGATCCACCGCGTCCCTGCCAGAAACTTGCTTGTCGCAGCGTCTCGGTCACGCGTTCAGGTTCGACGGCGGACTGTCCTTTCAGCAGCGGCCAAAGCAGCGCAACGGCGCCTTCGACAAGCGTTCCGGAAGTGAAGACGCTACCCCAGCCATGAATCCCCTCGTCCGTCTTGATCTGCACCAAAGTATGCAGGTTTTCTTGAGGTTCATGGCCTTGCGGCCAACCGCCGTCGACGGTGGCACCGGTCAGGGGGACGACTTCAATTTCAACGATTTTCATGCTGGTCGCTCACTGGGGTTTTCATCAAAATTTCGGACTACGGGACAATATGCCGAACGGTTCTTTTCGCACAAGCGACCCCGCGTCGCAAGAATCGCTCGACACACGATTTCCAAAGGCGATCGTTCAAAGGCCGACAAGCCGTTTGGGTGCCGATTTCCTCGTTACCAAGCGCCGCTTTATCTCGTTTCTCGTCGTTTCTCCTCGTTACCAAGCTCGGCTTGGTAACGCCTCTTTTTCTCGTGACCAAGCTCCCGTTTGGTCACGCCTCTTAACACGAATTTTCCCATGACGGAGGGACCTGGTGGTCCCTCCTGTACATTCCGAGATCGCGGCCGCATGTGCGAGTGTTCCAGGACCCTTTCCTACGCGACAGAAAACGTGCGTGCATGAGGCGTTACCAAGCGGGACGGCGTGTTGATTTAATCGAAAAGTTGACGACGCGCGAGGAGGATTAAGGAGTTACGGAGATGCTTTTCGCTGTAACTCCTTAATCCTCCTCGTCACCACTCACGCTCGGCGATTAAATCAACAGGCCGGGGAGCTTGGTAACGAGATAAGGAGGTCAAAAAGAGGTGACGAAAAAACCTTCCAGACGGCACGCGTGAATCGGAGCTCGTTGGCAATTCACTCATTTCTGGATTGCAGTCTTGGCAACGCCCATGGCTTGGGTCACTATGCTGGGCGAGTCTTCCTCAAAGAATGGATCAATGCACTACATTCCTGAATCGACGACCGAGATGCTGCGTGGCAATGCCACATGCCGCGTCGCGTCGAAGTCGAACTTCCACTATCAGTCGGCACCGCTCTATTTTCTGACATCGATCGTGGCCGCGCTGGTGGTCGCCGATTGGTACTTGAGTTTCGGGGCTGGAACAGCCACGGCAGCGACCCTCTGGGGTTATCGGCTCGCGCTCTTGGCCGCCGTCGCGGGAGGTGCCCGCATCCTCTACCACACACTCGACGGTATGTTTTCGGGCCGGTTTGGTGCGGATTTGGCGCTGACACTGGCGTGTCTGGCCGCGATTGCACTCGGTGAGCATCAAACAGCAGGACTGGTCGTGTTGATCTCGTTGATTGGCGAGAGCATCGAGGGGTACACGATTGATCGCGCGCGATGGGCCGTCCAGCAAACCTTCGCACTTTGGCCCGAGATTGTGCACCGACAGCGCGACGGTCGCGAGCAGGACGTACCGCTCGTCGAACTCGCTGTGGGTGACATTGTCACGGTGCGGCCGGGTGAGCGAATTCCGGTTGATGGTCGAGTTGTCGCGGGTTCGTCTGTGATCGACCAAAGTCCCTTTACCGGCGAAAGTGTTCCTGTCGATAAACAGGCTGGTGACCTCGTGTTGGCCGGTACGTTGAATCAGTTTGGCGCCTTGACGATCGTCGCCGAAACAATCGGCGATCAGACCGCCCTGGCGCGCGTGTCCCAGCTCGTCGGAACAGCGGTCAGTCGCAAAGCAGATTTTGAACGTTTGGCCGATCAATTGGCCAAGTGGTTTTTGCCGGTTGTCCTGCTGGCCGCCGTGATCACGCTGGTGGGTTGGCGTATTGTGGCGGGGACCTGGTCCAGTGGGATGCTTCCCGCGCTGGGCGTTCTGGTCGTCGCGTGTCCCTGTCCGCTGGTGCTGGCCACACCCTGTGCCGTAATGGCCTCGCTCGCCTGGCTCGCTCGCCGAGGTGTGGTCGTCAAAGGGTCCGCTGTACTGGAACGGTTGGCAACGGTCGACACATTCGCCTTCGACAAGACGGGGACATTAACGCAAGGGGCCTTGGCGCTTGGCGAAATCGTTCCGACATCCGGCCTGACCGCCGACGAAGTGCTGCAAGTGGCTGCTATTGCCGAGCGACACAGCGAACATCTGTTGGCGCGAATTCTGGTCACGAGTGCCGAAGATCGTGGCTTGGAGATCCCCGCGTCGCTCGACTTTCAGGCGCTGGCCGGCGCCGGTGTCATGGCGAAAATTCCCCTGGGCGACCTAAAACTTGCCCGGGAGTTTGCGTCCTTGAGCGGAGTCCGTTCCACCGACACAACGACACGAGCGACACCGGATGCAGCGCGACTTGTCACGATTGTGGTGGGGAATCGACGCGCGCTGGATCGGGCGGAGATTGCATTTTCTCATGACGCGGCCGAACTGCTGAGGCTTCGCGAAGTTGCGGGAGAGTCTCCCCTGGTCGTGGCACTCGACGGGACGGTGATTGGTGTCATCGGAGTGCGTGAGTCAATCCGACCCGAATCGCGACGAGTTCTCGAGGAACTTCGTGGCGAGGGCATTACGCGATTTGCGTTGTTAACGGGTGATCGAGCCCAACCAGCGGACGCCGTCGTGAAATCGCTCGGCTTATTTGAACATGTGGCGACCGATCAACTGCCGGCGGATAAAGCCGAGTGGGTCGAGGCGTCGCGACAGGCCGGGCGACAGATCGCGATGGTGGGCGATGGAATCAACGATGCGCCAGCCCTGGCGGCTGCGAACGTCGGCTTGGCCCTCGGTCGCGCCGGTGGAGACCTGGCGGCCGCCGCAGGAGATATCATACTTCTCGGCGATCCACTGCGGCCCCTGCCCGGTTTGGTTCGTCTGTCACGCGCACTCGTCCGGAACATCTGGCAAAGCATCGTCATTTTTGCCTTTGGTCTGAATGGACTAGGGATCATTGCCTGCGCGTTGCGGTGGATCGACCCGATTGGCGGAGCGGTGTTTCACGAGGTGGCGTCGCTGGCGGTGATGGCCAACGCGATGCGATTGCTTGCGTTCGAGAACTGGTCCGCAACGGTCGCGTCGCGTTTCCTGATGCGGATGACCTTGGCTCTCGACTGGCTGGCAATTTATGCGTCTCCTTCCAGATGGCTGTATTGGACCATCGACCACTGGCGGTTAGGAATGAAGCTCGCCGCAGCCCTGGTATGCGCCGGGTGGTTCGTATCGGGAATCGTCCAGCTCAACGAAGATGAGCAAGCGATCGTCACGCGACTAGGACGATACGAGACAACGCTGTCGGCGGGGCTGCACTGGCGCTGGCCTTGGCCGCTCGAACGAACCCTGCGTGAAAAGACGAATCGGGTTCGGAGCGTTGCGGTCGGCTTCCGAAATTTGGATGGCGCGAATCGAACGGGCAGCGTGCCTTCGCGTGTCCGCCTGACAAGGTTCGGCGAACGAAGTCGCACCGCGCGTCTTTGGCTCGGAGGTCTGTTCTCGCGTCCATCAAACTCCACGTCAATCGTCACGAGCGAGCCTGTCGTGGAATGGACCAGCAGTCACGACGACAATTCCATGACGGAGATGGCCGATGAGGCGATGATGTTGACGGCGGACGAAGTGCCTGTCGAATTGCGGGCTGAAGCGCAGTATGTCATTCGCGATCTCAAACAATTTCTGTTCGCGGGAAGCCGTCAAACGGATGTTGTCTTACGGGCTGCTGCCGAAAGTGTCTTGCGCGAGATTGCGGCAAGCGCTTCGATTGATGAACTGCTGACGGAAGGCCGTGCAAACCTGGAACGACGCTCGTTATCGCGTCTGAAGCAGCGAGTCGATCAGTACGGCATCGGGATCGAAGTGGTGGAATTGCAATGGTTGGATGTTCATCCGCCGCAATCGGTGGTTCCGGCATATCGGCAGGTTGCCGATGCGTTGGAAGAACAGGAATTGCTGATCAATGAAGCGGAAGCCTATGCGTCAAGGACGCTGGTGTCGGCCATCGGTGAAGAAGCGTTCACGTTGTTGCAGTCGGCCGCGAAAACGCAGGTGCCTGATCGACGCAATTCGCCGACGCGAATCGATTGGCAATTGAGCGACGAATTGTGGCGGCAATTGCAGCAACCGAACGAGCATGGTGATCCGCGCTTGTCGGGAAATGCGGCGGCAATTCTGCTCGAAGGTCACTGTGCCCGTGCCCGGCGTGAACATGCCGCGCGCGGTGTTGCGAGTCGATTCAATGAACTGTTTGTCGAAGATCAGCGACACCCGGAGATGACCCGGCGGCATCTTTACTGGACGGCGATGATTGAGATCCTGGTGCAGCGCGCGCTGACAATCATCGATCCAATGGCGGCCGGTCGGCAACATCTGTGGCTTGGGACGGCACCGGCGAATGGCATGATTCCACAGCTTCCCGCCCCACGCGAATAAGTGATGACGTTGCGATCGTTAGAATATTCTCTCGATGCGATCGCGGAGAAATTGCGAGTTTCGAGTACGAATCAACCTGGGTCACAATTTCGTCATTGTCGTGTGATGGCGTTTTCCTCTGGCCACGTTGGGCCTGAAGACCGGGCGCTTGACGCTCTCACTTGTTGATTCAATTCGAGCCTGCACTGTTGGCTTCGATTCTCGACAACAATTCGTGAGCACGCCCGCCGATCGCCGTCATCGTGATCAAACGGATGGAGGGGCTTTCGATGACGATTTCGATACGCAATCGGTTCCGTGGAAGATATTCCGTCACACGATCAGCCCATTCGATCAGCGCAATTCCATCTGATGCGAACAACTCATCCAGCCCCAGATCGGCGAACTCTTCGGCGTCGCGCAAACGATAGGTGTCACAATGCCGAATCGGCAACCGCCCCTGATATTCGTGGATCAAGGTGAAGGTGGGGCTATTGACGTCATCGCCGGGAATACCCCACGCTTCCGCAATCGCTTTGACAAAACGCGTTTTGCCGGCACCTAAATCCCCGACGAGTGCGATGACATCACCGGCACGAAGCGGTGCAGCCACTTGCGATGCAATCGTGTGGGTTTCTTCTTCTGACGTCACACGGCAAGAGAGTGTGTCGTTATTTGCTCGTGTCCAGAACACCATGCTCGTTTCGAATTCAGCGCAAGAAAAGTTGATGACGGTGAACCCAGGCCGCATTGTAGTTCAGGGAGCATGAATTTGCTCATCAAGATCTCACGAGAACTTTTTCTTGTTTGCATCGAGAGATGCATGCTTCAAGTCTATGATGTGCCACGCAGTGCTGGTGGCGCGCATGGGATATCCGATGAGATCGTGATCGTTTGAGTTGAGCATCGTCTGGACGTAACGAGGCTTTTGTTGAACTGGGCTCAATGATTGGCGAATACTTCCATGGAACGAGCCGAAAGCTTGGCGTTGTGACGCTCGTTCTGGCGTGCGCATTGATGGCGGGTTGGAGCAGAAGCATCAGCACGTTGGATGTCGTGACCGTTCCGTTGGGCGCGACGACCGTGGTTCAGTGGGCGTCGACAGACCGTCAATTGCTTTGGGTGATCGATTCGAGTTTGGCTCCCGGAGATGCGTTCAGTTTCAATCTGTGGGACTCTGATGCTGTCATGCCGTTGAATGAGATCTTGAAGGAATACAGATGGACATGGCATTTTTATGGGATGGGCACGGCTGAAGCTTTTACGGGACAAGAGTCCATATGGGTTGTGCCCTACATGATGGTTGTGATTCCCCTGACGCTGGTGTCCCTGATTCTGATCGTCTGGAATCCGCGAATTCCCGTTGTGCGTTCTCAGCAGCCACCAGAGCCTTTATCGAATCAGATCGGCTAAACGCGAAGTCAAACAATTCCCTGGTGATCCAATCCCTTGACAGTCACTGTGATCGCAATGAGCATTCGGTTGTCGAGACGCGCTTGTTTCTTACGGCGTGGTCGCATGCTGGCCCGTGACCTTTCTCCGAGATGATCATTAATGCAGATTCTGCTGGCGAATGATGATGGAATCCATGCTCCCAGTTTGCATGCGATGCATGCCGCCCTGCAGGAATGGGGTGATGTCACAGTGGTGGCTCCTGCGATTGAGCAGAGCGGCGTGGGGCACTCGATTACCTATCTGCATCCGCTTGTCGCGCACAAAGAATTCAAGAACGGCGAATTTTTTGGCTGGAAGGTGGAAGGTAGCCCGGCCGATTGTGTGAAGTTAGGCGTGCTCGAATTCTGCCCTTCGAAGCCCGATGTGATTGTCAGCGGCCTGAACACGGGAGCGAATATCGGGATCAACGTGCTGTACTCGGGGACTGTCGCCGCGGCAATTGAGGGGGCCTTCTTCGGGATCCCATCGTTTGCGTTGTCACAGTGGATGGACGGACCACCCGATTTTGCCGCGTCCGCTCGCCGAGCCATTCCGTTGTGTCAGCAATTGCTGCCCAAAACGCGCCCTGGACAACTGTGGAATATCAACTTCCCGCCACCGCGCCCCGGTTGGCCGACCGGCGTCGAGTACGTCACGATGGGGGTTCGTCGGGTTGCGGAAGAGGTCGAAAAACGGATTGATCCGCGTGGGCGAGCTTACTACTGGAGTGGTCTAAATCCCATTCGCAGCCATCTGCTCGACGAGGGAACGGACATCAAGGAACTGCAAGAGGGCAAGATTACTGTCACCCCGCTGCATTTCGATTTGACGGAAAAAGCGTTCTTGAATGAACTGCGATCCGAAAAGCTGTCCTTGCCCGAGTGAATGAGTGATCCGCGACGGACGAGCGTCGGCCGATGTCGGCATTGCCAATAACGGGTTTCCTCGACGGGTTTCCTCGTTCCTCGTTGCCAAGCTCCCGCTTGGCAACGCTTCTGGAAGTGCACGACAGTCCGAAACTATTTTTCTGGTCGGCAGAAAGTAAAATCGCAAGAAGCGTTGCAAGCAGGAGCTTAGTAACGAGGAATCAAATGAGGGAACGCTTGGACCGAGCCTATCGGAGCCCTTGCGGCCTCCTTTGGGCTGGTGGAATGGCTGGGTCTGCCTCCCGCAGGAAAAGCCACGATTGCCTCACATTGAACACGCACGAATCCATCACGGCGTTGCCTGCCAGGGCAAAAGAATGCAAGCGATTGTCCGATTTGGGCCGACCTTTTGCCCGGTCAGGCAAAACTTTGTGATGGTCATTCCCAGGAGAGCATTCGAAACGATCGTACCCCTGGCGCCAGCACACTGCACCACGTTATGGTGGCCAGGGGGGTTATGGTGGCCAGGGGGGTTATGGTGGCCAGAGGGGTTATGGTGGCCAGAGGGGCGGAGACCGTGCGTACAACTCCCCTGAGTGTGGAGTTTTTAATCTGGGCAACTTCAAAAGCTCTCGCTTGGGAAAGCCTCTCGCAGATCGCGGAAGGTCCTCGTCCGAACGCCTCTCGGCTCGACTGAGTTTTCACACTCTCGCGCTGCACGTCGGCGTGGGCGCAGCATGCGGAGCCAGCTTTGCCAATCGAGTCTTCCAAAGGTTTGGAACATTGGTCCTGACACGATCGATTAGGATCGTATGATCATCGGACAACGTGTGCGGGCAACCGCGCGAAGAGTGAACCACGTGGTTCACCATCGGCGAGTTCGAAACCGAACCTGCGACTGACGGGGCATCCGAATGACAGTCTTCAATCGCGACGATTCCGACGTGACACCGACCGAGATCCGTGTTGGGGAATTGCGCTCGTCTATTCCGCGGTTGGATCTCAGGTGCAACCCCCGAACTTCAAAGAGCGACCCCTCTGGGATGTTGCTCATGACGCTCAAGATGTTCAACGCATTGAATTGTGACGAGCATACGCAAGTCCTTGTCAAATAAGGCAATCGACAACAAAGTGCTCATGATGATCAAAGCGATCAAACATTTCGCCCCGGCCGCTCTTTGACAATTTGGCAACTTTGACAAAAAAACACATACTGTGGTCCGTGGCGCGGTTTTTGACGCGGCGCGCCATTGGGCCTGAAGGCCCGGCGCGCCCTGTCCTGCAGCCACGCAACGTGCCAAAGTATTAGGGCAGTAAGGTATTTGGGCCGTAAGTCAGGACGCCGTAAGTCAGGACGCCGTAAGTCAGGACAGAGTGGCTGCGCCGCTGGTCAGCGTATTGAAACGAATTGGAACATTGTGTTCCGCCAGATATCGCTTCGTGGCGCCGATCGGATGTGTTCCATAGTGGAAGATACTGGCTGCCAGGGCCGCGCTGGCACGACCCTCGGTCAGGATGGTCTTCAGGTGTTCGGGGTGTCCTGCACCACCACTGGCGACAACAGGGATTTGCACGGCATCCGCGACGGCGCGCGTCATTGCAAGGTCATATCCGTCCTGAGTGCCGTCGGCATCCATGGACGTCAGTACGATTTCACCTGCGCCCAGGCGTTCTACCTCTTTTGCCCATGCGACGGCTTCTAATCCGGTCGGAATGCGCCCGCCATTCACGTGCACTTCCCAGATTTCGTGGCCATCACGCTGAACACGCTTCGGATCGATATTGACGACGATGCACTGGCTGCCGAACTTCAGCGCCGCCGCTCGGACGAATTCCGGGTCCTTCACGGCTGCCGAATTAATCGAGACTTTATCGCAGCCCGCATTCAGCAGCATGCGAATATCTTCAAGCGTTCGAATGCCTCCCCCGACTGTCAGTGGCATGAAGCAAACTTCGGACGTCCGGCGTACGACGTCCAGAATGATTCCCCGCTGTTCGTGGCTGGCGGTAATGTCGAGAAAGACCAGTTCGTCGGCACCCTCTTCTTCGTAGCGTGCCGCGATCTGGACGGGATCACCCGCGTCGCGCAGATTCAGAAAGTTGACGCCTTTGACGACTCGACCGGCGTGAACGTCGAGACACGGAATGATACGTTTGGCAAGCATGTCGATCGCAGCGTGAGAAGGAAACGAAGAAGCGCGTAATGCTGGGCCAATCTACGGCACGGCATTCGCGCACGTCAAATCTGTCTGGTGAAATGACACACGCTGGTCACGTCGCGTTCACGATTTCCGTTCATCGCCGATTACTCGACCGCCTTCTTCTTCGTGGCCTTTTTGGCAGCCTTTTTCTTGACCGCTTTCTTTTCCTTGGGTTCTGCTGCGACTTTGGTGCTGGCCGCCTTGGTCGCGCGTCCTCGTGATTTCTTCGGCGCTGGACCGCGTGCGGCACGCTCGGCGAGCAGCGGCAATGCCTCTTCCAGCGTAAACGCCTGCGGGTCGGTTCCCTTAGGAAGCGTGGCGTTGACCTTGCCGTGTTTGACATACGCGCCGTAACGGCCGTCGAAGATCTGAACCGGTTCTTTGTCTTCGGGGTGAGGTCCCAGTTCCTTGATCGGAACCACGACCGCTTTGACCTTGGCCTGGGCGAGCAATTCGATCGCTCGTTCCATGGTAATCGTCAGCACATCGTCGGTCTTCTCGAGCGACTTGAACGTTTTCTCGTGCTTGACATAGGGGCCGTACATTCCGATGCCGGCATTGACGACATGGTCGGTGGTGGGATGTTTTCCTAACTGACGTGGCAACGCGAGATAGGATAATGCATCGTCGAGCGTAATCGTGTTCGGGTCGCGGGTTTTCGGCAGCGAAACACGCTTGGGTTTTGTGCCGTCTTCGCCTTTTTCACCGAGTTGCAAATAGGGACCAAATGGGCCCACCAGCAAGAAGATCGGCAATCCCGTTTCCGGGTGCTCACCCAGCGATTGCGGTCCACGCTGCTTGAGTTCAATGAGGTTATCAACCATCGCATTCGTGATGTCGGCTGGTGCCAGGCTGTCTGGAATGCTGGCCGTAATTGTTTCGCCGTTTTTCTCGGACTCCAGGTACGGGCCAAACTTGCCGACGCGGATTTTCGAGTTCAATCCGTCGAACTGCAGTGTGCATGCCGAGCGTGGGTCGATGGCTTCCTCGTTCGCTTTGACCTGAGCGTCCAGCCCTTCGGACCCGTTGTAGAACTGCTGCAGATACGGCAGCCGATCACCTTGGCCGTTGGCGATATCGTCCAGATCCTGCTCCATCTTCGCCGTGAAACCCAGATCGACCAGCTTGGGGAAATAGGTTTCCAGCAATTGATTGACGGCGAAGGCGGTAAAGGTCGGGACCAGCTGTGAACCGGCCTTCATGACATACTCGCGATCGATGATCGTATCAATGATCGTCGCGTACGTACTGGGGCGGCCAATTCCGTCGGCTTCGAGCGCTTTGACCAGCGTCGCTTCCGTATACCGAGCGGGAGGCTTTGTTTCGTGTCCGATGGGGTCGAGGGCCTGTAGCGCCAGGCGATCCTGTTCATTCAGGGGCGGAAGCGCGGCTTCCTGGTCATCCAGCGCGGCTTCGGGGTCGTCGACACCTTCGACGTAGGCGCGGAAGAAACCGGGGAATTCAACGTGACGACCGGTTGCTTTGAACTCGGCATCGTCAACGGTGACGGTCACGGTCTGGAACCGAAGCTGTGCTTCGGCCATCTGTGTGGCCACCGTCCGTTTCCAGATCATGCCGTAAAGCGCCGCCTCGCGGCCGGACAATCCTTGTTCTTCGGCGGTTTTCATTTCTGTACCGGCCGGACGAATCGCCTCGTGTGCCTCTTGAGCATTCTTCGTTTTCGTCGAATACTGACGCGGTTCCGGGCTGAGATAGTCTTTTCCATATCGGTCGAGAACCGACTTTCGTGCCGCGTTCAGCGCTTCCTGCGACAGATTCACACTGTCGGTACGCATATAAGTAATGTAACCGTCTTCGTACAGGCTTTGCGCGATCCGCATGGTGTCGCGCGCCGTCAAACCCAGCTTGCGGTTGGCTTCTTGCTGCAGCGTACTCGTTGTGAATGGTGCGTACGGCTTTCGCGTCTGCATGCGGGTTTCGACAGACGTTACATTCCACGACTGCGATTGCAGTTGCGTCTGCAGTCGTTTTGCAGCGTCTTCGTCCAGCAGGACGACGTTCGCTTCATGTTTCAGCTTGCCGGTGTTCTCGTCAAAATCCTTGCCTGTCGCGACGCGTTGACCTTTGACCGTCGCGAGTGTTGCTTCGAATTCGGCCCCGGTCGACGTGGCGAGTTTCGACTTCAAATCCCAGTAGCTACCGGAACGGAATGCCAACCGTTCGAGTTCGCGTCGAACCAAAACTCGCACGGCAACGGATTGAACCCGCCCTGCAGACAGCTTGGGGCGGACTTTCTTCCACAAGAGCGGGCTCAGTCGGTATCCGTACAAGCGGTCGATAATTCGACGCGCTTCTTGTGCCGCGACCAGGTTCATATCCAGTTCGCGTGTGTGCTGAACGGCTTCCTGGATCGCTTCTTTCGTGATTTCCGAGAAAACCATCCGCTTGACCGGTACTTTGGGGGCCAAAAGCTCGGCCAGATGCCAGCCGATGCTTTCTCCTTCGCGGTCTTCGTCGGTTGCGAGTAGAAGCTCGCCGGCTCCCTTTAATGCATCACGAAGTTCTTTGACGAGTTTCTTTTTTCGCTCGCTGACAATGTAAAGCGGTTCAAATTCGTTATCGACGTCGACTCCGTACTTGGCGAGATTGGACTTTGTCTTTTTGATCTCTTCGGGAATGTCTTTGGCGCTTTCGGGAAGATCCCGCACATGGCCCATGCTGGCCATGACGGTGTAATTGCTGCCGAGGTACCCGCCAATCTTCTTGGCCTTGGCGGGGGATTCGACGATCACCAGACGTTTCATCGACTTTTCTGTCACCGGAAAACTTTCCGTTTGCAAACATATTGGTCGCGAGCACACACGAATGCGCAGGGGTGTCGATGCTTCGCACGACTGTTTCGGGCGAAACCTGCACGACGCAACTGCCGATGGCGGCAAGAACTGGGTGCAAGCGTGAGTTTGACATTCCCTTGTGTGCTGTGCTTGTCTGGCTACAATGCCGACGACTGCACGGGTGATTCCAATAAGGAATCGTGACAGGGTCTGTCAAGCCACGGGCTTGGCAGCGTCGACGTCCGTGGAGTGGACGATGACGCTATTCGGGTAAAGGACGCCGTTGATGAGCACCAGATTCTTCGCATCAGTCCGCCGCAACCAGAGACAGTGGATGGTCGTTGTTACGATCTTGTCCATGATCTCGTTTTTGTTCCTCGACAACATAGGGGGCGGACGCGGTCCGATGTCCGCAATCAGCGGCGCGCTGATCATCGGAAGTCTGTGTGCGGCAGGGTTGACGATCGTCGGCTATCCACGCGGTCAAACGCTGGAATATGGTGTCGGCGGTTTTGTCGTCGGAGCCATTGCCGGTTTTATTGGTTTCAGTCGATTGGGTGATAATAAGCCGCTGGTTCAGACGGTTTATGGAAACTATTCGCAAAAAGATCTGCTGCAGCTTGGTCGTCAACGAAGCAAGCTCAATCAATTTATGGGGGCCGTACAACGCAAGGTTCTTGCGCCCGTGGGGCAATTCGGCAATGTGGACGAACCTTCGATGCTGATGCATCAAATGTTGCTGTCCGACGCTCGGAAAATGGGAATTCGAATCTCTGATTCGGCCGTGCAGGATTATCTGAAGCAGGTATTGCAGGGACGCCTGAGTCGCGCCGATTTCAATGCCTGTTTGAAGGATGCTCAGGTAGGCGAAGGCGAGCTGTACGAGCTGTTGAAAGCCGAACTGGCCGCGAATCTGGTTGTGGAACTGACGCAACCGCCTGCTCACGCGCCACAGATTCCTCAAGGTTTCGAGCGGTTCATCAATCCGCAAGAGTCACTTCGGTACATTGTCGAGACCCCCTTTCAGCTCTGGGACATCTATCAAAAGCTGACGTTGAAAGAGTCATTGCAAGCGGTTCCGCTTCCTGTGAAGGATTTCGTCGGTAAGGTTGCCGAACCGACTGAGACCGAGTTGCTCGCCTTCTTCGAGAAGTTCAGCAAGCAACGTTGGGTGAGCGAGGCGCAGCCAGGTTTTGTGCAGATGCCGCGCGTGCAGTTGGCGTATCTGACAGGTGATTTCGAGAAATTCGAAAAAGGTGCTGATCCTACCGACGAAGATGTTTTGGAATACTATCAAAAGTTCAAGGACAGGTATCGGATTGCACCTGATAAGGCCAAGTCGCAAAGTGAACTTCCAGGTACTGACGTGGAAGCATCGAAGTCCGATGCGGACGTAAAGCCAGAGGCCGACAAGGCACCTGATCCGGCCACGACGTCAGAAGCTGCTCCGAAGTCGGAAGTCGCTCCTCCTGCGGACGAGAAAAAGTCAGAAGAGAAAAAATCTGCTGAAGGCGGCGACGCGAAGCCAGAAGTCAAAGAATCCAGCGAGCAGCCCAAGGTTGATCCACCCAAGGAACAGCCGAAGCCGGAAGCTGATCCGAAGTCGAGCTGTGGTGAAGAGCCGGCGAAGCCAGAGGCCACTGCCACGGAAGAAAAGCCAGCGGCCGATGCCAAGCCCGCCGACCCGAAGCCTGAGACGCCGGAAGTTAAGGCGGAGCCGGCTGCGGAGTCAAAGCCGGAAGCCAGTGCTGCAGAGCCTGCGAATTCCACCTCCGATGATCAGCCAAAATCGGACGAATCACTCGTTCCACCATCACCTGATGCCACGACGGCTTCCGCGCCGCCGAAGTATCGTGAGTTGGATGACGAGTTAAAGCTGGAGATTCGTGAAGCGATCCTCCGTGATCGCGCTTTTGCGAAGATGAGTCAGGAGCTTGATAAAGCTCTCGATTTCATGGTTCGGCTCGGGCTGGACTACGACGCGACCGTCGACGCGACACAGAAAGCGGAGAAGCTCAAGCAGATCTCCGAAAAAATGACCGCGTACGCTCAGGAGCACAAGCTGGAGTACAAAACAACCGGAGAATTAACGTACGAAGAGCTCGTGGCGGAACCGATTGGCAGTTCGTTCGAGGGAAATAAGCAAAATAATGTCGCGAATGACGTCTTTATCGTGGGCCCCAATAACGAGCCGCTGATGCCATTGTATTCCCCACGTCGTGCGGATCAACGATTCGACAATCAGGCGTTCGCGTATTGGAAAGTCGCCGAGTTCCCTGCTCGCCTGTCGGATTTCAAGGATGACGCCGTGCGTGCGCGAGTGCTGTCGGCCTGGAAGTTTGAGCAGGCTCGCGGATTGGCGGAAAAGCGAGCGGAAGAGCTCGTTGCCAAGATTAAGGCTCAGGGAAATGATGTGCCGGCGGCCATCGCAGGGACGTCGGTGACCGGAGAACCAAGCGACCCGGCATTGACGATGATTGCCACCGAAGAATTCACCTGGTTGACCTCGAATCAAAAAGTGCCGAGCGCATCCCAGCGTGGGCCAACGATTTCCTCGATTCCATTGGTCGAGGGGGCCGGTAATGGGTTCATGAAAGTCGTGTTCGATGATTTGGCCGACGGTGACGTTGGTTCCTCATTTGATGACACACGCTCGACGCTTTACATTGTGAAGGTGCTGAACCGCGATGGCGGTAAGAATGATGAAGGTGGCGTGGCCAAGCAGGAGCGTCAACTTCGGTTCATGGGCGAAGAATTTGATTCAAAGCTTTTCCCAATCATCAAAAGTCCATACCAGACATTCTCGCAGGCTTTTCAATCGCAGATTGATCAGTCCTGGCGACGAAATTTCGAGCAGCAACACAACGTCGTTTGGGATGAAGACGCGATTGCCGCTCGTTCGCGACGGTCACGACGTGGGCAGCAAGAGGAATAATTCGTTGTCGGCTTGTTGAAGTGTCGGTCTGTTCACTTTCGCGACGTCAGGCAAGGTTCTGACGTCGCCATTGTGGATCGACCTGCCGTTCGTTGTTCGACAGGCCGTCGTTCGGAATTAATGCATTCGGATGGGTTGCGTCTCTGGACTGTTTTCGCAATCTTCATTCGAATGGAAATGGAACGGTGGTTGCTTCTAATTGCCGTTTGCGGTTCATCCTGCCAAATTGACGGCTTGTTGAACGTCACCACACTTAAAGTGAGATGTGACTGAATGAGTAATTCGACGGGTGCGATGATTGAGGCGATTGGCCTGAGCAAGTTTTATGGCCCATTCGCTGCAACGCAAAATGTCTCGTTTTCGGTGCCTCGCGGTCAGGTCGCGGCATTTCTGGGCCCCAACGGTGCTGGCAAATCAACAACGATGAAGTTGCTGACGGGATTTCTGGCTCCCAGTACCGGGACGGCGAAGATCGGTGGGTTCGACATGTCGACCGATCGATTGAAAGCCGCTGAAATTTTGGGTTACCTGCCGGAGAACGGCCCCCTGTATCTGGAAATGACGCCTTCTTCCATCCTTCGATTCCTGGGTGAAGCCCGGGGAATGTCGGGCGGACGGTTGAGCGAACGTCTTGATTATGTGGCCACCAAGTGCTCGTTGAAGGGCGTTTGGGGAAAGCCAATTTCGAAGCTGTCGAAAGGGTTTCGTCAGCGGGTTGGAATGGCTCAAGCACTGCTGCATGATCCGCAGGTCTTGATTCTCGATGAACCAACCAGCGGACTCGATCCCAATCAGACATATGATGTTCGCGAACTGATTCTCAGTCTTGCCAAGACAAAAACCATCCTGTTGTCAACGCATATCCTCACGGAAGTGAAAGCGGTCTGTAACCGCGTGATTCTGATCAATGACGGTCGAGTCGTGCTGGACGGTCCGGTGGATCAGTTGGAACAGGGCGGCGGTGGGATGGATGCCAAGTTCCGCCAACTGACAGGTGCGGGTCGCTAGCGATCTGACACGTGATTGGCCGCACAGCGCGGATTGACGAGCGGTTTGCATTTAAGTTCTGAGCGTCATTTCGTCCGCGGTGTGTCGGTTCACATTGGAGCATGGATTTCATTCCTGACAAAGGGGATGAAATTCCAATGGTTTGAGATCATTTGAGGTGAGGTCGTTGGACCTCTGTGAAATTTGGTTCGTTTCGAGGTGAGTGACCTCGATTGGTCGGCAGTGCTCGTCGACTCAGAATGACACTCGCGGTAACAGTTTCTCAATTCGACAGGGATCGCCCACCGATGCGCGCGCATGTTGTCCTTGCGGTCTTCAAACGCAATTTCTGGAGCTACTTCTCCGGAGTCATCGGTTACTTATTTATCGTAGCCTTCGTTTTTCTGGGCGCGTTCGCCGCGTTCCAAGAGAAATTCTTTGCGAATAACGTCGCCAGCTTCGAACAGCTCAACGAGTGGTTCCCACAACTCCTACTGTTCATTGTTCCTGCGATCACGATGAGTATCTGGTCGGAAGAGCGGAAGCTGGGGACTGAAGAACTTCTGTTCACACTGCCTGTCTCTGATCTGGAAGTGTTGATCGGCAAGTATCTGGCGGTCGTGTCGGTCTACAGCGTGGCACTCGGTTTTTCGCTGACAAACGTGCTCAGCCTCAGTTGGATTGGTTCGCCTGACCCAGGTCTGATTCTGACGACCTATTTGGGCTACTGGCTGTCGGGATGTGCGCTGCTTGCGGCGGGGATGGTTGCGTCGCAACTGACGAGCAACAGCACAGTGGCGTTCGTACTGGGATCAGCGATTTGTGCGATTCCCGTTTTTGCCGGACGCCTGTCATTCATTCTGTCCTGGCTTGCTCCCGATTCGAAATTTGATGCGCTGCGAACGGCGTTCGAAGGCCTAAGCCTGTCGTCCCAGTTCAAGCCGTTTGGGATGGGACTGATTCCGTCGCAGGGGTTGTTTTACTTCCTGGCGCTGACGGGACTGATGCTGTACATCAACTATGTATTGATTGGCTATCGCCACTGGAGTGGTGGTGTCAAAGGGACGAACATGGGCGTGCAATACGCCATCCGTGCCGTATCGTTGTTGTTGATTCTGATTGGTGCCGGGACGGTGTTTGCCCGGGGCGGTTTTCGTTCCGATTTGACGTCGGAGCAATTGTTCTCGTTCAGCCGAACCACGCGCGAAGTTTTGAAGGATTTGAAGAGCGAACGCCAAGTGACGATTCAGGCGTTTGTCAGCCGGAATCCACCCCGCGACTATGTGTCGGTGAAGAGTACTCTACTGGGACTGTTGGGGCAGTATGCTCAATCCTCTTCGAATGTCAGCATTCGAATCGTCGAAGTCGATCCATCAAGCGAGCAAGCCGACGAAGCGAAGCAGTTCGGCATCGAAACACGCGATGTTCAGTTTGAACTCGAAGGCAGCATGCGCGTTGAGAAGGTCGTGATGGGCGCTGTCGTCAACAGCGGTTCGAACGAAGTCGTGATTCCCCATTTCGGCCAAGGAACGCCGATCGAATACGAATTGACTCGGTCGATCCTCACCGTCGCCAATGAGAAACGCAAAACGATCGGTGTGCTGGAGACAGACGCCAAGATCAATGGTGGTTTCGATATGTCATCCTTCCGATCGCAGCCCGAATGGCGCATCGTCGCAGAACTGAAGAAATCCTATAACGTCGAAACGGTCTCTCCCGCTCAGCCGATTGATGAATCGAAGTACGATGCCTTGATTGCCGTACTTCCGTCCTCACTGGGGATGAACGAGTTCACCCATTTCCTTGACTATGTGAAAAAAGGAAAGCCGACGCTGATCCTGGACGATCCGTTCCCCGCGACGAACCCTTCGTTGGCTCCACGCCAGCCGAAGCCCCGTGCGGGCGGCAATCCGATGATGGGAATGGGGCAACAGGGTGAGCCGAAGGCATTTGGGGGTAAGACCACGCCGCTGGTGGATCTGCTGGGAATCGAATGGAACTTTGACGAGATCGTCTGGGACGATACGTCGCTTTACCTGCATCCTGAATATGAGAAGCTCCTTCGCGAAGAAATCATCTCGGTCAGCCCACGCAGCGAGAATCCCAAAGCGTTCAATCGGGAGAGTCCGATCACCCGCAGCTTGCAAGAAGTCATGCTGTTCTTCTCGGGTTCCATCAAGGAACGCGAACTGAAGAAGGGCGACGAGAAGACGCTGGAATTCCTGCCGCTGCTTCAAACGGGACGACGATCTGGTCTGCTCATGTGGGATGATCTGGTCAAGAACAGCATGTTCGGGCTTCAGATCGATCCTAATCCGGTTCATGTGATGGATGACTATGCTCACATCCTGGCCGCACAGATCACCTCGGTGAAAGACGCGAAGGGTGACAAAGTCAATGTGATCTATGTTGCAGATACCGACCTTGTTTCTGACTTCTTCTTCCAGCTGCGCGAAACCAAGCAGTTCAAGCTCGATCTCGACAACGTCACGTTCATCCTGAATGCGGTCGATTCGCTGTCGGGTGATTCGGCGATGATCGATCTTCGCAATCGCCGTCCAAAACATCGCACGTTGACCTCGGTGGAACGTCAGACCGGTCAATACGTTGAAGAGGCAAACAAAGAACGCCAGAAAGCGGCCGAAGATGCCAAGCTGGCCTTGAAGGATGCCAAGAAGCGATTGGCCGACAAAGTTGAGAAGATTAAGAAAGATGAATCGCTCGACGAAGACAGCAAGATGCAACAGCTGTTGATTGCTCAACAAGAGGAATCGCGCCGGTTGGAAGTGGACGAAGCCACGATCAACCTGAAGAAAGAACAGCAGATTGATACCAGCAAGACGAAGATGGACCGTCTGACACGGCAGGTCAAAGATCGCTATTACACCATGGCTCTGCTCGCGTCACCCATCCCCGCCATTCTGCTCGGACTGCTCGTCTGGATGATGCGATTGAACAACGAACAAAAAGACATTGCGCCGAACCGTCGTGTTGCGAAGAAGACGTGACACCGATTGCCGGTAAGTTGTTACCAGCAGTTTGACGAGTCATTGGCCATTTTTACCTCCGTTTTTTCCGCGAGAGCTTCGTTATGAACGAATCCATGCGAACGTCGATCTATGTCGGTGTTGCCGCTTTGTCGCTAATCGTGGCATGGTTTGCAGGGCCCGCAGTTCCCAAGGCACCGGCCGACTTCAGCCTGGTGGGCAAAGAGTTCTTCAAGGACGACTTCCAGGATGCGAGCGCCGCAAAGTCACTGCAGGTTGTCAGCTACAATCCCGAAACCGCGGCTGTCCGCGTGTTTGGTGTTGAGCAAGGCAGCGACGGCGTCTGGCGTGTGCCGTCACGCAACAACTATCCCGTCGACGGTAAGGAACGCCTCGGCAAGATGGCGACGTCCGTGATCGGCATCAAGCGCGAAGCGCTGGCTGGAAAACGCGAGAGCCAGTTTGTCGAATTCGGTGTGCTCGATCCTTTGGGCGAAAACGTGACCGATTTCAAAGGGGTTGGAAACCGGATCACTTTGAAGGATGGCAAAGACGGCAAAGTTCTGGCCGATTTGATTATCGGTAAAGAAGTTAAAGGGCGAAATGGATACTTCTACGTTCGCAATCCGAAGGAAAAGCAGACCTATATCGCCAAGGTCAGCATTGATGTGTCGACGAAGTTTGCAGACTGGATCGAGCCTGATCTGCTGAAGCTGGATCAATCGAAGCTTCGAACGATCGTCATCAACAAACACAGTATCGAGTTGACGCCCGAGGGCGGGCGGATGACCGGCAAAGAAGCCAATACCTTGACGCGCGCCAGTGCGACGGACAAGTGGGAATTGGAAGGCATCGATGCCGCAAAAGAAGAAGTCAACGAAGACGAAGTGAAGAAGCTCGTCCAGTCTCTTGACGATCTGAAGATCGTGGGCGTTCGTCCGAAAGGGGAACGGCTGAAGAAGCGATTGCAGGACGACAAGGCGATTGTTCCCGATGATCGTACCCGAATCGAAATGCAGGATATGGGCTTTTTCTTCGTGCCGATGCAGGATAGCCGCAGACTGACGATGATCTCGCAGGAAGGGGATCTGTTCGCATCCACTGAGCAGGGAGTGGTCTATGAACTCCACTTTGGTTCGGTGTTCTCCGGAACCGAGGAAGAAGTCGAAGCGGGCTTCATCAAGAAAGACGATGCAAAGCCGGAAGGCGAAAAGAAGGATGACGCGGCCGAGGCGAAAGACGAAAAGCCCGGGGTCAAGAAGATCAAGAGCCGCTACCTGTTCGCTCAGGCTCAATTCGATCCGTCATTGCTCGGCGTGAAGCCCGAAACGCCTGTAAAGCCGGAACCACCAGCCGAAGACGCCAAGCCCGAAGAGCCCAAAGCCGATGCTGCGGCCGACGCCGCAGCCACCGAGAACGATGCCAACAAGGCTGATCCCAAGAAAGTCTATGAGGCCGCGTTGGCGACCTATGAAGCCGACGTCAAGAAGTACGAAGGCGATAAACATGCCTACGAAGAGAAGGTCAAGGCAGGCGAGAAACTGGTCAAAGACTTGAACCGTCGATTTGCCGACTGGTACTACGTGATCTCGGGCGATAGCTTCGAGAGCTTGCGACAAGGTCGCAAGACGCTCGTCAAAGAGCTGTCTGCCGAGACGACACCAACTGAACCAGCACCACAGCAGAACTGAGTCTGTTTCACGCGTCGATTTGGCCTTGGTAGCGAATTCAGCGCTCCAAGGACAGGAAACACGAGTTTCACGGAACAGACCAAACAGAACCGGCAGCATTCTTCTGTCGGGTTGAATCTACAGCAGTGGCAGACAATCTTGTCTGCCACTGCCTTTTTATTGAGTGACTATCAGCGTGCTCAGAAGGCTGTCAGGCGCTCGCCCGTAATTCGTTGGGCGGATCGGATTGATTGAGCTGCTCAAGCAATTGTTCGATTTGCTGGGCCACTCGGTTCTGCGATTCTTCGAGCAGCGCCGTTGATTCGAGGATTTGTCGTTCGTGATCGTCTAGTTCTTGGGTTCGATCGTTGATTGTTCGACTGAGCGACTGCAACTGCTCAAGCAATCCGTCGAAGTCAGATTCGTCGAACGAATTTGCGTTGGCCTGTCCCTGCGGAACAGAGATTTCGGGTTCACGATTTGCGTTGTCGATGGCTCGAAAGAGTGCTTCCCAGCCTGCGCGACGTCCTTCGACAAATTCCTCGACCATCGCCTGTTCGGAAAGAATTCGATCGCACAACTCTTCGGCCGTCAGCAGATCGAGATCCTCGTCTTGATTCGCCTGTTCGAAGGCCGACAGGGTATTGGGCTGCACAAGAATCGTGAACTCGGTTGAGCCAATTTTCAGGCGGTCATCGTGTCGCAGAGCCATTCTCCGGTAAGAGCGTCCATTAAGCTCGACAGTCGTCGTCGCGTTCGCGGATTCAATCCAGATCGCACCACTCTGCATGTGAATGATGCTATGCAGGGCGGGAATCGCGGCGTCGTTGAGCGACAGATCACATTGGCGGCTTGTGCCGATTGTGAATCCATCGCGCCCGACAGTGACCGTGTAGCTCGATGACTGCAGTCGCAGACAGTTGGTCTGCGGATGGCGGGAGTGCGCCAAACTCTGTCCTGAATCTTCCGAACGGATTGGTTCAAACATATCTGACCTCGTTCCAACGTCATGTCGGACGGCCCGAAGGGGGCCCTATTCGCGTTTCTTCATCATCGAACGGCGAATCGAACGGTCATGATGGAATCACCTGAATCCTTTGAACGCCACTGATATTTCAGTCGAAGGAAAATCAGGCGTTCAGGAAAGCTCTGACGGTTTTGAGCAAGAATCGCCTGATTTCCCCACTGATTTGCATCATGCTGGGAAGGCTGCGTGAACCTTCGGGGTTGTGAGGACGAAATCTGATTTCTGATTGGGGGTTTTCTAAGCGAGGTGTCGGTGGCAAAAAAAATCACTGCAGACCGCGGCGAAAACGACCAGCGTTACGATTTTGTCACACTGCGATGACTGTGTGAACACCATTTCCGTGGCAAATCTGCAGGTCTGTCGCCGGCATCTATTTCTTGGCAGGGGCTGTGCCAAATTCCTTGCCATGCTTCTTCATCGCTGTTTCGAATGCGGTGCGTGCGGTTTCCCAGGCCCCTTCCATCAATGGAATATGGCAACCGCCCTTTCCCTTGCAATCATTCATGCCAGGGTTTGCTCCACATCCCCCCTGCCCTTTGCAATCGTTATTTCCGCCGCACGAGGCGTTGGCGATGCTGGCGCATGTTCCTTGACCGGCACACGAGTTTTCCTTGTCGCGGCCCTGCCCTTTGCAGGTGTTCAGGCCCCGGCAGACGTGCGGCTCATCGAGAATGATCGCTTCCGCTTCGGGGCTCAGTTCGACGGCCGCCGTGGACGCGGCAGCTGAATTCCCGTCCGTTGCCGCGGGTTTGGTTCCGCCTTGATTCCCACAACCGGCCGATGTGCCGGCAATTGCGCCTCCAAGAGCTGCCATCGCCAATTGATGAAAACGGCGTCGATCCATTTCTGAGGAATTCATGCGCATCCTTTCAGATGAATCACCTTGCGGTGTGTACCGCAAGGTGCTGGAGAAAACGTAATGGGCAATTGGCGAATGTTCAGAGCAAATCGCGAACGTCGCTGACGCAACCCGAAATCGCCGCAGCGGCGACCATCGCGGGACTCATCAGCAGCGTGCGGCCTGTTGGGCTTCCCTGTCGACCTTTGAAATTTCGATTGCTCGATGATGCACAGACTTCTCGACCTTGCAGCTTGTCTGGATTCATTGCCAGGCACATCGAACAACCGGCTTCGCGCCATTGGAAGCCTGCGGCTTCGAAGACTTTGTCCAATCCTTCTGCAATCGCTTGTTCGCGCACCAGTTGTGATCCGGGGACAACCAGTGCTTTGACTCCTTGGGCCACATGACGGCCCTTGGCGATGGCAGCGGCTTCTCGCAGGTCCGAGATTCGCCCGTTGGTGCACGAACCGATAAATGCGACATTGATTTTCACGCCTCGAATCGGCTGCTTTTCATGCAGATCCATATATTCAAAGGCGTCGCGAATTCCCTTTTGATCGTCTGCGGTAAAGGTCGCGAGTGCGGGCAATGTTTCCGAGACTCCAACAGACTGAGCGGGATTAATCCCCCACGTCACGGTTGGCTCGATCTGCGAGCCATCGAATGTGACATGATCGTCAAATTCGGCATCTTTGGCTGAGGCGAGACTCGTCCACCATGCCGCTGCACGTTCAAAATCGGCCCCGGTGGGAGCGAATGGTCGTCCGCGGATATAGTCCACGGTCGTTTGGTCGGGATTGACGTAACCGCAACGGGCACCGCCTTCGATGCTCATATTGCAGACGGTCATTCGCTCTTCCATCGTCATGCGATCGAAGACTTCGCCAGCGTATTCATAGGCGTAACCAACACCGCCCTGCACGCCCAGCTTGCGGATGATGTGGAGAGCTACGTCTTTCGCGAAGACACCCGGGCGAAGCTTGCCCGTCACTTCGATGCGGCGAACCTTGGGCCGGCTTAGTGCCAGTGTTTGTGTGGCCAGCACGTCGGCGACCTGACTGGTGCCGATTCCGAACGCGATCGAACCAAATGCGCCGTGGGTGCTGGTGTGACTGTCGCCGCACGCGATGGTCATGCCTGGCTGAGTCAACCCTTGCTCGGGGCCGACAATGTGTACAACGCCCTGTCGCTTGTCGTCGAGATTGAAGAGCCGGATGCCAAAGTCACGACAGTTTTTCTCGATCGCCGACATCATTTCTTCGGCAAGTCCATCGGCAAACGGCCGAAGCTGGACATCCGTTGGAATGATATGATCGACCGTTGCGAGTGTGCGTTCGGGATACTGAACTTTCAGACCGCGGTCCCGCAGAATCGAAAAGGCCTGCGGGCTCGTCACTTCGTGGATCAGATGCAGTCCGATAAACAGTTGTGTCTGTCCGCCTGCAAGCGAACGAACGGTGTGTAAATCCCAAACTTTGTTGAACAGATTGCGGCGGTCAGTCATGGCGAAACGCTCGATATCCTCAAAAGTAAAAACGGATCGACACGTATTCTAACATCGTTGTCGTGGAGGTGCGAATCTTCCTCGGCCGAAACTCGTCTCGTACCGTCGATTTGCTGACACCACGCGCCGTCGGTGGTTCGTTCCCAGAAACGCCTCAAAACGATCTCGCACCGGACGAACTCTCATTTTGAACCGTGTACCGGCCTAGCAGCCTGTTGAGGTAAGGGGGGACAGGCACCTTGGCGTTGACGATGTCATGGCGTTTCTTAAGCGGGCTGGCGCCAGTCCCCGTTACTTCAACAGACTGCTAGCCGAACGATTTTTTCAGCCGATCCATGTGATACTTGAGCCGCTGCTCGGACGTCATTTTGGCGAAATCGGGTTTTTCACCACCGCCAGAGCCCGTTTTTGGCGAAGGCTCCGGCGATGCCGGTTTCGGCGTCGTGGATTTGGACGGTTCGGCCGCCGCCGTGGAACCGCTGGATGACGCAGGGATACTGATCGTTGTCGAACTTCCACCGTAGCTCATGACACTTGTTTGCAGTGTCAAATCCTGCTCCAGGGGGCGATGCGGCGACACACCAAGTTTTTGCAGAACCGAGTGATAGGCTCGTACCGCTTCTTCGGGTTCAATAACGCCATCCGCGATATAACGCAAAAATTCGATGAACGCGAGCTGGTTTTCGGCCTGATTGATCTTCCGCCCGAACAATGCCGCCCGGCCCCCGTATTTCTTTGCCTGGTGCAGCAATTGAAAGGCATCAAGGGTGGTCCCTGCGGCACCGCCTAAAACGCCCACCACGAGGTGCGGGTCGTAGGCGACCAATTCTTCCATGGCCTTCGGGCCGTGATAGACAATCTTCAGGAACACAGGTCGTCCGGCCTGGGGGACACCAGCCAGCGTGCGCGCGATCAAATCGTTGATGAAACCGGGTAACGTCTCGGCGGCGACCACGTCTGAGACATTGGGGTCAAAGACTTCCAGAAAGTGGCGAAATCCTTTTCGCTCGGCTTCTTCGCGAAACTCTTTGTATCGAGTCAGTGTTTCCAGATCGCGTTCCAGATTGTTTGTGAAGGTCACCGAATACAAACCAAGGTTTGCACCCAGCGTTCGTTCGGCCGTCGCGCAGTCGAGGTGCCCACACTGCATATGATCGATATTGGCCGAGCGGAACGGCCGAGCCGCTTCGGTATGGATACGACCACCACGCGGAACATGCACGTCCGTGGCATCATTCGCACGTGCAGCGGATGTGATGGGCGAGTTTTCAAACAGCCGCTCTTCGATCGCCAGTTGTTCGCACGTGCTGGCCGACATCAGCACAATGTCGACAATTTGCTGGTCAATAACCTGGCGGATTTGATCGCGGTACTCGGCCAGCGTCTTAAAGCGAACTTCGTTGGAGTGTGACTCGGGCGACCGGCCTGCCCGCGTTTCACCTGGTGCCGACATTCCAAACGCCATGTCCGCGTCTTTTGCGTCGGCGATGATAAATTCGGGCGACCCGTGCGGGTCTTGATGAATCGAACGCAGCTTTTCGTCCAGAGATTTCGTCACCGTCATTCGCCAGGTCCGTCGTGAGTATTGTCCGAGGGTCTCATTTCAGACCTGCAACAATAAAGGAGCTACGCGGCGAAGGGAACACCTCTTCTGAGTTTCTATCGAAATGCGGGTATCTCAACCGGATGCCTTTGTGCAGGCATTCGCAGAATACGGCAAATCGAGCCGATTCTGTGGATGGGTGCGACCCGAAGTTGGCCATCGTAGCGATTGACAACTTCGACAGCAGAAAATCCGCCGCAAATCTTCATTTGCGGCGGATCTGACGCGGTATTGTTGTGGGGCCCCAAACGGGCATCGTCCATTCAGAACCAAGTGGCTGCGCCACTAGCACTCGACGCCGAGCAATTTGCAAGCGGCTTCATAACCGGCGGCACGGAAGCCATGCTGATCGTCTCGATTGTAGCCGTAGGCGCTGGCTGTCACGCGAGCGAGCCCCACGATTTGCCGCCACCGAAACGATGGACGAGTCGTGCCGAATTCTTCGCGGACCGTGTGAAAATACTTCTCGCCGTGCAACCGGCCGTCTTCGCTGATCGCGTACTTCAGCATCAAATCGAAGACCGGATCGACTGGCAGATTTCGTTCGCCATAAATCTGGATCGCGGCCGTTGCGCGGCCTTGGTCGTTCTGCCGAATGGCATCTTCCGTTTCCGCAAGCAAGCGTGCGGGATCCTGGACTTTCAGCAGTGCGCGATGTTCGTCCGTTGGATAAGGCGGTGTTGTAAAAGGGGCAGACTGAATCCCGGCGTGATACGCCGCAACGATCAGGCCAGAGATGGCATATTGCGGATCGGCGCGCCGTGCCATGTTTCTCCAAGCGTTCGTCGCGTCCGAGGCATGGACGCCCGCCGAGTCCCCATGCGTGCGCCACTTGTCGGAACCTTGGCGCAGGACGTACTGATTTGAGGCCATCGAAATTGCTTCGCCGACGATTTCTGGATCGATCCCCTCGGCAAGTGCGGCGGCGGCCGCTTCGGCGGCCCGTTCGCGCGGGCCCTCGTAGATTACCTGGCACAGTGCTTCAACGGCGGCGTCACCAGGATCGCGTTTGCCGAGCGGCTTTCCGACGAGTTTGTATTGATCGAGCAATTTCGGAATGAGTGTGCGGATTGGAGATTCGGGTTGTTTGTGCTCGATATGCATCCGTTCGTGGTCGGCACACAGCCGGACGCACTGCTTGAGCAGCGCGTGCGAATAGTCCGCACCCAGCAGTTCGACCAATCCAAAAGTCCGGTAGGCGAAGACAAATCGATGCACGTTCAAATCATCTTGAACGGCGGGCTGCAGTGCGTTGAACGCTTCGATGGGAGACTTTGTCGTACTCAAAAGCTTCTCGCCAGTGGCGGCGTCGACATGGCGACAGGCATCGCGGATCTGAATTCCCAAGTCGGTACTGGCGGCATGCTCAGCGGCATGTTCCGTCGCGTGAAATGCCTCCAGTGCTGCCTTTGAAGTGCTGCCGTCCTTTTGGATCTGCTGGGAGTTGCGATAAAGAACTTTGAGCACCGGAAGCGGTTGTCGTGCTGTCGGGAGCAGGCGACTCATTTGCAGCGAAGGAATCATGGCCATGGCGGTGTGAAACCCGACATAATCACAACCACCGAACGTCACGGCATTGGCCAGCGCGCCGGCTGCGATCAGCGTCTGAAGGTCCGTCTCCCCTCGCTGAATCATTTGGGCGAGCTTGGGCTGCAGTGCTTCGGCCGGGGAATTCTGCATCAGGTCGACAAGCCGGGCATATTTCCCCAGCGGAATTCCTTCGGTCGCGTCACTCGCGAAACCAATTGAAAAGCCCAGATCGTTAGCGAGTGTCGTTCCTAGCCCCGCCGCGAGCATTCCGCGGCCCACATCCGTCAAGAACGTCCGGCGCGATGATGACGTCATCGGTATCTCCAATCGTTGGAACTCGAGGACCATGGCTTCAACGACGAACGTCGTGACGACGACATTCTGTGTTGCCTGTTACTCAAGAACGAAGAGGCGTTACACGCCATTGTCCGCGATTCTCCGTTTCTGAAGATTTCGACCATTCTGAGATGTCTCACCAATCGACGGATACCCTGAAGCTCTGATCAGACACCCTGCGCAATTCACAGGTGTGTCGGGATTATCGAGTTCGCGGTTCCTTCGAATTCGACAGGAAAGCCGCGACGCTGAGCGTGGTTCCGGGTATCCTAGGGGACGCTCCTTTTTCATTCCGAATCGCTCTTTCCGATTTCCTGGTGTCGTCGTGACGGACAATGTCTGCCCACCGTCAGAGCAACTGCGCGAGATGGCTCTCGGTCTGGGCGATTCGTCACAGCTTGAATCATTGGCGCTTCATCTCGAGAATTGTCCCGCTTGTCAGCGGTTGTTCGAGCAATTCGACAACTCGAGTGATCCGCTTATTCGTCACCTCGGTAGGTTGCAAACCCCCGTCGAGATCTCAGAGGCAGAGTGTGAATCGTTGGCGCAGGCGGTGATTTCGGCCACCTCGCAATCAATGTACCGCAATACACGCGTCGCCACCGATGCAGGCCGGGATCTTGCGCGGCGATTGCTGGAGGGGGGAGTGACTCTCGACCGGTTTGAGCTGCGCTCTGAACTGGGAATCGGATCGTTCGGCTATGTGTTCTGTGCCTGGGATCCACGGCTGGAACGCGTGGTCGCATTAAAGGTCCAGCGTGCAGGGAATTTGGCATCGGCCGAAGAAGTCGAACGGTTCCTGCGCGAAGCCCGTAGTGCCGCCCAACTCAAGCATCCCGGTATCGTCTCGCTATATGAAAGTGGTCAAACCGACGACAACGTCTGGTATCTCGTCAGCGAATACATCGACGGAATGACGTTGGAGGAACAGCTCAAGCAAGGGGCGATTCCACCGCACGAGGCGGCGGGCATTGTGCTCGAACTGGCCGACGCATTGCAGTACGCACACGAGCAAGGCGTGATTCATCGAGACATCAAACCTTCGAATATCATTCTCGACCGGAAGCATCGTGCCCATATCATGGACTTTGGCCTTGCGAAACGCGATTCGGCCGAGATCACGATGACGTCCGATGGCCGCGTCGTCGGCACCCCCGCCTATATGTCGCCTGAGCAGGCGGCGGGATCATCTCGACTGGTTGATGCACGCAGCGATGTCTACAGCCTGGGAGTCGTACTCTACGAGATGCTTACTGGCGAACGCCCGTTTCACGGAAATCGGCGGCTGTTGCTGCTACAGGTCTTGGAAGACGACCCGCGTCCACCCCGTGCCATGAACTGGATGATCCCCCGTGATCTGGAAATCATTTGTCTGAAAGCGATGAGTAAGTCTCCTTCTCGACGCTACCAGACCTGTCGAGAATTGGCCGATGATTTGCAGCGATTCTCGAGGGGAAAGCCGATCCTCGCTCGACCCATGGGGTATGCGGAACGTGTCCTTCGCTGGAGCTATCGCTATCCGCTGGCGGTCGGCGTCCTGATGGCCGTGATCGTCGGATCGATCTCCGGAATGTGGTACCTGTCGAGCCTGTCCGAATTCTTTGTCCGCCTGACCGCGCTCGAAAGTGCGCGGCTGGAATCCAAGATGCTCGACGAAGTCTGGCGATTCTACAGCGACGAAATTTCCGATATCGATCCTCGTGTGACGACGGTTGCGATCACGGAGAATTACAAGAACGTTCACCCTGCCCTGCCCCTGCCTGCGACGTTCGCCATCGATCTCGGCGAGCGGATTAGTCGCCGAAATTCGGGAATGGAAGTTCGCGTGTTCAGCCGGTTTCCCTGGCCAACTCGCAAAGACGGTGGTCCGCAGTCGGATCTCGATCTCGAGGCTCTGCTCTGGCTGGAAGAACACGCAAAGCCGGGTGACGAGTCGTCGACCGAATTCTCGCGGTTCGTCACCGACGACGGGCGTCGAAAGCTTTTGTTCTACAGTTCACGACTGATGGAGAAAAGCTGTCTTGGCTGCCATAACCATCCGGACAGCCGCAGTCCAAAGAAAGACTGGAAGGTCGGCGACGTCGTCGGAGCACTCAAGATTGTGCGTCCGCTCGAACGGGAAATGGACAATACACAATCCGCGCTTCGTGGCGCGTTCCTGATCATGGGGCTGATCTCGTTCTCGCTCCTCGCCATCAGTGCGGGCGTGACGGTCATTGCGCAGCGACGGCGCAAGGGGGGCGCCGAATGACCACCCGAGACGCCTTCGATGACCAGGACCGACTGGAAGGTTCGACGTCGCTCAATCTGCTCTCGGCCGCTCGGCGTGGTCAGCCGGGAGCATGGGAGCGGCTCGTTCGGTTGTACGCCCCACTGGTCGCGTCATGGTGCCGAAACTGGGGCATCGCAGAACAGGATTTTGTCGATATCCTGCAGGATGTGTTCCTCTCCGTTTCAGGACATCTGAAGAACTTTCGAAAGGTTCGGCCCAGCGACACTTTTCGAGGTTGGTTGTTTACCATCGCTCGAAATAAAGCGCGCGATCATTTCCGGCGAACGGCATCACAACCGATCGGTGAAGGTGGTTCGGAAGCGAATCAACGCTTGCAGCAATCGTTCGATCCTCACGTCGAAGTCGAGCAGGTCGACGCGATGGACGACGCGGCAATGGATACCTTGCTGCAGAATGCGTTGAACGTCATTCGAAAAGAGTTTCATGCAAAAACGTGGCAGGCATTCTGGAGCGTCGTGATTGAAGGACGGTTAGCGGCCGATGTCGCCGCCGATCTCAACATGACGCCAGGTGCCGTCCGAGTCGCCAAGTCGCGCGTCTTGCTCAGGCTTCGCCAGGAGTTGGGTGACGCCCCCGGCTCCTAACGTTTGAAGTTGCGCACTATCGTTCCTCGCATGAAGTCATCGCGGTCGTGGGTTGCTGTCACGACAAAATGCCGCCCTGGCAGGCAACGCCGTGAGGGATTTTTGCTTGCCAATTGGGAGCGAACCGTGGCGTTTTCTGTCGGCCATCGGTCCAGCAATTCTACAAGCCCAGGCCAAAGGAGACCGCAAGGGATCAGACGGGGCTCCGATGGGCTGGGTGATCTCATTCCCAGCAGCACAAGAGTGCCTGCGGGGCCGGCAATTCAGTCCAAGGCGCCCGTTCCCCTGATTCAACAGACCACCAAGACTTTTCTGGTTTCGGCAACTTGTGTCTGGCTGTGGGACACGTCGATTCTTTACGCCAAACCCGCCGCCGCTTCATGGTCAGGGTGGTAACGCGCCACGAGAATGTAGCCCAGCGCCGTTGCCAGCGCGACTCCGCTCGAGACGCAATACATCACGTGGAACCCAAATTCATCACTGATGCGACCGAGCAACGGCGAATAGATCAGCGAGCCAAAATCGGTGAAGCCAAGAATAATCGCCGTTCCCGCTCCGCGACATTCTTTGGGAAATGTCCCGGAACCGAGCGAAACCACCGCGGGAAACAGCAGCGCGTGCCCAAATCCACAAATGATCGACGGCAGAATGAACTGCCACCCATCCGTCACGAATGCGAGCAAAAGATGGCCCGTTGCGTGGCCAAGCAGTCCACGAACCAGCATCCAATGCCGACCGATCGTACGACTCCAATTTTGGACCAGCAGACGAAATACGAAGGCCGAGATTGCATAACCGGTGAAAAAGACGCCGATCCCTTCGATCTTCTGCGACGTCGCATATCGAGTCAGAAAGGTCTGCGTCGCCGTGATGCCCAGTCCCATCGTCATGGCCGCCAGCACGACGGTACCGGGCCAGAAGCGAAACATCAGCCTAAGTGCCATCGGAGACCCGCTTCGGACTTCGGTATCCTGACCGTGCGTCAGAACCAGAACGATACCAAGGTAGACGACACCGATCAGGCCCGCTCCGCCGAACAGGATGAAGAACTGGGTTTGTGGATCTTTGACGAAGTACAGAATCCAGTCACCCAAATTTGAACCGAGAATCATGCCGACAAATCCACTGCTCCCCAGATTGCCAATGATCTCGGTCCGTCGACTCGGCGGAACGTGATTCTGGATGTGCGTCATTGAGCACGCAAACATTCCCGTCAGCCCAACGAAAAACGCGATCCGCGCGAGATAGAGCATCCACATTTCATGGGAAGCACTCACGAACAGAACGCAGCCACTGATAAACAGGATCGAGCATGCCGGCCACATACGCCGAGTTCCGTAGTCATCAAGCAGATGAGAAAAACTAAATCGCACACCGACAGCGACCAAAACTCCCAGTGCGACAATATCCCCGACGCGACTCTCTGATCCGCCGAGGAAGTGCACCAGTTCGGCGAAGCGAAATGTCAACGCATTCGCCATCACCAGCGCCGAATTGGCGAAGTAGGCCAACCAGAAGGTTCGGCCATAAACGGCCGAGGTGTCAATGTGCCGTTCATCGGCGGGCAGTGCGAGGGGCATGAGTTTTGTCTACTCGACCGGCCCGCGGGGCATTCACGTGTCGGTCAAGCGTCTTCGTTCTAAAGGTCATCCACCGTAAGCGCTATATCGTCGCAACCCGCGGGATAAAGCGACTCGGTTCAGTAGGAACAAAACGGCAACCCAGACAACGCCGAGCGCCAGTTCGAGAGCGACCTGTGACGGCGTGTATTTACCGAGCCAAATCGCGGCGGGAACAAACGCCAGGTACTTGAAGGGAAACAGACGAATGACATCGCTGAAGGGGGATGGCAGCCAATCCAGCGGCAGCATGTGACCGGATAGAAAATAGCTGAGCAGCATGTAGACGAAGACCAGTGAACTGACTTCCAGAAACCAGAACGCGCAAAGTCCCATCAGGCTTTCGATCAGAAATCCGATCAGAAATGCCAGCACAAGTGCCAATGAGGTCGTGATGAGGACGTCGATTCCTGGCCAGTCGCGAAAGTACGAACGACACAGCCAAAACACGAATCCGAAAGGCAGGAACGCGACGAAGTAGTAGACCAGTTTATGAGCAACGCGATGCCAGAAGAGATAGTCCAATAGATCGATCGGCTGGACGAGAAATTTCTTGATCGCGCCGTCACGAATATCGCGCGCAATCCCCGTTGTCAGGCCAGGCATCGAAGAAAATGCGCGTCCCACCATGACTAGCAGTGAATACGCGACCATGTCGCCGTAGGTATACCCGTTAATCGATTTCGGATCGGTGGGGCTGGCCGTCTGATAGATCGCCCCCCAGAGAAACACCTGTGTCACGATCGGCAAAAAACGAACCAGCGTCGCGAAGGCAAAGTCGGCGCGATAGACGAGCCGTTCTTCGATCGACGTCCGCAAGATGCACCATTTGACGCGTAGTGAAGGTGGCATCGTTCGTTCAGCTTTCCGATTTTCGTGCAAACAGCTCGGCGATGACTTCCTCCAGTGGCCGTTCCTGCACGCCCACATCTTCAATCGTGTATCGGTCAAGCAATGCGGCCAGAACTTTGGGAATCTCTTGCCGAGGCACTTCGAGTTTGACTCGAGGAGGTAATTGCTCAAGCACTTTGCCGTACCGTTCCAGGTCCGGCGGAACCTCGGTGCCAGCAAATTGAAGATGAATCTGCTTCATGCTGCTGAATCGATCGACGATGTCAGCGAGGGGGCCATCGTGCTTGATCTCACCTTCGTTGATGATGATCGCGCGACGGCAGAGTGCCTCGACATCCTTCATATAGTGGCTTGTTAACAGCACGGTCATTTGCTGTTCAGCTTGATAGTGTCTCAGAAATCCTTGCACTTTTCGTTGCGAAACGACATCGAGGCCAATCGTTGGCTCGTCCAGCAATAGAACTTCGGGTGAATGTAGCAGCGACGCAATCAACTCCATCCGCATTCGCTCGCCCAGCGACAGTTCGCGGACAGGCTGTTTCACCAGTTGTCGAACATCGAGCAAATCGGTCAGCTCATCGACTCGACGCTGAAACTGGGCGGGCTCAATGGCGTAGATTTCTCGATGTAGAATGAACGATTCCTGAGCGGGCAGATCCCACCAGAGTTGGTTCTTCTGCCCCATCACGAGCGAAAATCGCTTCCGATAGGCATTGGCTCGTTGCCACGGCACATAGCCGAGAACCGTGGCGGTGCCCGTCGTTGGGTAAATCAGCCCCGAAAGCAGCTTTAGTGTCGTTGTTTTTCCGGCCCCGTTTGGGCCTAGAAACGCCACCATCTCGCCCCGTTCGATCTGAAAGCTGACTTCTTTCACCGCACGAACGACGTTGTATTCGCGGTGAAACAAACCGGCCAGCGAGGCCAGCCAGCCTGCGTTCTTCCGGTAGACCTGATAATGCTTCGCGAGATTCTTGACTTCAATAATGGGCATAGATCGACAAGTCTATCAGATTCAAAAACAGAACGCTCGGTATCAACGATACCGAGCGTCATGATCATAAACGTTGGCCAGCGACTTAGCGATTGGCCGCGGTCTTTTGGGCTTTCAGCAATCCGGCATACTCAACCGCGATCGCCATCAGTTCCGTGTTGTACTCGGTCTTGGCCAGGACCGGAGTCTTGTCGCTTTTCGTTTCGAATTCTTCTTCCTCTTTTTCCACCTCTTTGGCGGCTTTGTCTTCTTCGCGTTCCTTACGCAACGTCTCTTCGTTCAGTGAGACGGATTTGCGGCTCTTGCGGGCCAGATATCGATCAATGTCCTTTAAGGTCTGTTGGAACTTCGGATCGGCCGCGACGCGTTTTTCGCTGTCCGTTTTCAAGACGCTCACGATCTCGGGCGTGACATACTTCAAGTACTGATGACGAGCGGGTTGAACGCGATCGAAGGCCAATGCGTTATCCATGAACGACTCGCCGAGGTCCATGTGATCGATGAGTGACGGCAGGACCACGTCCGACTCGACGCCGCGGTTCTGGGTGCTATCGCCGTTGACGCGATAGAACTGATTGATCGTCAACTTCAATGCGCCGCGATCCTTTGAGCTCGGCAGCAGCTTGAACATTTGATTGCTGACGGGCATGACGTTCTGGACAGTCCCTTTGCCATGCGTCGTCGTATCTCCGACCACGATCCCGCGACCGTAATCTTTGATTGCCGCCGCGAAGATTTCTGATGCCGATGCCGACAGCCGATTGCAGACGACCATCAGCGGTCCGAGATATTCGGCGCCATCCTCTTCGTCGTCGTGGCTCTTGATATTACCGTTCTGCTCTTTGACTTGGACCACGGGGCCCTTGTCGATGAACAGGCCGGTCACTTCGATGGCTTCGCTCAATGCACCGCCGCCATTCATCCGGAGGTCGATGATGATGGCATCAACGCCACCTTCTTTGGCAAAGTTCCCGAGAACCTTCGAAACATCGCGTGCTGTGCTCTTGAAGTCGTCCTTGCCTTGCTGGGCTCCGCTGAAGTCGCGATAGAACGATGGGATGTTGATGACCCCGACTCGACCTTTACCGGACAGGCCAAAATCTGCGGGCTGGAAAATCTTGCCTTTGACCTCAGAGGAATGCAGTTCGATCGTTTGACGCGTCAGTTCGATCGAGACCGTTTCACCGGCGTCACGCAGGATTCGCAAGCGAACCTTTGTGCCGAGCTTGCCGCGGATCAGCCGAACAACGCGGTTCAGCCGCATTTCGACCACATCCTGAAAATCGCCATCTTCCTGTCCCACCGCGACGATCTTGTCGCCCACTTTCAAGCGGCCGTCCTTTTCCGCGGCGCCCCCGGGGACGATCTGTGCCACGACGGTCATTCCGTCCTCTGAGCGGAGTGCTGCGCCAATTCCCTCAAGGCTCAACTTCATCTGGATCTGAAAGTCTTCGAGAGTCTGGGGCGACATATAGCTTGAATGCGGGTCGTAGCAGTGAGCCACCGATGTCAGGAATCGCTCGAGAACTTCGCCGTCTTCGGTGTCATGCTCATTGCGGCGGAAGGTTTCGTAGCGCTTGTGCAGGCGCTTGCGGGCTTCTGCGAGCTCGGTCTTGTCGAGCTGCAGTGAGAGCAACTCATACTTAATGCGTTTCCGCCAACGATCATTGAGCTCCTTTTGATCGACCGACCAGGACATTTGTTCGCCATCGACCTGCATTGATTCGTCGAGCGAATAATCGTGTGGCTCGTCGATCATGCGATTGGCGACGGTCACGCGCTCGTCGAGACGTCGCAAATAAAGATTCCAGGCTTCGTGTGCGAATGCGGCGTCGCCGCTTCGCAGCAAATTGTCCAGTTGATCGCGATACCGTGCGAATCCGTCGATGTCCGCCTTGAGGAAGTACATCTTTTGAGGATCGAGTTCCTTGATGAACCGCTGAAGGATCATCGCCGAAATTCGATCATCCAGCGGTTTTTGGCTGATGTGATACTGAGAGATCATGTTCGCGACGAGCTTGACGGTAGTCGCTTCAGAGGATTGAGCTCCCCCAATATTTTGAGCGAAAAGCGTCGTCGCGACGAGAAAAACGACGCCGACGGAGAGAACTCCGACGGTCCGTGACGGAGCATGCAGCTTCATAAGAGATTCCGCTTCAAAGTGGGGTTGAATACCGCCGGATCTTGGAGGGCATCGGATGCCCCGCGGTCACTCCTCCGACCTGACGCAGCTACCGACCAAACGAATCGTAGCGGAACCCGAAAATCACGACAAGAGGCATCACGGCAGACGCGCACCCCGGAAAGGTCTTCCGTCTGTTCTTGATGGCGGAAAGCTGGGTCGGGCGTGCCATCGGTTCGGCAATGCGCAATGACACATGTTCAGGCAACGAATTCGTAAGCTATTAGGATTTGAATTAGAGCTAGGGCATTGATATGGTCGTACGCATGCGAACTATAGTCCTCTATAGGATTCTGTCTATGATCTCGATGTGACGTGTGGTGTCGTTGTGGAACCTCACGAAATTGAGAGGTTAGTGGTTACGGAAGCCATTGCTGAAATTCAGCTCGCTTTCATACTAAATGACGATCCAAGACTGATTCGCTTACAACGGGCCTTTAAGTGTTACGGGAGTACGACAAAATGGTAAAGCCGACGGGTGTGTTGAGCGTCGCGGAGTTGGAACAGATCCTTGAAGATCGCCGTGTGAAGGCGATGGAGTTGGGGAAACGTCGCGAAGAGCTGCAGAAGCAGCTCGACGAGATCGATCGTCAGCTTCTCGAGGTGATGGGCGACAATCGAGTCATTCGTCGGCGTCGGCGCCGCCTGAAGAACGACATGTCGTTGCGTTCACACGTGCTGGAATTGTTAGGTAAAAGCAAGAAAGGCTTCTCGATGGCCGATCTGACATCGAAGATCGTGGATTCCGGATACAAATCCTCGAGCCGTAATTTTCGTAATGTTCTCTATCAATGTCTCTATAACACTGAAGGTGTGTCGTTCGATCAGGCAACAGGGTGTTACAAACTCAAACAGGCCTAGTCGTCGTCGCAATTATGAACGACGGCAAGTTCTCTTCTGCCAATTTCCTCTCGTGACTCAGTCAGCAAGATCCAATGACCGTGCCGCCTTCTGGGGCGATGGTCGATTCCCAGCGGCTTCGCAAAGGCCTGCATCCGCCGAGTTTCTTAAGCCCTCCGCGCGACTCTTGGATTGAGCCCCGGGGAGGGCTTTGTTTCCAGGCAGGCGTTGCATCCGGTGGATTCAGTCCCCCGTGATCGTCGCTTTGCTTTTCCCGGCGGGATTCTGGCGAATGGCTGGGGCCGCACTTCTCTGGTGCGTTTATCAGCGGTGGACTGGAACGGTATGCCGTGATTTTGAGGGCCGCCCAATTGAGGGCACGAATCAGCGGGTTCAAGGTTGCAACGGCCGAAGGTTTCCCATGCCATTGTCGAGGCGTACTGGAAGAAAAAAAATGAGCGATCTGTGAGCAAGCGGCATCGCTTGACGCGCTTCAAGCTCCCTGATACGTTCCCCGCACACGAACGAAAACTGACGTTTTACGGAAAATAAGTTGAGTTCGCGGCCTCGATTTGTCGATTGATTCGGCGTCGAGATCACACCCAGGGGGATTAGCTCAGCTGGGAGAGCGCTTGCATGGCATGCAAGAGGTCGGGGGTTCAAATCCCCCATCCTCCATAACGAAAAGCCTTAAACTGTAATGGTTTAAGGCTTTTTTTGTTGCCGGAATTTGTACCCCGTTTGCGTGCCGCCCTGATTTGTACCGTCATGCCAGAGATGCCGCCGAACGTCCTTGACACGCTGTTTCTTGGGTCGTCCGGGCAGGTATTCTTGAATCGCCATCGCTGCTCCAGTCCAATTTTTGTATTGGGGAAGTCGAGGTCGAAATGACCAATGCGATGGCAAGACGGTGTCTTGATTGGACTGACTGCCAGACAACCGCTTGAGCGGCTAAAACTCATCGAGAGCAAATGAACTCAGATGAAGCATGAATTGGAACGCTGATGGACTGGATGACTTGGTACAACGGACTTGTTAAGCCCTCTTGGACGCCTGCCCCGGCGACCATTGGACTAATCTGGCAGATTCTCTACCCGATCATCCTCGTGACGTTCGGTTTTGTATTCGTGCAGATGTTCCGAGGCAAAGTCGTTTGGATGATCGCTTTGCCATTCGCCATCAATCTCGTGGCGAACCTGATTTTCACGCCGATTCAGTTCGGCATGAGGAATCTGCCTCTTGCGGCTGTGGACATCTTGATTGTCTGGGCCACAATCATCTGGATGATGGTGGCGATCTGGCGACACTATCGATGGGTTGCCATCGCTCAAGTCCCATATTTCGTCTGGGTCTCGCTGGCAACCGTGCTGCAATTGTCGATCACGTTGATGAATTGGGGGAGGTCGTGATTCGACTGGGCCTCTGCTGTATGTTTCGTGATGAGCCAATCAAATTTGGCACGACGACGGCGACATCCATCGGCAAAATGAAGCGGTCCGACGCCTTGATGAAGTTGAGCCGTCTGTGCATGGAGAATGCCGACGCCCTGCTTGCTGCACTTCAGTTTTGTGCCGACAACGGTATCGGCTGCTTCCGCGTCAACAGTCAGATTCTTCCCGTCAAGACGCATCCGACATGCGGATACGAAGTCGATGCTCTGCCAGAGAGCGAAGAGATCATTCGCAGATTCAAGGAGTGTGGTAAATTCTCCTTTAAGCACAAACTGCGAACTTGTTTCCACCCGGATCAGTTCGTGGTGCTGAACTCACCACGAACTGATGTTGTTGAGAAGTCCGTACAGGAACTTGAATATCAGGCTGAAGTGGCCGAGTGGATCGGGGCTGATGTCATCAACATTCACGGTGGCGGTGCCTACGGCGACAAACTGAAGGCTCTTGCCAATTTCGCCCGCAATCTCGACCGGCTTTCATCGAGGGTCAGAAGTCGATTGACCGTCGAAAACGATGACAAAACCTACACGCCAGCCGATCTACTACCGATCTGCAAAGCAACGGGTATCCCGCTCGTTTACGATGTGCATCACCATCGCTGCAATTCAGATGCTATGTCCATCGAAGAAACCACGAAGAACGCTTTGGCCACATGGGATCGGGAGCCGCTGTTTCACATTTCCAGTCCAATTGATGGATGGAAGAAACCGAAGCCGGAACGACACCACGATCTTATCGACATCACCGACTTTCCCGAGTGCTGGCGGGGCATCAGTGCGACCATCGAGGTTGAAGCCAAGGCTAAGGAAGTCGCCGTGCTGAAGTTGCGAAAGCAGCTATCAGAGCAATGGCTTGTTTACATTATGAGATGTGCAGATGGATCACTCTACACTGGAATCACGAACGATTTGGAGAGGCGAGCCGAACAACACAATGCTGGGACGGCTGCACGATACACTCGCTCTCGCCTACCAGTAGTTTGTGTCTACTGGGAACTTCAACAGAACCAAAGCATGGCTTTGAAGCGAGAACTGGCGATAAAAGCATTGTCACGGACTGCCAAGGAAACTCTGATTCGGACGACGAACGAGGCATCAGCAATCGACAGAATCACGCGGCCCAATAATCTGCCGCTCAGTCATCCATTGGAACAAAACCATGCAACATAGTGCGAAGTCGATTCGTGCGTTCATCGGTGCCAAGAACTTTGAAGCCTCACGGCAGTTCTACAGAGACTTGGGATTTACGGAAAGTGTCGTGTCGTCGGACACTTCTCAACTGACTGTCTGGGATTTTACCTTCAGGACGCCTAATCGGCATCGCGGATTTGCTTGCGCGCTTCCTCTAAAATCCGACTGTAGTCTGGAGAAAAAATTTCAGTCAATTGCTTTTCAAGTATGACCTCCAATGTCAAAAGTATTCGCTCCTCTGATTGATCTGCGAATTTGTAATCGTTCTCGTCTTCGCATCGACGTAAAAACTCGAAAAGCACGAGTGCTTCTTGATTCGTAAGTTCGATCACAATTTTATCTGGACTGCTCACAGTCATCTTCCTTGTCAATACTTCTATCACGGTGAGTTCGGCTAGAATCTGGGAAACTCCTGTATGAAGGCATCATGTCCGCCGCATCAGGAAATAGTCTCGCTTTATGCGAAGTATCGAGTTTTCTAGTTCCTCAAGCAATTCGGGCCGCGCTGGTACTTCAGGCGGTTTGACGATGTCGTGTATCCACTTCGGGCGCGACGACACCACTTCACCGAACGACAAGTATTAATGCAGTAGGAATCAGAAAACTGACGGTAAGCCAATCGAAACCAGTGGGCTGTCTCAACGTTTTGAGAATAAGCCGAGATCATTCTTTTTCAAGAAGCTTGTCCATGACATATCCATCTGTCCCGGTGGACCGAAAAAGGAGGCCAATTCATCAGGGACTAGGCGAAACACGACGAACTGCGAGGTAAGACCAGGCTCACCACAGGTCTGCGGTTGGCTACAACATTGGCTGGGGTGGCCATCGAGAAGTTGGCTGAAGCCAGCTTGCCTAAGGTCAGACGGGCTGGTTTTCTGAGACTGGCGTTCTCACCCGTGGCTTGCTGATGAGCAGGTAGGCGGAGAGGGCGGTCAGCGGGACGACGAGTAGCCAGTATGGCGCGATGATTAGTAAATCTCGCGGATCGCTTTTCGAGCGAATATTCGTCCCATGTACGAGGCCCAGTTGCCAGTTGCTCCATGGATAGTTCAACGGTGCCGCGACCGAACGAGACCTCCAATCGGGCCAAGAGAACCAGCTACCCGGCACGCTATGGAATATGCCAATCCGCAGCCTGCCAGTCGTTGATTCGATTCTCACATTGGTGATTGGAGAAATCAGCGCATCTTCCACTGCCTGGCTTCTGATCCAAAAGCTGGAAAGAATGCAAGCCATCAGGAGTGTGACAACTCCGATTTTCCGCTTCCAACCTCTAAAAAAGTCTCGCATGATGTCGCTCGCCAATGAATCGTGACGGTGCGTTTTTGTCGACGACGGAATGTCTTTATTGTGGCGTCGCGACGAATGGATGGCAAGCGTACACTCAACCTAGCAGCCTGTTGAAGTAAGGGGGACAGGCACCCTGGCGTTCACGATGTCATGGCGTTTTTTGATCTGGTCGGAGCCAGTCCCCGTTACGTCAACAGATTGCTTGGATCCAACTGCGATAGTTGATTTCAGGACGATGACTTGCCCGAATCGCTTGGTATGCCGCGGATGGTATTTCCTGCCAGGCAGGGTATTGTTGAACCCTAGCAGCCTGCTGAAGCAAGGGGGACAGGCACTTTGGCGTTCACGATGTCATGGCGTTTTTTAATCTGGTCGGAGCCAGTCCCCGTTACTCCAACAGGCTGCTAGAAAATGTCTCCGAGAATCAGCAGTGGTGCGATCGCGTAGAAATGTCGAATATGAATCATCCAGCGGGAGAAGAGTGTCGCCCGATCGAGGAGTATCGGGATTATTTGCGACTGTTAACGAGCCTGCAATTTGGTCCTCGGTTGCGTCGTAAATTGGACGAGTCAGACGTCGTGCAGCAGACCGTTCTTGAGGCGTGCCGAAGTGAGAACCAATTCCGAGGACAGACTGAAGCGGAACGTCTCGTATGGCTTCGCTCCATTCTTGCAAATGTGATTGCGGGCGCGGCGCGGCGTTTTTCTACCCAAGCACGAGACATGGGGCGAGAACGTTCGCTGGAGGCAGAGCTGAACTTGTCGGCATCGCGCCTCGAACGAGCGCTGACGGCAGATCAGACGTCGCCGAGTGGTCATCTGTTGCGTGCGGAAGAGGTGCTTGCGCTGGCGAGAGCGATGTCACAGGTCTCAGACGAACAGCGTGAGGTACTCGAATTGCATCATTTGAAGGGCATGCCCTTGGCGGTCGTTGCAGATGAAGTCGGAAAGAGCCGGAGTGCCGTCGCTGGACTCTTGTATCGAGGCCTTCGTAGACTTCGTGAGTTGATGGGGTCATGAGAAGAAGACAAGATGAGTGCCGACGACGCTAGCGATCGCGAATCTCGACTCAACGAAGTGCTGGCCTCCTACATCGAGGCTTGCGAGGCCGGAAAAATTGTCCGACAGGAGGATTTTTTCGTACAGCACCCCGAGTTTGCCGACGAGCTGCGAGAGTACATGGATCTGCAGACGGGGGTTGAGCGAGTCGCCGGTCCGCTGCGCGAGGCTGCATATTCGCCTCTGTTGGACGAAAAGACGCTGATCTGGTGGCAGGACAATCTCAAGGAGGTTCCAGACGCGCAGCGATCCGATGAGTCAATTCAGACTCGACAACTTGGCGAATTCCGCTTGATTCGGGAGATTGGCCGTGGCGGGATGGGCGTGGTCTACGAGGCCGAACAGCTTTCTCTGCGTCGTCGTGTTGCATTGAAGGTGCTGCCGTTCGCTGCGGCTCTCGATCCGAAGCGGTTGCAACGGTTCAAAAACGAAGCCATGGCGGCAGCCAACTTACGACATGAGAACATTGTTGCCGTCCATGGAGTTGGTGCCGAATTGGGCGTGCATTACTACGCCATGCAGCTTATTGAGGGCCAAAGTCTCGGTGAGTTGATCGGTGAGATGAGGAACTTAAAAGAGGGGGCCGCTTTCGATGTGCAGGACAGCGGCAACGAATTCCTTAAATTAGCCCGGTCGCGTACAGCATTGGTCGCGACAGACAAGACTTTTCCAGAGATCAAAGAGTCGGTCATACCGCGCGGATATGACACCGCCAGTCGCAAATACTGTGATTGGGTGGCCAATCTGGGCCGTCAATGCGCGCTGGCGCTTCAATACGCTCACGAGGTGGGAATCGTTCACCGGGACATTAAACCGGCGAATCTTTTGATCGATACACGCGGTGAAATTTGGATCACCGATTTTGGCCTGGCTCAGATTGCCGGTGACGCTGGTCTGACGGTTTCCGGAGAGATTCTCGGCACATTGCGCTATGCCAGTCCTGAGCAAACACGAGCCCTGCCCGGACTGGTGGATCAACGCACGGACATTTATTCACTCGGGGCCACGCTGTACGAACTTCTGACGCTAAGAACGCTCTTTGAGGGAACAGACCGCAACGAACTTCTCAGGCAAATCGCGGAGGTCGATCCTGTACCGCTTCGTAAAGTCGCTCCGAATGTACCCGAAGAGCTGGAGACAATCGTCCTGAAGTCGCTCAGCAAGTCACCTTTTGACCGGTACACAACCGCTGAAGAATTCGCCGCCGATTTGAAACGTTACCTTGAGGACCAGCCGATTCGAGCGAGGCGGCCGACGGTATTGGAGCGAACTCGGAAATGGCTACGTCGACATCCCTCGCTGCTAATTGCGGGAGGCATCCTTTTGGTGCTGACCACGGTGGGATCTCTCGTCGCCTCAGCGATCATTCACGGAGAACGACTCAAGGTGCAACAGGCATTTCAGCGGGAGCGTGCGCGCGCCGATGAAGCCGAAGAACAATACCGGCTGGCGCGACGAAGTGTTGATGAACTGTTCCGGGCCAGCGAAGAAGAACTTGTGGATCAGCCAGGGACAGAGCCGATACGAAAACGGTTGCTGACTTCGGTCTTGTCGTACTACCGCGAATTCATCGAGCAGAGAAAAGAAGACGATCGTGCTCAAGTCGACCTTCGTGAGGCACAAAGCCGCGTCGAAAAGATCTTGGCCGATCTCGCGGCACTTCGTGCGAGTCGACAGATTCGTCTCCTCGACAATGACGCCGTGCATATTGACCTGAAGCTCAACGAGCAACAGCGCAGACAGGTCAAGAAGCTGTCGGAACACGTCAATCAGCAATTCCAGGAAATGATTAACGAATTGGGGCATCGTCCGGCGTCCGAGCGATTGCAACAGTTGCTGAAGGATGCCCGACAAAATGAATCCGTCGTGCGGACGATCCTCAGTCAGGACCAGTTACAACGTTTGTATCAGATCAGTTTGCAAACGGACGTGTCGGATGCGTTTCGAGATCCTGACGTCGCAACCGCATTGCAATTGACGGGTGAGCAGCAAGAACGTGCTCGAGTGATTGAAGACGGAATCTTGGTCAATTCCTTGCGGACCGCTCAGAGCCAAAATCAAGGTGATGAATCAATTGATGGGCGGCAATTTCTGTCGGCCAATCAACGTGCGTTGGCCATTCTGACCGACCAACAGCTCGTAAAGTGGCGCGAAATCACTGGCGTTCCCTTCACCACGGAGATACCTCGGCCGCCATTGCTGTTGCCGAAGAACTAACGTTTGATCGGCCTCGCACTGTTTGTCTCAACAAAAATGCGCCTCTCATTCCCACTGTCTCGTATTTCCGTTTCGTCGCAAATACGTGGAATCTGATTGGTCCGCGTCGGATTGCTGCGACCCGCTCACTGGTAGGACCGCGTGAGGGTGGCCGGAAACAGGCGGAGCACGGTGACGGACGACGAACTGTTTTTCAAAAATTTCGCCGAATGCGCGCTCCATCTGATCTTCGGCCGCACCTTACATTGAGAAAGGACCGCGGCGGATTGTGGCTCAATGCTTGATTGCCAATAACTGAGGACGTCATTTGTGCCGCCGCAGACTGAACTTTATGAAAGCCTTACTGGCGATTGTCGGTGTCCTAACGCTTTGTGCGGTATTGTTTTACTCTTGTTGCACGCAAGCGACTCAGACGGTGAAATACCGAACGGTCTCAATCGAACGCGGCGACTTGACCCTGACTGTGGGGGCTACGGGAACAGTCGAGCCCGAAGAAGTCGTTGACGTGGGAGCCCAGCTCGCTGGCCGGATCAAGGAAATCGGTCTCGACCCTCGCGGAAAATCTGATTCCTCGTACGCCAATATGACTTTGGATTACGGGTCGCCCGTCGAGGAAGGGATGTTGCTTGTCCAGATCGATCCGTCTGTCTACGTGGCCCAGCGCGATCAGGCCAAGGCGAATTTCGATAAGGCCAAAGCCGACCTGCTGCAGATGCAGGCGAAGCGTGAACAAACGGAAGCAGAATGGATCCGGGCCCAAAAGCTTCGGGGTGACACCTCCGGTAATCCGTCCACAACTGGTTCTCAAGCATCAGCCCAGTTCAGAGCCATCTCCGACTCTGACTACATCTCTGCAAAGGCAAATCATGAGATTGCCAAAGCCAGCGTTGAAGTCGGCAAAAGTGTCATCGATCAATCAGAGTCTGCCTTAAAGCTCGCTGAGATCAATCTTGGATACACCACGATCAACTCGCCTGTCTCTGGGACCATCATCGATCGCCGGGTCAACATTGGACAGACCGTCGTCGCAAGTCTTAACACACCGAGCCTATTCTTGATCGCGAAAGATCTTCGTCGAATGCAAGTGTGGGCCTCGGTGAATGAAGCGGATATCGGCCTACTGAGCCCCAACATGCCGGTGCAGTTTACGGTGGATGCCTTTCCGAAAGACCGCTTCTACGGCAGGGTCTCGCAGATTCGACTTAACGCGTCGATGACTCAGAACGTCGTGACCTACACCGTCGTCATTGCGACAGACAACTCGAATATGAAACTTCTTCCGTACCTGACTGCAGATGTCAAGTTTCAGATCGAAAAGCGGTCAGATGTGTTGTTCGTGCCAAACGCCGCGCTGCGTTACACCCCGCCGCAAGGTCGGATTGCACCGGAGAACCCAGAATTAATTCCGATCCCCAAGGGCGAAAACCAAGGGGTGATTTGGATTCAGAAGGACAATTTTGTTTCACCCCTGCTCGTCACGCTTGGAATCAACGACGGATCGTCGACTGAAATTTCGGGAGAAGGAATCACCGAAGGGGTTCGGGTTGTGCTGGGCGAGAAGTCCAGCTCGGCCTCCGATGAAGTGAACAACCCGTTCGCACCGCCAAAGATTCCCCGCAACAAACAAAGCGATGCCGCTAAAAAAGAATGAGGTCGTGTACTCATGGATCTGATTCGTATCGCAAATGTGACAAAGACATATCGCGTTGGAGAAGTTGATGTCCCCGTCCTCAAAGGAGTGAGTTTCACGATCCGGCGTGGAGAATTCGTCGCCATTGTCGGTGCTTCAGGCTCAGGCAAAAGCACACTGATGAATGTTTTGGGTTGCCTGGATCGCCCCAGTTCCGGTGAATACTGGCTGGACGGCCAGGAAGTCGGAAAGCTAAACGCCAGCGAACGGGCGATCGTCCGTACGTCGAAGCTCGGATTCGTCTTTCAAAGCTTCAACCTGCTGGCACGAACGACAGCCGTGCAGAATGTCCTGATGCCATTGGACTATGCCGTCAATGCCCCGTCGACGACTGTCGCGAACCAGCGCGCGATCGAAATACTGGAACGCGTGGGACTGCAAAATCGCCTCGATCATGTGCCCTCGAAAATGTCCGGTGGCCAGCAACAACGAGTCGCGATCGCGCGTTCGCTGATCAACCAACCAGCTGTTCTTCTGGCGGACGAACCAACGGGCAACCTCGATTCCCACACGAGTGCCGAGATACTGCAGATGTTTCGCCAGCTCAATGAATCGGGGATCACGATTATTCTGGTGACGCACGATCCAAAGGTCGCTGCCGCTGCTCTTCGTACGATTCGAGTTGAGGATGGGTTGATAATTGAAGATCGAAAGAATCCGCATGGCAATGCTCCCGTTCTCGATTCGTGCAATTCACAACCTGCGGCCGTCGCTGAAATTCAAACGTCCGGAAAGAATCACTCTGAAGATTCACCTGATGGGGATTGCGAGGGTAGTGGTGTCACAGTGCGATCCCGTCGACGTGCTGCGGTACACACGTCAATTCAAGCAGACACGCGAGTCGTTCTTAGCAGACAACAAAGATCGGCGATTGGCGCGCCACTATCTGTTGAGCTCCTCACAAAGGTAGTGCCTTCATCGATTCGCACATCGGTAGCCGCGTTGTGGAGAAACCGCATGCGCTCGGCCCTGACCGCTATTGGGGTTGTGATTGGGGTATCCGCAGTGATTGCCATGGTCGAGATTAGCCAGGGTTCTCGCGTCGCGTTACTTAAGACAATGTCCACGATGGGTGCCGACAATTTGATGGTTCAATCAGGCGCATCGTCCAGCGGTGGGATCAATTTTGGATCTGGCAGTGAAATGACGCTAACACCGCAGGATTGCGAAGCGGTCGACGAGCAGTGTTCGAGCGTGGCATATGTCGCGCCGACGATTTCGATTCAGGCGCAAGTCATCCGTGGCAATCGCAACTGGGTGCCGATGTCGATCATCGGAACCACACCGACTTACTTAAAGGTCCGTGATTGGAATGAAATTGAAGAAGGAGAAATGTTCACCGATCGTGATGTTCGCGGAAGCAATAAGGTCTGCGTTATCGGTCTGACACTCGCCAAGGAGCTTTTCGAAGCCGAATCCCCGGTGGGCAAGGATCTTCGTGTCAAGAATGTCACCTTGCGCGTCGTTGGTGTCCTCGGACGCAAGGGGGCCAACATGATGGGTATGGATCAGGACGACATTTTGATTGCGCCTTGGACAACATTGAAGTATCGAGTGTCCGGCAATAACACCGGCGGCTCGAGTCAAGGTTCCACCAGTAGCTCTTCAAGCACAGATTCGAATTCGTTAAGTGAAATCTATCCTGCCTCCACGTCGCTCTATCCGGCCAAGGACTCGACACAATCGACAAATCACCCGCAACATACCCGTTTCACCAACGTTGATCAGATCATGGTGAAGGCCGCTTCAGCAGACGAAATCCCCTCTGCGATCGCTCAGATCACCTCACTCCTTCACGAACGCCACCATATTCGAGAGGGGCAGGACGACGATTTTAACATTCGCAACATGAGTGAGATGTTGAAAGCGTTCGGAGCAATGTCACAAATGATGGGCGGCCTGCTGCTCATCGTCGCGATGATTTCACTGGCCGTTGGAGGCGTGGGAATCATGAATATCATGCTTGTCTCAGTCACTGAACGAACACGAGAGATCGGTTTGCGGATGGCCGTGGGCGCAAGGGCGTATCACGTGATGCGCCAGTTTCTGATCGAAGCAATTCTTTTGTGCCTCTTTGGCGGCGTGATGGGAATCGTGTTGGGCCGAAGTGCCTCGACCTTAGTCTGGTTCCTGCTTCGATGGCCGATCGAAACCTCTGTTCCTGCAATCATCGCCTCGTTCGTTGTATCAGCCTCAGTCGGAATTACGTTTGGTTTTTATCCAGCCTGGAAGGCCTCGCGCTTGGATCCGATCGATGCTCTGCGTTACGAATGAAATGCCACGTTCTTTCCAACATGTGTTTGTTATGGCAATTGCCGTTCACCTGTCGTGTTTTCTATCCCAAACATCAAGAGCACGATGTACATGGAGCGTTAGCTTAC